>JBEKFS010000073.1:0-17328 GCA_050013195.1 Occallatibacter sp.
TTGCCAGAGAAGGAGCTCGCGTGGCCGGCTGGGATGTGAAGGCCGAAGCGGGAGCGGCCTGGGTAGCGGAGTTGGCCGCACTGGGCGCGGAGGCCCGCTTTGCGCCGGTGGATGTAACGAACTCCGCCGACGTGGAAAAGGCGGTGAGCGAGATAGTGGCCGCCTGGGGCGGAGTGGATGTGCTGGTGAACAATGCGGGCATCACCCGCGACGCTCAGCTAGTGAAGGTGAAAGACGGCGCGATTGCCGGCACAATGACCGACGAAGCCTTCAACGCAGTGATTTCAGTGAATCTGCGCGGCGTTTTCGCCTGCACGCGGGCGGTTGTTCCGCACATGATTCGCGGCGGCGGCGGCGTGGTGCTGAACGCCTCCTCGGTAGTGGGCCTGTACGGAAACTTTGGACAGACCAACTATGCGGCCACCAAGGCCGGCGTGATTTCTTTCACGCGCACATGGGCGCGCGAACTGGGCAAGTTCAAGATTCGCGTGAATGCCATTGCTCCCGGTTTCATTGCCACGGAGATGGTGCGGGCGATGCCGGAGAAGGTGCTGGAAGGGATGTGCGGCCATACTCCGCTGGGCCGTCTGGGTGAACCAGCCGACATCGCCAACGCTTATGCGTGGCTGGCCAGCGACGAGGCTGCATTCGTGCATGGCGCTGTGCTCTCGGTCGATGGCGGCATTGTGCTGGGAACGTAAGGACAGGGACCAGGGACCAGGGACTAGGGATTAGGGACTGGAGATTCCTGAGCAGAAATCTGCTGATTAGAGGAGAAACACAGATGCGATACGGAAACATTATTGGCACCGGAGCCTATCTTCCGGAGATCGAAGTCACCAACGACATGCTGCGAGAGCGGCTGGCGCATGAGCCCGGCTTTGTGGACAAGATGGAGGCCAGCACGGGAATTCGCAAGCGGTGGTACGCGCCGGAGGGATGGTCCACGTCCGACCTGGCGCTGAAGGCCGCGGAGAAGGCACTGGCTGATGCGCACCGCACAGCCGCCGATCTGGACCTGATCATTCTCGGCACCGATTCGCCGGATTACATTACGCCGGCGACCTCGGTGGTGTTGCAGGATAAACTCGGCGCACGGAAGGCGGGAACATTCGATGTGGGATGCGCCTGCGCTTCGTTTCCCACAGGACTGGCTATCGCTTCTGGGCTGCTGGCCACAAATCAAAATCTGAAGACCATCCTCGTGGTTGGCGCCTACATGATGCACAAACTGGCCGATCCAAATGAGAAGAGCATCTTCTTTTATGGCGACGGCGCGGGAGCGGCGGTGCTGGAGCCTTCAGACAAGCCGGGCTTCATCTCATCGGCATTTCAAGCCGACGGCTCATACGCAAAACACTGGGGCATCTATGCAGGCGGAACGGTGGAGCCGGCCAGCGAAGAAGCCTTGCGTGACGGGCGTACCGTGGTGCGTTCACTCAAGGGGTATCCTGCCGAGGTCAACGAAGAGGGCTGGCAAAAACTGGTGCGCAACGTTGCCGCGGCCGGCGGCTTTGCGGTGAGCGAGATCGACCACATTCTCTTCACCCAGGTGCGCAGAAAGACCATCGAAGTGGTGGTGGAGGCGCTGGGGTTGCCGGTGGAACGCAGCCACTGCATCATGGAAGAACAAGGCTACACCGGATCGGCTTGCGTGGCCATGGCGCTGGATGAGGCGCGCAAGCTGGGCAAAATCACGCCTGGCAGTTTGGTGGTTCTGGTGGGCTCGGGCGTGGGCTACAACCAGGCGGCGGCGGCATTCCGATGGCAGATCTGACATCTTACAAAGTCGAATCGTCGGCAGGGACGCAGCATTATCTTGCCGCGGGCTCCGGCACGCCGCTGGTGATGCTGCATGGCCTGGGCGCGATTGCGGCCAGTTGGACCCCTGTCGCCGAGGCATTCAGCAACGAGTATCGCGTGGTGGTTCCGGATCTGGCGGGGCACGGCGCGAGCGCACCGCTCGCGGGTGAAATCAACTTCGCATTGCAGTTGGCTGGACTGGAAGCTGTGATGCGCGCGGAGTGTTCGCAACCGGCGATTCTGGTGGGTCACTCGCTGGGCGGATGGCTCGGCTGCCTGCTGACCTTTGCTCATCCGGAGTTTGTATCGCGCGTCGTGCTGGTGAACGGGCCCATATTGCTTCCGTGGCCGGAGGGGCTTTCGATGCAGCCGCGCGATCGCGCCGAAGCGGCCAGGCTGTTCGAGGCCACGCGCTCTTCCACCAGTCCGCCTGTGCCGGATTCCATGCTGGACGCCTACATTGCTTATGCAAACAACGGGCCTATCAGCCGCTTTCCGTTTGATATTGAAGCGTGGAAACCCTACTTTCTTCACGACCGATTGCATGATTTTCCGCGCCCGGTGGATCTGATCTGGGGCATGGACGACAAGCTGGTGAGTTTTGCCAATGCGGAGATTCTACTGAAAGGTTTGCCGCGCGCGCGCGCCACGCGACTGGAGGGGTGCGGACACCTGCCCCATTTCGAGTGCCCGCAAAAATTTATCGTTGCGTTGCGCGAGGTGCTCAGCCGGCCTGCTCCCGGAGAAGATACGCCATGATCTCCGGCGACATTCTTTTCGAGCGCGCGCGACTTTCTCCGCGCGATGAGGCACTGCTGACGGTAGCCGATGGCCGTCGCTATTCTTATGGCGAACTGGACCGCAGGGCAAGCAGTCTGGCGCAACTCGTACATGCGAAGCTGGGCGTGGTCAAGGGCGACCGCGTGGGAATTCTTTCAGAAAACTCCTGCGCATTTATCGACACATTCTTTGCAGCCGGACGCAGCGGCTTCATTCTTGTTCCGCTCAACACAAGAAGCACTCCGGGCGAGCTTGCCCAGGTGGCGCGAGATTGCGGCATGAAGGCGCTGCTGCACAGTGAGCGCTATGCGGCAAATGCAGCAGAGTTATGCCGGCTGGCTCCGGTGGATTGCAGTTTAAAACTAACCGAGGACGCGTACGCTGAAAGCCCGCGCGGATTTGAGCGCGTTGCTTGCGCGGCTGATGATTTGTATTTACTGCTCTACACCAGCGGCACCACCGGCAAGCCGAAGGGAGTGATGATTCCCCATCGCATGATCGCGTGGAACGCCTATAACACCGCGGCCTCGTGGCAACTGAGCGCGACGGACGTAACCAGCATCTGCACGCCGCTCTATCATGCGGGCAGCCAGGTCTCGCTACCCTCGATCTTTCTGCTGGGCGGCCGCATCGTGTTGCACGACGGCTTTGATGCGAGCGAGGTGTGGCGCCACATGGAGCGCGAGCGCTGCACGTTTTTCTTTGCTGTGCCCACCATCTATGAGATGCTCACGCGCGTGCCGGAGTGGAAAACGGCGGATCTGGGCAGCCTGCGCTGGTGCATCAGCGGCGGCGCGCCTCTACCCGCGCCCCTGGCCGCGCTCTATCGCGAGCGGGGCCTGGTGATGAAACAGGGATACGGGCTCACCGAGGCCGGCGTCAATTGCTTTGCGATGAGCGCGGAGGAGGCGGCGCTGAAGGCCGGTTCCATCGGCAGGCCAATGCTTTTTACCGAGGCCAAACTAGCGCCCGTGAAACAGACTGGCGTGGAGGATGGCGTGGGCGAGTTGTGTTTGCGTGGGCCGCACGTCGCACTTGGTTACTGGAATCAGCCGGAAGCAACGGCGGCGGTCTTCGATGCTGAAGGATGGCTGCACACCGGCGATCTGGCGCGCGTGGATGAAGAAGGTTTCTACTCGATTGCCGGCCGGCTCAAAGAGATGCTGATCTCTGGCGGCGTCAACATCTATCCGGCGGAGATTGAATCCGCGCTGCTCGATCATCCGGCCATAGCGGCCGCGGCCGTTGTCCCCATGGCTGACCCGCAATGGGGTGAGGTTCCAGCGGCATTCGTTGTGGCGCGCACGCCGGTGACCACGGAGGAAATTCTGGAGTTTCTCGGCGCCCGGCTGGCCCGCTTCAAGTTGCCCAAGCGGATCGAGCTGTTGGCTGAGATGCCGCGCACCGCCTCGGGAAAAATCGCCAAGGCAGAATTGCTGGTCAAGATACGCGGCTCGAGCAGCGCTTGACGCTCTCGGCTGAGAGAGCCGGGCCGCAGGTGGAGCAAACATTAACGCAACGATTCCATAACGCAACGAATCCAAAAGGAGCTTCGGACTCATATGAAAATCGTCATTGTAGCCGCCAAACGCACCGCGATTGGCACATTCATGGGTACGCTAAAGGACGTTTCTGCTGTCGATCTTGGCGTTGCCGTGGCTAAATCGGTAGTTACGGATTTGCCGAAGGCTGATATTGCCGATGTAATCGTCGGAAACGTGCTGCAAGCCGGCGGCGGCATGAATCCCGCGCGCCAGGTTGCATTGAAATCGGGCTTGCCCGCAGTTGTTCCCGCGCAAACCATCAATCGCGTCTGCGCCAGCGGATTGCAAGCTGTTGTGAACGCCGTGCAGGCGATCAAGGCCGGCGAAGGCAGCCTCTATCTTGCCGGCGGCATCGAGAATATGACTCGAGTTCCCTTCCTTTTGCAGGAAGGAAGAACCGGCCGGCGATTGGGAAATATGGAACTTCTTGACAGCATGTTGAGCGACGGGCTCACGGATGTCTTTGGAAACTACCACATGGGAGTAACTGCCGAAACCGTGGCAACGCGCTGGGGCATTTCGCGAGCTGATCAGGACACATTCGCAGTTGAAAGCCATCGCCGCGCTGCAACGGCCATCGCCGAAGGGCATTTCCGCGAAGAGATTGTGCCGGTTGAAATACCTTCACGCAAAGGGACGGTGACCTTTCTGCAGGATGAGCATGTGCGGCCCGATACAACTTTGGAGGGATTGCAAAAGCTTCGCCCGGCCTTCAAGCCGGATGGCGGAACCATTACGCCGGGGAATTCAAGCGGCATCAACGACGGCGCGGCCATGGTGGTTGTCACGACAGAAGAGTATGCCAAGGCGCACGGGCTTCCCATCCTGGCGGAGATCTTGAGTCATTCAATCGTCGGCCTGGAACCCGATATCATGGGCGTCGGTCCATCGACTGCAGTCCCCGCCGCTCTGGAAAAGGCCGGGCTCGCGTTGGCGGATATCGATCTGGTCGAAGGGAACGAGGCCTTTGCCGCAACCTCTCTTGCCGTCATGCGCGACCTCAAGCTCGACCACAAGAAGTTCAATATAAGCGGAGGCGGCATCGCCCTGGGCCATCCTCTCGGCGCATCCGGCGCGCGAATTCTGGTGACCCTGATTCATGCCTTGCGTCGCACGAAAGAGGAGTTTGGCGTCGCCACTCTCTGTGCCGGAGGCGGAATGGGAATTGCGATGGTGGTTCGCGCGCGATGCTGATGCAGGCAATATGATTCCAGCAATTCTGGGTGCCCCACCCTCGCCGCGTTCTTGTTTTTGCGGCTAGTGCTAAGACCGTGTGATTTAGTAATTGTGTCTGGACAAGCGCGGGCGTGGACGCCCGCGCTACAGCCGGCCAGGCGGCCGGCGCTACATTCCTGCCATTACGAATTCAAGCGGTCACGGTACCAGGGTGGGATAGCTTGCGCTATCCGGCGGAGACCGCCTTGAAGGCTACACGAGCGGCGGCAAGGGTGGAGGCGACCTCCTGCTTGCCGTGCGCCGTGCTCAAAAAGGCCGCTTCAAATTGTGAAGGCGGCAGCCAGATGCCCTGGTTGAGCATCGCATTGTGGAAGCGGCCGAAGGCAGCCGTGTCGCTCTCGGCGGCCTGGGCGTAGTTGGTGACCGGATTTGCGGTGAAGAACCAAGTCCACATGGAGCCCACGCGGTTAAGCGTGAGAGGAAGACCGGCGCGAGCAGCTTCGGCAGCCACACCCTCGGCGACGGCTTTGGCAGTGGATTCCAACTGCGGGTAAACCTGGCCGGCGTGAGCCTGTAAATAACCGACCGTGGCAATGCCGGCGGCCATGGCCAGCGGATTGCCGCTGAGTGTTCCGGCCTGATAGACGGGGCCGAGCGGAGCCAGCATGTCCATGAAGCGGCGCTTGCCGCCGAAGACGCCCACGGGCAAGCCGCCTCCAACAATCTTTCCCAGAGTCACCAGGTCCGCATCTACGCCATAAAGCTCCAGTGCTCCGCCCAGGGCCACGCGAAAGCCGGTCATCACCTCGTCGGCGATGAGGAGAGCGCCTTCGCGCTGGGTAAGCGAGCGCAGGCCGGCCAGATAGCCGGGGGCGGGCGCGATGCAGCCGGCGTTGCCCACCACCGGCTCCAGAATGACGGCGGCGATGGCGCGGGGATGAGCGACGAAGGCGGCTTCCACAGCGGCGAGGTCGTTGTAGGGCAACGCCAGGGTGAGGCGTGCAATCTCCTCCGGTACACCGGCTGAGCCGGGGATTCCAAACGTCGCGACGCCCGAGCCGGCTTTTACCAGCAGCCCGTCGGCATGGCCGTGGTAGCAGCCCTCGAATTTGACGATGATCTTGCGGCCGGTGGCGGCGCGGGCCAGGCGGATGGCGCTCATGGTGGCCTCGGTGCCGGAGCTGACGAAGCGGAGTTTTTCGATTGCCGGAAAACACGCTCTGACGCGCTCGGCTAAGTCAGCCTCCGCGGCCGTGGATGCTCCGAAGCTGGCCGAATTGCGCGCGGCGCGTTCGATGGCTTCGACCACCGGCGGAAAGGCGTGGCCCAGAATCATCGGCCCCCAGGAACCGAAGTAGTCGATGTAGCGGTTGCCGTCGACATCGGTAAGCCATGCGCCCTGGGCGCGCTCAACAAACGGTGGCGCCCCGCCCACTGCGCGAAAGGCGCGCACCGGGGAGTTAACGCCGCCGGGGAAGAAACGCTCGGCGCGTTGTTGCAGGGCAATGGAACGAGTGCGGTTGGGAGCAGGCGGCTGGGAACTCATGATGGGTTCAGTATAGAGGGAGAGGTCGTCCTGCATCAGCCGAATTGAATCTTGTGGGTCTGCGGCTACATCTCGTTTATGATGAATCACTTTGCAGAATTCGGCGACCGGCTGCTGGTAAT
Source organism: Occallatibacter sp. (assembly GCA_050013195.1). Classification (GTDB taxonomy): domain Bacteria; phylum Acidobacteriota; class Terriglobia; order Terriglobales; family Acidobacteriaceae; genus Telmatobacter. The sequence continues at coordinate 6,972 of JBEKFS010000073.1, forward strand.
TTTCGATGGCCATTGCGGGCTATGCAATGGTACGGTTCGTTGGCTGTTGCGGCGCGACCTGCGAGATCGGCTGCGCTTTGCGGCCTCAGAGTCGGCAAAGGTAGCCGGGCTGCTGACGAGGCATGGAATCAGCTTGCAGGAGACGAAATCCGGCCCAACTACGATCCTGGTGGTGCAGGAGTTTGACCAGCCTGCGGAGCGAGTGCTGGAGCGTTCGAAGGCGGTTTTGGCGCTGTTGGCCGAACTGCCGAGGCCCTGGCCCGCGGTTGCCGCCGCGCTGGGCTGGGTTCCCCGGCCCATGCTCGATCTGGGCTACCGGGTGATTGCCCGTTGGCGGCATCGCATCTGGGGGCGATCAGAAAGCTGCCCGCTGCCTACAGCCGAGGCACGGACGCATTTCCTCTAATACACTGCCAAAACCTCAAAAATGCTGCTAAAATTGATATTCCCGGCTAGTCGCACCACAACAGAAATCTACCCCTGGAAAGTCCTTACCGTGTCTGACGAAATCAAGCCCAAATCCGCAACTTACGCCGATAAAGGCGTGGACATTCTCGATAGCAATCACATCCAGGAACACATCGCTTATCTGGGGCAGAAGACCTTTAATCGCAATGTGTTAAGCGGTACCGGCAGCGTCGGCGCGCTCTTTCGGCTGGACATGCAGCGCTGGAAAAATCCCATTCTGGTGAGTTCGACCAATGGGGTGGGCGCCAAGCTGAAGGTGGCCTTCGAACTGGGGATGCACCGCACAGTGGGCGCAGACCTGGTGAACCACTGCGTGAATGACATCGCAGTGCAGGGCGCAACGCCTTTGTTTTTCATGGATTACCTGGCCAGCACAAAACTGGTGCCGGAGGTAGCCGAGAGCGTGGTGGGCGGGCTGGCCGATGCCTGCAAGGCCTGCGGGTGCGTGCTGATTGGCGGCGAGACGGCGCAGATGCCGGGCTTTCATGTCGACGGGGAGTACGACCTGGCGGGCTTTATTGTGGGCGCGGTGGACCGCGACAAGTTGGTGACAGGAGTGGGGATCAAGGCGGGCGATGTGCTGGTGGGGCTACCCTCCACGGGCCTGCATACCAACGGTTATTCATTGGCCAGCAAGCTGCTCTTCGAGGTGGCGGGCTACAAGCCGGCGCAGTACGTGACAGCCATCAAGGAAAAGGCGGGCGCGGCGTTGATGAAAACCCATCGCAGCTACCTTTCCGTGATTCAAAAGCTGGTAACGGCGGGGTTGACGACGGGCATGGCGCACATTACCGGAGGCGGCATCACGGAAAACCTGCCCCGCATTTTGCCCAAGAACACCGGGGCGCAGATCGAGATAGGCTCCTGGCCGGTGATGCCTATCTTTGAGCATCTACGCGACTTAGGCCAGATTTCGCAAGAGGAGATGATGCGCACCTTCAACATGGGCATCGGACTGATAATGGCGATTCCGGCGGCTAAATTCACGCGAGCGAAAAACCTGCTGGACAGGGCGGAGGAGAAGTTCTATGTGGTGGGCCGCGTGGTGAAGGGCGAGCGGCGGGTGCAATACACATAGAAACTGAACTTCTGACTTGTAGTTCTTTAAGCCAATCAGGCTTGTCAAGTGGCCAAGGTGATTACTTTTTGTAAGTCATTGGTCAATAAGAGGCAGATTATTATTCTTCTCTTGCCGATTATATGTATAAGAGTGCCTAGGCTATAAGGTAGCCAGACAAGAGACGGAAGTGCCGAGCCCGGCGAATGTGAACGCCCTCCCTCGCGGATGGGTTCCGGGGCGCGGGGCCGTCTCTGGTCTGTGCCGCAGCGGCTCTCCGCCGCGGGCCTGAGCCGCAACCACGGTGGCGCTCGAATTCGGAGAGATGCGACTAATCGAGACCAGCAGCTGGCAGGAAGGGCGCCAGCCGATGGTCTCGATTTTTTTATTGCGCGGAAGCGGTTAGGCTTCTCCCGCGCGTTCCAAATCTCAGATTAACCAAGGCGGCCGCGGCCGCCTTTTTCTTTGTCAGGAGCTTTCCGCATGAATCCAATTTCGAATATCTGGAACCATCCGAAAACATCGACCGCCGGAGTGTTGATTGCGGTCGCCACCATCGCCAGCGTTCTTTCGCAGCAGGGCATCTCGCTGGGCACAGTCGGCAGCGGTACAGTGGTCGCACTGGTGAGCGGGCTGGCTACCGCTCTTCTGGGGCTGCTGGCCAGGGATCCGGAGACAACGGCTGCCTCAACCGGTTCAACGGCCAAGTTGGGCGCATGGGCTCTGATTGCCCTGTTGCTTCAGATTCCTTTTGTGAGTGGTTGTAACGGAACGACCGTGGCGCAAGACATTGTGAACTGGACACCGGCACTGCAGAGTGCGGTGGCCACGGTGAACTCCACAGGCGCCTTGCTGGCTCCCGCGGACGCGCCGATATTTATTGCGGCGACGGCCGGATTCGATGCCGCCTCCAATGTACTCGCAGCCCAGGCCAAGGCGTACCTGGCCAATCCGTCGGCCTCTGTACTGGCGCAATTGCAGTCCGCCGTCGTGGCCTTTCAGCAGCAGGTGAACGCATCGCTGCTCGAGGCGGCCAAAATCACCAATCCCAACAGCCAGCAGCAGGTCCTGAATTCCATCAACGCCGTGGCAACGGTGGTGAGCGCGATTCTGGCGTTGGTCACGTCCGTCTCCAGCAAGGATCAAGTAGCTCAAATGGCAGCTCAATCGACCATCAAGCTGTCCATGGTGCGGCCCTACCTGGATGAAGACAAGGCTGTAGCGATGGTGGCCGCTCACTATGGCACGCCTGTCGAGTTGGCACGCGCACAGTTGGCGCAGGTAGAACTGAGCACAGCACAGGCGGGTTTCTAAAACAAGGGGTGGGCGGACGGCGATCCGGCGCGGCCAGATAGCAGAAAATGCTTCTGGCCGCGTTCCGCATGAGGAAATGGCCCTGCCGCAGTGTGATCCAAGTCACGGAGCCTTCGACCCGGTAACGGATAGCCTAAGATGGATGGCGCAGGTGCCAAAAGCGCCCACACAACCAAGGAGTTTTTATCATGGCTTATGTTATTACCGATGCATGCATCAAGGATTTTGTTTGCGCGGCCGAGTGCGCCACTGCCGCCATTATGCCCGCGGCCGCCGACGATCCAGCCGCCGCCAAAGTCTCCCAGTTGTTCATCAATCCCGATGAGTGCATCGACTGCGGCAACTGCGCCTCGATCTGCGCGCAGGAAGCAATCTTTTCCATCGACGATCTGCCGGCGGATAAGGCGCAATTTGCCGCAAAGAACAAAGCCTATTTCAACTAGGGAACTTTGCAAAAAATAAATGATATGAACGGTGCGGCTTCAATGTCTGCATAAGCCCCCGTTTGTCTGTTAAGCGGAGTGGGGCATTACGAAACGCGACAGGGCCTGCGCCACCCCGCTCATCTGAGAGAATAGTAAGAGTGATACGAGCGCAACAATCTGGCATCCGGCTGGCAGCCCCAGCCCTTATGGTTACTTTGGCGCTGGCCGGGGCCCCGGGCGTCCTGCGTGCGCAGGGAGCAAACCCATCATCCACCGCCAGCCCCTTCTTTGGCAGCGTAACGGCGCGGCCTGTCAGCGATGAAGCCCTCAAGCTATCGTTGGACGATGCCATCTCGCTCGGCCTCAAGAACAATCTGGGCCTGAAGGAAGCCGAAAACGGCGAAAAATCTCTTCAGGGGCAAAAGAACGAGGTGCTGCAATATTTTTTGCCTGCGATCACACTGACCGGCGATCTCGGCGTCCACCAGCAAAACCTGGTTGCGATGGGCTTCGGTCCGGGCGTCGTCAAAGAGTTCAGTTCGCTCATTCCCCCTGGCATGGTGATCCCCGAGATCACACGCGACGACCTCACCGAGGGCAAGATTCAATTTGGACAGTTGCTCTTCTCCGGTCCGATTATCTCGGCCTTCAAGGCGGTCGGCGCGGCGGAACGCGCAGCTCACTTCTCTAAAATGTCAGCGCGCGGCGAAGTAGTGCAGCAAGTGGCCACGGCTTACTTGCACGCCATAGCCGCCTCAAGCGAGGTGGACAACGCCAGGGCGCAGGAAGCAACCGGCCAGGTGTTGGTGCGTCACGCGCACGAGGCTCACGTGGCCGGCGTCGTAGCCAATCTGGATGAGCTGCGGGCGCGGGTCCAGCTTCAGGCTGAGCAGCAGGCGCTGATCGCCGCCCAGAACACCCTGGAAAAAGATCTCATCCTGCTCAAGCGCGAGATCGGCATCGACCCCGGCCAGAAGATCGTGCTCACCGATCCGGCGCCCTACAGCGACCTGGCCTCTCAGACCCCGGAAGAGGTCCGCGCCGTAGCCTATAAAAATCGCCAGGACTACCAGTCGCTGCAAAATCAGGTGATCGCGGTCAAGACCGTCCACGCTGCCTATCGCAGCCAGCGGCTGCCCAGCCTCAGCTTCGGCGGCTACTACGGCATCAGCCAGGTGAGCGGCGCCGGCTCGCATGGTAACTTTGTTGCCCAAGGCAACCTCAGCTTTCCGCTCTTCCGCGAGGCCAAACTGCGCGGTGACGTGGAAGTGGCCCAGGCGCAGTTGGACGCCATCAACGCGCAGATAGCCGACCTGCGCGGCAAGATCGACCAGCAGGTGCGTTCGGCTCTGCTTGATGTGAGCGCAACGGAGAAGCTGGTCGAAGTCGCCCGGTCGAATGTCGAGCTGACCACCCGTGCACTCGCCGACGAAACGGAGCGCGTGAACGCGGGCGTGGACGACAACCTGCCCCTTGTCACTGCGCAAGCCGCGCTGGCCTCTGCTGAAAGCAACCTCGTCGAAAGCCTCTACCGGTATAACCTGTCGAAGCTGGCGCTGGCCCGCGCCGCCGGGGTCATCGAATCGCAGTATCGCGCCTATCTCGGGCGCTGATTCCACACTAAAAATTCCCGTATCGTGCCAGTAGGATGGAGTATCCTTTCTCGAACAGATATTGCTGGGCGCATGCATAGCTGAAAAAATATCCGGGCTGTGCCGCTTCCCAATCTATCGAAGGAGACTGAGATGCGTCGATCCGTGATTGTTCTATCTTTCTGTTTTTGCCTTGCATCTACTTTTTCGTCTGGCCAGATAAAAGACAAAGATCTGAAGGCCTATCTCGACGGCGTAACAGAGCGCGGGCGCGCCCTCTACGCCTATGACCAGGCTGCATGGCATGGAACAGACGCTTTCTTTACCCTGCATCCCGACACCGCCGGACTAACGCATTACATTTGCAGAAAAACCGCCTCCGGCTGGGTGGTTTCGTTTGGTAAATGGAATGAAGCGCATGATAAATTTTTCGTTGTATATGAAGCGGACGAAACCGGCAAGCCGGGAAATTATGTAGCAAAAAAATATGACCCACCCTTAGATGCGACGAACGATCTGGCAGCCTTGGAACGGGCTCTGGAGCTTGCAGTCCATGATTTTGAGGCACAGAAGCGTCCATACAACAGCGCTATCCTTCCCGCGCCCGGCGGCAACTTGTACATTTACATCTATCCGGGGCAAACGAAGGATAACGTCTGGCCACTCGGCGGAGATGTGCGCTATACCATCTCCGCGGATGGCAAGCAAATCATCGAGAAACGTCAACTGCACAAAGTCATTCTGGATATGGAATTCAAGCCAGATGTCCATCCAGTGGCCGGCTATCATAATCACGTACTAAGCGATGTTCCGGAGGATACGGATGTGCTCTATGTTCTGAATCGCCGGCCCTTGATTCCCGAATATATCGGCGCGGGGAAAAGACATTATGTTGTAAATACCGATGGCACAATCGAAGTACAGAAAAAGTGAACAGCTTGCTTCGCAACCCATTCGCGCAATAATGAGCGTAACGTAGAGAGTAGAGGCCCCCAACTCTAATGTCCCGTCAGCTCAAGATCAAATACTACGTGGAACCGGATGCGGCTGCCCTCGCGCGGCGTGCGGCGCAGTACTTTGTCGAGATGGCCGGTGAAGCCGCGGAGGCGCAAGGCCGCGCGCGCATCGCCATCAGCGGCGGGGCTACGCCCAAGGCCGCCTTTGAGCTGCTCGCTGACCCCACGCAGCCCTGGCGCAATCACATGCCATGGGAGAAGATCGACCTCTATTGGGTGGATGAGCGATGCGTGCCGCCCGGCCACGCCGACAGCAACTACCGCATGACCCGCGAGGCGCTGCTGGACCACGTGCCGCTGCGTCCGGAGCAGATTCACCGCATCGAAGGGGAACTGGAGCCTGAGGTGGCCGCGGCGCGCTACGAGTCGGAGTTGCGCAACAGTTTTCGGCTTGAGGGCACCGAGAGCCCGCGCTTTGACCTGGTGGCGCTCGGGCTGGGCAGCGACGGCCACACCGCCTCGCTCTTTCCGCACAGCGAGGCGATCCACGAGATGAGCCGGCTGGTTGTCGCCAACCACGTTTCGCAAAAGGATGCCTGGCGCATCACTCTCACATGGCCGGTGATCAATCACGCCCGTTCGGTTTTTTTTCTTGTTGCCGGGGCTGAAAAGGCCGCTATCCTGCGAGAAGTTCTGCTCGGGCCGCGTGATCCGGAACGGCTGCCCAGTCAATTGATATGGCCCTACAGCGGTATACTTACCTTTATATTGGATAAGGCCGCGGCCGCATTATTGCCCGCAACAGATGCGGATGGCTGTGGAGTTTTAGAGAGGGAAAGATGATTCTGGCGGGAGATGTTGGCGGCACCAAGGTACATCTGGCGCTGTATGACTTTATCGATGGAAAACTGACGCCCACCCGCGACGAGCGGTATGCGGCTAAGAACTACTCCGGCCTGGAAGAGATTGTGAAAGTGTTTCTGGGCGCGGCCAAGGTGACGGCGGCCTGCTTCGGTGTGCCCGGCCCGGTGCGCGACGGCCGTTTGCGGCTCACCAACCTTCCCTGGACGCTGGACAGCCGCGAGCTGTCGATCAATCTCGGCATCACACACGTTTTTCTCATCAACGATCTGGAGGCCAACGGCTACGGCGTAGACGAGCTCTCAGCCGAGCAGATCTACACGCTCAGCGAAGGCGACCCCAGCCAGATCGGCAATCGCGCGCTGATCGCCGCGGGAACCGGATTGGGCGAGGCCCTGCTCATCTGGAACGGCCGCAGCCATGTCCCTTATCCCTCCGAAGGCGGACACGCCGATTACGCGCCGCGTAACGAAAATGAGATCGACCTGCTGCGCTTTCTCAAGCAGAAATACAACGGACGCATCAGCCAGGAGCGCGTGGTCAGCGGCCCCGGCCTGACGAACGTCTACGAGTTTCTGCGCGAGGTGCGCGGCATCGACGAGCCGAACTGGCTGGCTGAGCGCATGGCCGCCGAAGACCCCAACGCCGTGATTACTGAACTGGCCATGGCGGCCAAGAGCGAGATCTGCGAAAAGGCTCTGGATATGTTCGTCTCCGCCTATGGCGCCGAGGCCGGCAACATGGCCCTCAATCTGCTCTCCGTGGGCGGCGTCTACGTCGGCGGCGGCATCGCGCCCCGCATTCTGGAAAAGCTCAAGGATGGAACCTTCCTGAAGGCCTTCATCGACAAAGGACGGCTGAGCCAGTTGCTGGTGAATATGCCGGTGCGCATCATTTTGGAGGGCCGCGCCGCGCTGCTGGGCGCAGCAGCTTACGCCGAAGCTCGCGCCGCCGAGTTAAGCGGCATCTCTCCGCGCGCCGCCTCGGTCAAGTTCTGAACCTTACTAATCACTGACCACTGAAAACTGTTCTCTAGTCACAGCTTTCCGCTGCCTGAACTGCTTTAATAGTGATAGTGAGAGCGATGCGTACGGCAATTATCGGTGGTGGAATCGCAGGACTGGCGGCGGCTTATGAGCTGGAGCAGGCGCGCCGAGCGGGCAAAAAAGTCGAGTACACGCTCTTTGAGTCGCGTGACCGGCTGGGCGGATCCTTGAGTTCGGAAGTGGTGGATGGCGCGGTGCTGGAGCGCGGCCCGGATTCATTTCTGACAGAGAAGCCGGCGGCAGCCGAGCTCTGCCGCGAGCTTGGCTTGGGCGCCGAGCTGACTCCCTCGAACGACGCCGACCGCAAGACCTATATTGTGGTGCGCAATCGGTTAGTTCCCTTGCCCGACGGGCTGATGTTTCTGGTGCCCACCAAGCTGATTCCCACGGCGCTGTCGCGCCTCTTCAGCCTGAAGACAAAGATTCGCATGGGCCTGGAATTGCTTCACCCGCCGCGGCCTTCAAGTCAAGATGAGTCGGTGGCCGCGCTTGTTGAGCGACACTTTGGCCGCGAGACTGTTGACCGGCTGGCCGATCCGCTTCTCTCCGGAATTTTTGGAGGCGATTCCGCGCAACTGAGCGCACGCACCGTGCTGCCGCGCCTGGTGGAGATGGAGAACGAATACGGATCGCTCACCCGCGGCATGTTGGCCGCGCACCGCAGGATGCGCGCCTACGCAAAAAACTCCGCCCAGAGGACTGCGCGTCCAGCGAACGTAAAAGGCAGCGCAACCGCAGCACGAACAATCTTCACCGCAATGCGCGGCGGCATGAACCAGTTGGTCGATGCGCTGACCGCGCGGCTTGACCCTGCCTCGGTGCGCCTCTCCACGCCGGTCAGCGGCCTGGAAAAAACGGCGAACGGCTGGAAGGTTGTTGCCGGCGGCAAGAGCAAGGTCTACGACGCGGTAATTCTGGCCACGCCTGCCTGGGCTGCCGGTGAACTGCTGGGCCTGATTGATCCACAGTTGGCCGAGGAGTTGCGCGGCATTCCATACTCCTCGTCGATCACCATCAATTTGATCTACGACGAAACTCAACTGGGCCGCTTGCCGGATGGATTCGGCTTCCTGGTTCCAGTGGTGGAAGGCCGCTCGATGCTGGCCTGCACCTTTGTGCATCGTAAGTTCCTGGGCCGCACGCCGCCAGGCAAGGCGGTGCTGCGCGCATTTCTGGGCGGGATGAAAAACGAGGCCTTGATGGCCGCGTCGGACGAGACTCTGCTGGCCACCGTGCGCCGTGAACTGAGCGAAATTCTCGGCGAAAAGGTTCTGTCCGCATCCGCCGAGCCGCTGCATGCCCAGGTCTCGCGCTGGCCCAGGGCAATGGCCCAGTATGCTGTTGGCCACCAAGAGCGCATGGTACGCATCCACGCCCGCGTCGCCGCACTGCCCGGATTGCAGTTGGCCGGCAACGCTTACGACGGCATCGGGGATTGCAGTTGGCCGGCAACGCTTACGACGGCATCGGTATCCCGGATTGCATTCGATTGGGTCGGAGAGCTGCCAAAGAGCTTTTAGCTCTTAGCTGTTAGCTGTTAGCTTTTAGCTGTTAGCTTTTAGCTGTTAGCCGTTAGTTCTACCTCTGAACCACAGGCAATATCAGCGCAGATGGATGCGAGGGGTCGTGAAGGATGGTGTTAGTCGCTTTCACAAAGATCGCGCTCGTGCTTGCGGACTTGCCGGTATTCAGGTTGCGGTCGAAGCGCGGAAAGTTGCTGCTGCTCACTTCCAAACGGATTTGATGCCCCTTGAAAAAGACATTGCTGGTGGACCATAGGTCGATCTTGTACTCGTAGACCTTGCCGGGAACGATGGGTTTGGCAACGACTGTTGACTCGCGATAACTCGCGCGTAATATTCCTTCAGTAAGATTCTGCGCAAAGCCATTGGGCCAAACATCGACTAACTTGGCGGTAAAATCTGTGTCCACAGCCGAAGAGATGGCGTATAAGTCAAGAGTTACTGGTCCGGTAACTTCTGTGTCACTCTCCAGGGGCGGCGTTGAGTAGATCAGCACATCCGGACGCGTCTCGACTTCTTTCTGGTCGCGGGGGCCGGCAGGTAGATGCAATGGGTCGCAACAAAGCGGGCCGCCGACGGTGGGGACAGGATTGGCGGGGTCGTATGTATAGCTGTCTGGGCGCTCGTCACGGATTGGAAAGGTATTAGCTTCAGACAATGGAAATCTGTTAGGTTCTGTAACAAGTCGCCCATTGCCGGAGGCGGTGTTCGCTCCGCCTTTTGAGTAAAGGGCGTAGCGCGTCTGCTTTGCGCGTTCCAGTGGCCAGTTATCTTCATCACGCCATGTGTTCTCGCCCATCACGAAGATTTTCACCGGCTTGCCGGTGGCGAATTGATTCTGCTTGCCCAGGAACAGGTAGTCGTACCAATCGAGCGTGACGGAGTCCTGATTAACCTCTTCGGCTGCGGGACCAAAGTCCACCGCGCCGATGGTTCTGCCGCTGCCGGAGTGGCCTCCGATGGCAACCACCAGCCTTTGGCCCTTGCGCGCAGCATCATTTGCGGCATGCGCCTGCAGGCCGGTAAAATTGCGCAGCGAACCACCCAGGAAGATGTCGTACCAGGCGGTAATAGTCAGCGCGGGAACTTGAATCTTGTCGTAGTTCTCTTCGATG
>JBEKFS010000074.1:0-16624 GCA_050013195.1 Occallatibacter sp.
TTCCTCGGAGAAGAGACCGGCGAACGAGTCGGCAAGGTGCGCGCAGCCGAGTTAGTCGCCACAGGAGCCACGACCGTGGGAACAGCCTGTCCCTTCTGCAACAGCATCTTCCGCGACGCGCTGGCGGAAACCGGCGAAGCCGCGCCACAACTGCTCGACATTGCACAGTTGACCGCGCGAGGATTGCCGAAGAACGACGTGAGTTAAGAATTGTGGTTTTCGTGCTTCCAAAAACAGAGCTGGGCCACACAGATAAAATGAACGTGAGATCGATAACATGAAAATCATCGTCGCCATCAAACAAGTCCCGGAGCGAGATGCGCAAATCCGCATCGACGCGCAGGCCAAGTGGATTGAAGAATCCGGCCTCCAATACGCACTCAACGAGTCCGACGCCTACGCCCTTGAAGAGGCTCTCCAGCTCAAGGAGAAACACGGCGGAGAAGTGGTCGTGCTCACCGCCGGTCCCGAGCGCGTCGGCCCCACCATTCGCGAAGCTCTGGCCAAGGGCGCGGACCGCGCCATACACATCGACTGCGCCGACCTTGGCTCACGCGACGCTCTCGGCGTTGCCCGTCTCCTGGCCGCCGCCGTCAAACCCGAAACCCCCGACCTCGTCCTCACCGGCCTCCAGTCCGACGACCTGGGCCAGGGACAAACCGGCGTCATTCTCGCCGAGCTGCTTGGCCTGCCCCACTCCTCGCTCATTCTGCACGTGGACAAAACCGATTCCGGCCTAACCGTCAAGCGCGAGCTCGAAGAAGGCTGGTTCCAGTCCATCGAACTGCCCATCCCCGCCGTGCTCACCATCCAATCCGGCGGCAACAAGCTGCGCTACGCCACGCTGATGGGCATCAAGCGCGCCAAAACCAAAGAGGTGCGTGCGGTTACCGCAGCCGAGCTGGCCGTAGACGCAGCCCCGGTCGTGGTGCTGGAGCGGGTCGCGCTGCCGCAGAAACAAAAATCCACCCAGATGCTGCCCGGCAATCCCAAGGAAGCCGCGGCAGCGCTGGTGGAAAAACTGAAGTTCGAAGCGAGGGTGCTATGAGCGGCATTTGGGTTGTGATTGAAGAGCGAGACGGGCATGTCAGCCGCAGCAGTTGGGAGGCCGTGGCCGCCGGGCAGAAGCTGGCCGCGCTCGCCGGCCAGGCCGTGAACGCTGTCGTCATCGGTGCGAAGACAGAAGGATTGGCAGCCGAAGTTGCCGCCAAGGCGCTGGGCAAAGTCGTTCGCATCGAGCACCCTCTGCTGGCAGCTTACACGGCGGATGGATTTACGCTCGCCCTGCAACAATTTTTTGCGGTCGATAAGCCCGATTACGCGGTCTTTCCCCATACATACCAGGTGCGCGATTACGCGCCCAAACTCGCCACGCGCCTCGGCCAAGCGCTCATCGGCGACGTAACCGCCATCGCAGCCGGCCCTGTTTTCATCCGGCAACTGATGCAAGGCCGCCTCAATGGCTCTTATCGGCCCACCGGCAGCGGCCCCTACTTTGTTTCCGTGCAGGCCGGAGCCTTCCGTGCAGACGAGGCGCAATCCGGTGCGGCTGCGGTCACCGTCTTTACGCCGACCATCGAGCCGGCGCAGATTCGCACCAAACCCGGCGAGCGATTCAGGGGAGCGGCGCAGACTGTGGACCTGGGCGCGGCGCAAAGAATCGTGGGCGTCGGCCGCGGCATCAAAGACGCCGCCAACATCCCGCTGGCTCAGGAGCTGGCCACAGCTCTCGGCGCGGAGCTGGGCGCGTCCCGCCCCATCTGCGACAACGGATGGCTGCCCATGGAGCGGCAGATCGGCAGCTCCGGCCAGACTATAGCCCCCCGGCTCTACCTCGCCCTGGGCATCTCCGGAGCCATCCAGCATCTGGTCGGCATCAAAGGCTCGCAGTGCGTAGTGGCCGTCAACAAGGACCCAGATGCACCCATCTTCGAAGTCGCCGACTACGGCATTGTCGGCGACCTGATGGAAGTAGTCCCGGCGCTCACGGAGGCAGTGAAGGCGGCTGGGCAGTAAAATCTTCCGGGCTGATGGAATCAGACTCTCCGTCAGCCCACTTCCCTTCCCGCGATAAAGACCCGCGGCCGCGCCGGCGCCGCTATGAAGTAGGCCAGTTCGCGGTAATCCTCAAACTCGTGAATCAGAAAGTCGGCCTGCTTGCCGCTTTCGAGCGAGCCCACGCGCTCGCCAAGGCCCAGGCTCCAGGCCGCGTTGATGGTGGCCGCCGCCAGCGCCTCGGCAGGCGTGAGTTTCATATGCAGGCAGGCCAGCGACATCACGAACGGCATCGACGCAATCGGCGAGGAGCCAGGATTGAAGTCTGTGGCCACCACAATCGCCAGCCCCATCTCCACCATCGCGCGCGCCGGCGGATACTGTGTCCGCCCCAGCGCAAAGACCGACCCCGGCAGCAACACCGGTTGCACTCCGGCTGTTCGCAGTTGACGCAGCGTCTCATCGCTCGTCATCTCCAGGTGATCTGCCGTGGCCGCACCCAACTCGGCGGCCAGCGCCGCTCCAGTGCCCGGCCGGAACTGCTCTGCGTGCACCCGTAATCGCAGCCCATTCCGCCGAGCCGCCGTCAGCACGGTGCGTGACTCCTCCACTGTGAAAGCGTGATCGTCGCAGAATGCGTCGCAAAACCGCGCCAGCCCCGCCGCGGCAACCTCAGGAATCAACTCCTCGGCAATCCAGCGCACATACTCCGCGCGCCGTTCGGCAAACTCCGGCGGAACGGTGTGCGCGGCCAGCAGCGTAGGCACAATTAACGCCGGTCCTTCATCATTGAGCCGCGCAATCACGCGCAGCATCTTCAGCTCTGTCGTGCGCTCCAGCCCATAGCCCGACTTGGCCTCTATCGTTGTCGTGCCTGCCCGCAGCATCCAGTCGCGATGCCGACGCGCCTCCGCCAGCAACTGATCCTCAGTAGCTGCGCGCGTTTGCTCCACCGTGCGCAAAATCCCTCCGCCCGCCGCCGCAATCTGCTGATAGGTTGCGCCCGCGATGCGCTCGTCGAACTCCGCCGCGCGATTGCCGGCAAAAACCAGATGCGTATGTGCATCCACAAAGCCGGGCGTCACGCAGCATCCCACGGCGTCGATCACATCAGTCTTCGGCGGAATCTTCGCGCGCAGTTCGGTATAAGGCCCAACCGCAGTAACGCACCCATCTTCCACCAGCAGCGCCGCATTCCCTATCAGCCCCAGCTCGCGTAGCTCCGTGCCCACACGCGCACGCTTAGGCCCAGCCAGTGTCACCAGTTGTCCGATATTGACAACCGCCATCACATCGCTCACGGCAGTCTCTCCGCCATGGGAATCCGAATCCCGCGCTCCCGCGCTGTCTGCTGCGCTAGCTCGTATCCCGCATCGGCATGCCGCGCCACGCCCAGCCCCGGATCGTTGTTCAGCACGCGTTCAATCTTGCGCGCCGCCATCTCCGTCCCATCGGCCACCGTCACCTGCCCCGCGTGCAGAGAGTAACCCATGCCCACGCCGCCGCCGTGATGAAAACTGACCCACGTAGCGCCCGAAGCCGTATTCAGCAGCGCGTTCAAAATCGGCCAGTCCGCCACAGCATCCGATCCATCCAACATCTTCTCCGTCTCGCGATAGGGGCTGGCCACCGAGCCCGCGTCCAGGTGGTCGCGGCCCATGGCGATCGGCGCTGAAATCTCGCCCTTGCGCACCAGCTCGTTGATCGCCTCGCCCATCCGCGCCCGCTCTCCGAAGCCCAACCAGCAGATGCGCGCCGGCAACCCCTGAAAGGCAAACCGCCCTCGCGCCAGCCGCAGCCATCGCGTAAGAATCTCGTTCTCCGGAAACAGCTCCAGCGCCAGCTCGTCGGTGCGCGCAATGTCCTTAGCATCGCCCGACAGCGCCACCCAGCGGAACGGCCCCGTCCCCGTGCAGAACAGCGGCCGAATGTATTCCGGCACAAATCCAGGAATTCGAAAAGCCTCTACGCATCCCGCATCAAATGCAAACCGCCGAATGTTGTTGCCGTAATCAAACGCGATAGCCCCGTCCCGTTGCAACTTGAGCATCGCGTCCACATGAATCACCATCGAAGCAGTCGAACGCCGCACATATTCAATCGGATCGCGCCGCCGCAGCTCCGCAGCCTCGGCCAGCGTCACTCCCTGCGGAATGTACCCGTTCAGCGGATCGTGCGCGCTGGTCTGGTCCGTCACCACGTCCACCTTCACCTTGCGCTTCACAATCTCCGGCAGCACGTCCGCGCAGTTGCCCACCAGGCCCACACTCAGCGCCCGTCCCTCTCTCACAGCCGCCTCGCACACCCGCAGTGCCTCGTCGAGATCATCCGTCACCAAGTCGCAATAGCGCGTCTCCACGCGGCGCTCAATGCGGCTGCGGTCCACGTCGATGGCCAGCATCACTCCGCCGTTCAGCGTCACGCTCAGCGGCTGCGCCCCGCCCATCCCGCCCACGCCGCCGGTCACCACCAGCTTGCCCCGCAGCGAGCCGGATTCGCCCGGCTTGGCAAAGTGCCTCTCCGCCAGCGCCGCAAAAGTCTGAAACGTCCCCTGCAAAATCCCCTGCGTCCCGATATAAATCCAGCTCCCCGCCGTCATCTGCCCATACATCATCAGGCCCTTGCGGTCCAGCTCGTTGAAGTGCTCCCAGGTGGCCCACTTGCCCACCAGGTTGGAGTTGGCAATCAGCACCCGCGGCGCCATCTCGTGCGTCGGAAACACGGCTACAGGTTTTCCGGACTGCACCAGCAGCGTCTCATCGCTCTCCAGCCGCTCCAGCTCGCGCACAATCGCGTGATAGCACTCCCAATTCCGCGCCGCCTTGCCAATCCCGCCATAGACCACCAGATCCTGTGGCCGCTCGGCTACCTCCGGATCGAGATTGTTCATCAGGCAGCGCAGCGCCGCCTCCTGCTGCCATCCCTTGCAGCTCAACTGGCTGCCACGCGCCGACCGAATTGTAGATGCTCCAACTGCCATATACGCCCCCAACCGCAAATCCTTCCGACACAAGAGAATACCGCGATCCCCTCCCTGCGGCCAATGCGCGCCGTTACAAATACACGCCTCGCCGGAAGCAACCAGAGGTATACTGATCCGTGCCGAAAGGCAAGGGCAAATTCCCGCAGGAAAGGGAACAACAATATGAGCCTGAATTTAATTGCATTTCTGATCTTGCTGGCCTTCGCGGTAGCTGTCCCCACGATTCTCTTTCTTCTGTTGCGTTCCAGTCTTTGCGCACTGCTTCGACACACCCTAAAGCTACAGGCCGGCATAACTTTCTATCTGCGTTCCTTTCTTCTCGTTCTTTATCTTGCGTCTCTCTCAGGCGCTGTCGGAATCTCCTTTGATCTGAAGCCGGAAGCTCACTTCATGGAATATGTTTGGAAGGGTGCTGCAAGCCTCTCATCATCCATACAGTATTTGGTCATCTTTGTTTCCGTCTACCTGGTTCTGATCACCATTCTCATCGCCACACTGAAGGTCAAAGTTGACGAATGAGCACTATCTGGTCGTGTCCTATTTCGTCTGCGCTGCCATCTCTGTCGCGGCGGGGTTGTTAGTGTATCTATATCTTCGGCGGCCCTTCGCTGCCGTGGCCGCTGCTGCCTCAGGCAAGCATCTCCCCACAATCCTCAAACGCATCTTTCCTTGCGGATTGCTCTTCCCCGCACTGCTGGGTTTTCTTTCTGTCTCGTACGAAAGTTGCAATAGTACTTACTCGAGTATTGTTGAACACCGGAGTTTTCTCGTCGCCAAGAACCATGAACAGATTTCTTCCATCTTGTTCTACGTAGTGGTCGCAGTTCTGTTCTGGAATCTCGTTGCCCTCCTCATCCTCAGGTCTTCCAAAAACCGTAGAACTTAAGATCATCTACGCTAAAAATGTAGACTCCGATTCATGCGCTTGCCCTATACAGATAAATCTATGATTGACGCAAGTTACTTGAATGAGCTAGTCTTAGCCCCGGATTTTCCTAGCACCAAATCAAAGGAGATTGCACAATGAGAATCGTGGTGTCAGTTGTCATTTTGGCCTTCGCGTCGGTGTTGGCTTACGCGCAAGGGCCAAAATCCTGTGAAGATTTGAAGTCTGAGATCGCCAAAAAGGTAGAAGCAAACGGCGCCAAGGTATACACACTGGATATCGTGGCCAAGGACAAAGAAGCCGAAGGCAAGCAGGTCGGAACATGTGGTGGCGGAACGATGAAAATCATGTACCTCAGAACCTCACCTGCGCCAACAGCCGCCCCCGCACCCAAGCCCGCAGCCGCTCCAAAGACCACCGCCCCGGTAAAACCCGCGGCCAAGCCAACCAAGCCGGCCCCCGCGCCCAAAAAGCCCTGATCTTTACGCAGGCGTGAAGTTAGCTTCTCGGTATCAACAAAGTTTTGGGGACCCATGCTTCCGCAACCTCTCCGCGGATTCGGGGTCCCCAACGACAGGTTTCGTCGTTTTTGAGACGTGGGTCACGCTTACCCTCTCTTTCCACAATTACGGTTGGATGAGGACTCATTTCCCTATCGTGCCCATTACGCGCTACGATTGTGGCAGTTTCCTCGGAGGTTTCCCGTGTCTCTGCGCCGGTTCTGCTGGTTAATTCTTATCACCGCAGTTTCGCCCGCGCTGGCCTTTGCCGGCTCGCAGAAGCCGTGCGTGACCGCCGATGAAGCCACCAAACTCGTCGACAAGGACGTGTGCGTCTCAGCGCATATCTACGATGTGGTAGAGCTGCCGGATGGGACACGGTTTCTGGACGTGTGCACGCCCGACACGCCGGACGAGAAGTGCCGCTTCACCATCTTGAGCCTGTGGGAGGATCGCGAGGAGGTGGGCGAGCTGCGCAAGTACCGCGACATGAACGTGCAGGTTCGCGGGATTGTGCGGCCCATGCACGGGCGAGCGGGGATGGTGCTGAGCCATGCGCGGCAGTTCTACGGCGGGCCGCCCAAGTTCAAGCCCAACCCCAAACTGGTGCGCGGCTTCAATGCGGATGAGAGCCGGCCGCCGATCAACGACCCCAACTTGCGCTCGCAGGGCGGGCGGCGCGCCTTCATGAATTCGCGGGACAAAGAGATGCTGCCACCGAGGTGAAGTTAAGGCAAAATCGCTTCTGCAATCTCTTACAGCACTGAGATTTCAACGTCTTCCATCAGAGGTGCGTGACGCGCGCCCTTCCATAGAATCACGCAGGAGACAACCAGAAGGACCAGGGTTGAACCCAGGCCGATCCCCAGATTAGAGCGGTCGGAGATGGCGCCGATGATCTGCGGGGAAAAGGTGTCTCCGAAGCAGTGAATGACGAAGAAGTTTACGCCCATAGCCGTTGCGCGCACGGGCGCGGAGACCGAGTTGACGATGGCCGCGTTGAGCGGCCCGGTGTTGAGGAAGAGAAAGAACTCGGCGGCCAGCAAGGACGGAATGGCCCAGGATGAAGGGCCAAAGAAGAGCAAAATTCCGCAAGGCAAAGCCAGAGCAACGCTCCAGAAGGAGAGCAGGTAAAGCGCCCGGTGGTCGGTGCGCAGCCAGCGCTGGGCAACCCAGCCCCCGACCAGGGTTCCGAGAATGCCGTCGATCACCGTGGCAGCGCCCACGACCAGGCTGGCGTTGGCAACCGAGAAGCCGGCGGAACGGCTGAGGAATGTGGGCACCCAGGCTGAAATGCCGCCCATGGCGAAGGTAAGGGTAGCCAGGCCGAAGGTGGCCGTGAGGAAAGCTGGGTTGCGGAATAGCCCCTTGAATGTGGTGGTGTTAACCGTCTCCTTCATGTTGTCGCAGGCGCCGCGCTTGGGTTCGTAGCCCCAGAAGCCATACAACACAGCGATGATCAGGCCGGGAATGGCGCAAACGAAGAAGGGCGCGCGCCAGCCCCAAATTGAGCCTATCTGCCCTCCCGCCAGGTATCCCAGGGCCGCGCCGATGGGAATGGCCACGTAAAAGATAGAGAGGATGCGATTGCGTTCCCGCTCGGGGTAGAAATCGGCCAGGATGGCTGGAGCAAAGATGCCGAAGGTGGCTTCGCCGATGCCCACCAGTGCCTGGCGGATGAAGAAGGTCCAGTAGTCGTGGACCCAGACGGTGACCAGGGTGGCCAGGCTCCACAGGATTGCGCCAAAGATGATGAGCGCCTTGCGCGAGGAGCGGTCAGGAAGACGCGCGGCAGCGGGCTGGGCCCAGATATAAGCGATAACCAGAACGACCGCCAACGCACCCAAGAGGAAAAAGAGCATCCAGGAGCCATGGAGGGCCAAGATGGCCAGAACACTCAGAAGTGCTCCACAAACAAGCAGTTGCTTCTTATTCAAGCGGTCGCCCAGCCAGCCGGACAATGGCGCGGCGATCATATAGAAGATAAACAGGGCTGTGGTGAGCGCGCCCATCTGCTGGTCGGTGGAGTGAAACTCGCTCTTGATCAGCGAAACTTCGCCGGGCAGGATATAGCGGTCGATGTAGTTGAGCAGGTTGAGAGCAATGAGCAGCGACAGCGTCGCCACGGCGGGGCTGATGCGAGGTCGGGCGTGCTGGACAGAGCTTGCCAAGATAGGGTCCATCTCGCCCCTTCGGCGAGACTTAACACGAATATCACATTGAGCCACTGAAAGCCATTACATGGACAGGACGATTGCATGAAGGGAAGACACTTCCCTCACAGTTTCACAGTTTCACAGGAAATAGGGGGGAGGGGGGGGTCCCTTTTGCGGACCGGTCACATCCATGACAAATCCGATCGAGGCTTGCCCACTTTTGTTCATACAGCCAGTATGCGCCCGAAGAAGTAAATAATCTGCAAATTCCATTTGGTGCGATTGTCTTGATTTTAGAGACGGATTATTGGGTAGGCCGGGGCCAGCGGGCCTCGACGGTGGTGCCGATGCCGCCGCGGGGACGGAATTCGCCGCGCACCACGGCCCAGACCGGGTCGCAGGCCTTGACCACGTCCTCCAGCACCTGGTTGACGATATTTTCCTGAAAGATGCCCAGGTTGCGGTAAGAAAACAGGTATTCCTTGAGCGATTTCAACTCCAGGCAACGCTGGCGGGGCATATAGCGTATGGTCAGGAGGCCGAAGTCAGGCAGACCGGTTTTAGGACATACAGAGGTCAGTTCCGGGTCATCGATCAGGATTTCATAGCCGGGGAACTGGTTTTGCCAGGTTTCGATGGCCGGGAAGGAGAAATCCAGACCGGCTTTGGCGTGGGCATCGGTATAGCTTGGGGTGTAGTGAGGTTCTGAAGCCATGCCTTGATTTTACGAGACCGAGGAATGGCTGGCTAGAAATACAATCACTTTGCTAACGCGGACCTGTTTGTGAGTCCTATATACTGTCTCTGGTTAGCTGAATGACACAAGAAAGTAAGCACTCGGCCCGTCTCTGGTTCTGGAGGGGCTCGGCCGTCCTCCTTATCATCGTCTTTTTTACGGTGCGGGCCTTGACCCGGGACCGGCTACAGGTACGTGTAACCGAGGCGACACACACGCAACTGATAAGCACCATCAGCACCAATGGCCGTGTTGAGCCGGAGGTGAACTACGAGCTTCACAGCCCGATTTCGACCACTGTCAAGGAAGTGTATGTGCAGCCGGGCGACCAGGTAGCAGCGGGCAAGCTACTGATGGTGCTGGACGACTTGCAGGCGAAGGCACGCGCGGCCTCGGCCGAGAGCGGCGTGAGGGCGGCGCAGGCAGGGCTGGAAGCGGCAACCCACAACGGGACCCAGCAGGAGCGCCAGATGGCGGCAGCCGACCAGACGCGTGCGCGGCTGGAACGCGACGAGGCGCGCCGGAGCCTGGAAACTCTGACCAAACTCAACTCGACCGGGGCGGCTTCGCCCAGCGAGGTGGACGCGGCGCGGCAGCGGCTGGAGACAGCGGAGGCCAATCTGAAGGCCGTGGAGCAGGGTACGGTCAACCGCTATTCGCCGGCAGAGGTGGAACGAGCGCGGGCTGCGCTGGCCGACGCGGAAGCCAGCCTGACGGAGGCGCGAGAGGTGCTGGCGCATACCGTGGTGCGCGCTCCCGCGGCGGGAACGATCTATCACATTGATGCGGGACGCACGGAGTTTGTCGAAGAGGGTAAGCTGCTTATTCAGTTAGCCGACCTGCATCACGAGCGGGTGAGGGCCTACTTTGACGAGCCGGAGATCGGGCGCCTTGCCGTTGGCCAGAAGATTCAGATCAAGTGGGACGCCAAACAGGGCCACATTTGGAACGGCCACATCGAGTTGACGCCGATTACGGTGATCAATCTGGGCACACGCAGCGTGGGCGAGGTGCTGGTCAAGATCGACGACCTGGACGGCGAACTGCTGCCGGACACCAACGTGACCGTAACGGCGACCATCTCCAGCGAGCCCAACACATTGAGCGTACCGCGCGAGGCGCTGCACTCTGAAAACGGCAAGACCTACGTCTACAAAGTGGTAAAAGGCGAGTTGCACAAGACCTACGTGACGGTTGGGACACTCAATTTGACCCAGGTAGCCATCCTCTCCGGACTTGAGGAGGGGGATCTGGTGGCGACCGGGACAGAAAACGGACAGCCTTTGCAGGAGGGCGTTCCGGTCAAGATTGTGCGGTGAGGGTGTTGACGGGTTTCATACTGTCGGGGGTGGTCTGGGCAGCAGCCGCGGCGCTTGCGGCGCCCGCGCCGGGGCAGAGAGAGCGGCTTAGTGAGGCTAATGCGGCCTTGCAGGCCGGCGAGGCGGACAAGGCAATGGCGCTGCTCGATACGCTGGATAAACTTGACAAGCCGGACAGCAGGGCCGAAGCGTATAACCTCAGATGCCGTGTGGAGTACACGCTGGAGCATTGGGATCGCGCCGCGAACGATTGCGAGCAGGCGGTAAAACTGGACGCACAGAACTCCGACGATCATCTGTGGCTGGGGCGCGCCCTGGGCGAAAAGGCAAGCCGGGCGTCGTTTCTAAGTGCGTATTCGCTGGCCAAGCGGACGCGAGCCGAATTTGAAGAAGCGGCCCGGTTGAATCCCCGCAATGCGGAGGCGCTGGCCAGCTTGGGAGAGTTTTACGAGCAAGCGCCCGGAGTGGTGGGTGGCGGCATCGACAAGTCTGAGACAGTGGCAGCGCAACTGGAGAAATTCGACCCAGCGCGCGCTCATGAACTGAGGGGCAGTATCGCCGAACGGCGCAAGGACTACGGCACGGCCGAGCGAGAGTTGAAGCAGGCGATTGCGGTGGCGGCGCATCCGGCTTTCCAGTGGATGACGTTGGCCAGTTTCTATCGCCGCCGCGACCGTTTTGCGGAGATGGAGTCGGCGGTGCGCAGCGGAGAGAATGCAGCGCAGCGGGATAAGCATGCGGGCGTGGCGCTATTCAACGGGGCTTCCCTGTTGTGCGCCACCAATCGCGACCCGGCGCGAGCCGCCAAAATGCTTGAGGACTATCTTGCGGGCAGTGCAAAGACCGAGGAAGCACCGGCGTTTGTGGCGCATACCTGGCTGGCCCGCTTGAAGCAGCAGTTTGGCGACACTGCGGCGGCCAGCCGGGAACGAGCGGCTGCGCTGGCCCTGGCGCATGAATACAAGCCTGCGCTGGAAATGAAACCAAACTGAAGCGTTGAAGGGTTGCGAGTGGACGTGAGAAACAGAAACAATCCGCTGAAGCGCTGGACAATGATTCTCATCGGCATGACGATGGCGATAGCGCCCGCGCTGGTATCGGCGCAGGTCTCATTATCCACGGTGGTGGACCTGGCGCAGCGCAACTCTACTGCGGTGAGGCTGGCGCAGGCCGACGTGGACAAGGCCAATGCGGCTCTGTCGCAGACCAAAGATGTTTATATTCCGAGCTTGACGCTCGGGTCGGGGCTTCCCGCGGTGCCTTCTGTCGGCTTTATGGGAGGCGTGCCATCGATTTTGAACGGCACTGTGCAGTCGATGGTCTTCAGTCTTCCTCAAATACGTTATATTCAAGCCGCGCGTGCCGCACTCCAAGCCACCACTCTTCGCCTGAAGGATACCCGCGAGCAGGTGGCGCTGGACGCATCCACGGCTTACATCGAACTGGATACCGTCGAGCACGAGTTGGACGCTGCGCGCCAGCAGGAGACTTTCGCCGACAGGCTGGTGACCATTGAGCAGCAGCGCGCCGAGGCGGGTATAGACCCGTTGAGCGAGCTGTTGCAAGCGCAATTGACAGCTGCCCAGTTGAAGCTCAGGCGGCTACACCTGGAGACGCGCGCTGCAATACTTGCCAAGCAGCTTGCGACGCTCACCGGCCTGCCGGCCGGCTCCATCACGCCAGATCACGCCAGCATTCCGGAGATACCGACAGTGCGGGCAGATGAAACGGGACGCACCACGAAAGGCATTGAAGCGGCGCAGATGTTTGCGCTCTCAAAACAAAAGACGGCACGGGGAGACACGAAGTACACGTTTATCCCCCAGATGAGCTTTGCCGCGGAGTATCTGCGTAGTACCGGATTACTCAACAATGTCAATGAATACTACAGGTACGGCATCCTCCCGCTCAACAACTTCAGCTCAGGATTTCAGATTCAGGTACCGTTGCTTGACTGGGGCCATCGCGCCAAGGGCAGAGAGTCGGCTGCCGACGCACTGAGGGCTACCGTCGAGGCCGAACAGGTCCAGCGGCAAAGTGAAGTGCAGATCGTGGAGTTGACCGGCAGCCTGCGCGAACTGGACACGCTGGCGGAGATTGCCAGCCTGAAGCAACAGATCGCCAATGAGCAGTTGCAGGCCGTGCTGGCGCAAGTGGAGTTGGGCAACGGCGCCGGTGCCGGCCCTGGCGCACAGCCGCAATTGACGCCCAAGGCGGAGCAATTGGCCCGCATCGACGAGCGCCAAAAATTTCAGGATGCACAGGACGCGGGATTTGAGTTGGCCAAAGCGCGGCTGAGCCTGCTGCGCGCCCTCGGTCACATGGAAGACTGGCTGCAGGAACTGCACGCCAAGTGAACCAACAATGAAGACCAGAAATATTCCATGGCAAGACATTTGCAAGTTTCTTGCAGGCGCATTTTTTGTGAGCGCGGGAGTTCTTTTCTATCTTTGCCACTATCGAGTTTCAGTTCCTGTCTTAAGCACAGGCTTTATTGAGACGCCTGAAATCAGTGGCGCGCGCTCCATTGTCCATGGCATTCTATTCCTGCTATTCTTCTATCCTGGCTTTATCAGAAAATGGAGCAAGACTTCGAACACCTGACAGGAAAGACACGCTTAAAAGCGCCTCTCCGGCGATTCATTCCAGGAGAATCCTGAAAATGGGGGAAACCGGCTAAGAATCCTCCGAAATGTTAGAATTAAAGAGATGACAAAGCCTCTGAAGACACTCCTGCTGAACCCGCCCTCCTTCGAGAATTTTGACGGTGGCGCCAGTTCGCGCTGGCCGGCAACGCGCGAGATTGAGTCCTACTGGTATCCCGTCTGGCTGACCTATCCGGCCGGCCTGCTTGAGGGTTCGCGCGTGCTCGATGCGCCTCCGCATCACGTCTCCGCGCAAGAGACCATCAAAATTTGCAAGGACTACGAGTTCCTGGTGCTGTTCACTTCGACAATGGGATGGGATGGCGACCAGCGTTTGGCGGAAGCCATCAAGGCGGCCAATCCATCAATCCGCATCGCCTTCGTAGGCCCGCCAGTGACCACTTCGCCGGACAAGGCTCTCAATGAATGTTCGGCGCTGGACTTCATCTGCCGCCGCGAGTTTGATTACTCCGTGGTGGAGTTTGCCCAAGGCAAGCCGCTCAAGGAGATTCTCGGCATCAGCTACAAGAAGAACGGCAAGATCGTCCACAACCCCGACCGGCCGCAAGTGGAGGATTTGGACGCGATGCCCTGGGCCACGAAGATTTACAAGCGCGACATGGACGTGACGCGCTACAACGTGCCCTTCCTGCTGCATCCCTTTATCGCGCTCTACTCTACGCGCGGCTGCCCGGCGCAGTGCACTTTCTGCCTGTGGCCGCAAACGCTGAGCGGGCACGCATGGCGCAAGCGTTCCACGGATGATGTGGCCTCAGAGCTCAAGTGGGCCAAGGAGAACTTTCCTGATGTGAAGGAGTTCTTCTTTGACGACGACACATTCAACATTCAGGGCCCGCGGACGATTGAACTTTGCGAAAAGCTGAAGCCGCTGGGTCTGACCTGGAGCTGCACCTCGCGCGTCACCACCGACCGTAAAACCCTGCAAGCCATGAAAGAGGCCGGATGCCGGTTGCTTATCGTGGGCTTCGAGTCCGGCGATCCGCAGATCCTCAAGAACGTGAAGAAGGGCGCCACCGTGGAGCGCGCGCGTGAATTCGCCAAGGACTGCCACGACCTGGGCCTCTGCATCCACGCTGACTTCATCCTCGGCCTGCCGGGCGAAACCAAGGAGTCAATCCGCAACACCATCAACTTCGCCAAGAAGCTGGATTGCGAAACTATTCAGGTCTCGATCGCCCACGCCTATCCGGGAACGGAATTTTACGACTACGCCAAGGCCAATGGCTTCATCGTAAACTCAGCGGCGATGATGGACGAGGGCGGCCACCAGATGGCGCACATCGAATATCCCGGCCTGCCCACAGATTACGTGATGGAGATGGTGCATCGTTTTTACGACGAGTACTACTTCCGGCCCAGGGCCGCGTTCCGAGTGGTGTGGAAGGCGTTTGTGAATCGCGATCTGCCCCGGCTGTATGTCGAGGCCAAGGCCTTCCTGAAGCTGCGCTCGCAACGCAATAAGATGGTGAAGGAGGCGCGCAGCAAACAGGCCGAGGCGGCGGCAGCCAGCAGCAGGGCATAACTCGAATCGGCCGTGTCCATTATGCTTCATTGCAAAAGGTGGAATTGAACTATACTCTAATCGCGCTTCATCGTAAGGAACTGATCGCGCATGGCTCACCAGAAATTATCGCTCTATCAAACCATGATTTTGATTCTGGTTGCGGTTTGCGCTCCGCTGGGGAATGCCTGCCTGGCTAAGGGGATGACCGGCCTTCCTACGCTGACTCTGACGCATCCTCTTGCACTTTTCTCAGCAGCCTTCACACCATGGGTTGTGCTTGGTATTGCTCTTTTGATCGGCTTTTTCGCCAGTTATCTGACCGCGCTTTCATGGGCTGACCTCACTTATGTGATGCTGGCTACAGCATGGGGCAACGTGGTGGTCGAGTTGCTCGCGCACTTCTGCCTGCATGAGCCGGTTTCGTATCAGCGATGGCTGGGCGTCGTGCTGATTACGCTTGGCGTCGGCTTCGTCGCGCCCGGTCCTTCGCGTACCATTCAGACTGCCATCCATGATCATGCTCCGCTGGTCAAGAAGGGAGCACAGCAATGAATCTCACTTCCCTTCCCGTTCTTTCCGCAGGTTTCTGGGCCGCCACGGCGATGATTGCCACCGTAGTGCTGAGCTCGACCGCTGGAGAGGTGCTCACCGCCGCAGCCATGAAATCCATCGGTGACCTGGACGAGATTCGTGCTCACTCCGGGATGAAGGGCGCTGTTGTAGCTGTGCTAACCTGCCCGCTCTTTTTTGCCGGCGTTTTTTTCATGGCTGTGGCATTCTTCGCACTGCTCTTCACACTGAATCATCTGAGCCTTGGTCTGGCTGGGCCGGCCACCGCTTCCCTGACGGTCTTCACCAACGCCGTCGCCGCCAAGTTGTTCCTGAGAGAAAACGTGGACCGTCGCCGCTGGACTTCTGCCGTGCTGATCTGCATCGGCGTCTATTTCCTGGCGCATTGAACGTCTATTTCCTGGCGCATTGAAGAGAAGTAGTACTTGATTCCGGTAATGCCTGACTTTCATTGAGTCATTGTGGGGATATATTTTCCACAAAACACCTTCGATATTATTGTGGCACCATCATTTTGTTCTTGACTATTGCTATACAGTTTGGTTAAATCCCGTCGTCATCTCAATCTTCAATTAAGGAGAAGCGTAATGCCTTTTTGCGGATCATGCGGAACTTCTATTTCTGGCACAACACCCTTCTGTACTAGCTGCGGATCACCAGTTGGAACAGATAATCCTGCAAAACCACGAGTCGCCGCCGAGCAAGTCTTGCTTGATGAATCAGGAGTGTTGGTCTCCAATAGCAGGTACATATCTGATGGACAGACATATGCTATGCGTAATGTCACCTCAGTTAAGATGGGAGAGGAACCACCATCGAGACAAGGACCATTGATAGCAATGGCAATTGGTGCGGTGATCGCAATAATAGGATTTAACTCGAATGATGGTGTTATTCCAGCGATCATTGGACTTGGAATCTTCCTTTTGGGGTTGTTGGTTTTGCTGAAATCGAAGTCTACCTATTTTGTAGTTTTACACAGTGCGTCTGGCGAACAAAAAACAAAAGGCATTAAGGATCGTGCGCAAATTGAGAAAATTGTTGCTGCATTGAATCACTCAATTGTCCTACGAGGGTAATTCTGGGTGCTCTAAGGACTGAAAGCAGGGATTAGGGATCGGCCAGTCAGCTGACCCATCGCATCATTCCCTGCGGTTTCAAATCAGGCTCGAAGCACTGCAATGGATTTTCCGCGCTCAAGCCAAGTGCTTCCGCTGCAAGGTGCCCGGAACGCGCAGCGCTCTCCATTGTCGACGGCCATCCGGTTTGCACCCAGTCACCAGCCAAAAACATATTCGGCCACGACGAT
>JBEKFS010000075.1:0-19619 GCA_050013195.1 Occallatibacter sp.
GGATGCTCGGCATAGTGCAGCAGCACGGCCACGGCGCAACTGGTAAGCCGCGTCTCTGCCGAATCCGCCCTGCTGGTCAGGATCGTCGGCACTCGCGCGCCCAGCACGATGCCGGCTAACTGCGCTCCGCCCAGGTACTCCAGTTGCTTGGCCAGCATATTGCCGCTTTCCAGGTCAGGAACCACCAGGATGTCGGCCTGACCGGTGACCGGCGAAACCAGGCCCTTGATCTTGGCCGCCTTCACGCTGACTGCCGTATCAAAAGCCAATGGCCCGTCAAGGATGCCGCCGGTGATCTGCCCTCGGTCGGCCATCTTGCACAGCGCCGCGGCATCCAGCGTGGACTTGATCTTGGTGTTGACCGTCTCCACGGCAGAAAGCAGCGCCACCTTGGGCTCGGGGATGCCCAGCGCATGCGCCAGGTCGATGGCGTTCTGCACGATGTGGATCTTGTCTTCCAACTCCGGCTCGATGTTGATGGCCGCGTCGGTAATCAGCAAGGTGCGCGCATAGGCCGGCGTGTCCATCACGAAGACATGGCTGATGCGCCGCGAGGTCCTCAGCCCGGTGTCAGCCTTCATGGCCACCTTCATCAGCTCATCGGTGTGCAGGCTGCCCTTCATCATGGCCTGGGCATTGCCGCTGCGGCACATGGCCACGCTCAACTCGGCGGCCTTGCGCTCGCTGTCGGCATCGAGGATAGGATAGGCGGAGATATCAAGACCAATCTTTGCGGCCAGAGCCTTCATCGCGGCCTCGTCGCCGATTAGCGTAGGCTTGATAAGCCCCTCGACCGCCGCTTCCACCGTGCCTCTGAGCGCCACATCCGACAACGGCCAGCAGACCGCCGTAGTGATGGCAGGCAGCTCTTTGCAGCGCGCCAGAAACTTGTGAAATACATGGTAATCGGCGGGGTGGCCGACCAACGGGTCAACTGTAACGGATTCAGCCAGCCCTGCAAGATCGCTCATAAGCATGCTCTCCTGGCCCGCGCAGCGGATGGCTGGCAAGCCTCACAGATTCATTCTCCTACCCCAGCCTGTCTTAGCCTGTGCCAAGGGTCACACTTCGATGCTGCATACCGCATGGCGAAATGCGTTGCCAATGTTTCCTCTCATCTGGACCAGTTTATAAAAATAATTCGTATATACCTTGTGTAATTATCGAATGTAGTTATATATTGTATATAGGAGTCGTAGCATGCCCAGCGCTATTGCCCGTCCCAGAGTATCAACATTGAACCTGCGCATTGATGCCTCGCTCAAGCAGGAGTTTGTGGCCGTAGTAGAGGCGGAAGACCGTCCTGCCGCCGAGGTCCTGCGCGCCCTGATGCGCGGCTATGTGGCAGAGGCGCGGAAGCGCCGTTTTGCGGCCGAGGCACGCCGCCAGTCTCAGCTGATCGCCGCCTCAGAGAATGAGGCCGAGGTGATGCGCTGGATTCAGGACGTGAGTGCTCCCTTGGGCGGATTCGAAGAAGGCGGCCAATGAAGCGCGGCGACCTGGTGACTGTGGATGTCTCCGGCGATTACGGCAAGCCGCGCCCTGCTCTGGTGGCGCAGGCGGATGCATTCGACCGGCATCCCTCGGTGATTGTGCTGCCGTTGACCAGCGTGATGCACGACGCGCCGCTCTTCCGTGTGACGGTTGTGGCCAGCCGGGAAACAGGGCTGCGCAAAGCCTCTCAGATCATG
The DNA here is from genome assembly GCA_050013195.1 of Occallatibacter sp. Taxonomy (GTDB): domain Bacteria; phylum Acidobacteriota; class Terriglobia; order Terriglobales; family Acidobacteriaceae; genus Telmatobacter. Next base: position 1,692 of record JBEKFS010000075.1, read on the forward strand.
GTGGACAAGGCGACAACCGTCCCGCGCGTGAAACTCGGAGTGCGGATTGGCAAGATAGACGGAGTCACGATGCGGGCTGTGGACAAGGCGTTGCGCGGATTTCTTGGCATGTAGCTGTTCTCAATCGACACCAAGCGGCTTAGGTATGCCATATCCAGCGCAGACCCGTTTCACAGCCAAAGCGGCGATGCGTTAGCCTTGTAGACGAAACCTGATCCTCGAGGCACTCCTGATGCGCCGTTCTTTTGCCGTTTTCTCCTTGCTGATTGTGTGCGCCGTTGCCGGCGCGTTAGCCCAAACCGTCCCTGTCGCCGCGCCAGCCTGCGCTGATCTGCGCCTGGTTCCCGCGCCGCGGGAGTGCGCCGCCGTTCTGGCGATTCCGATTGGAGGCATCGGTTTCTTCGTCATCGCGGATAAAAATTCAGAAGACCAGTTTGCCGTCGAGGACCTCGTCGAGGATCGCCTGGGAAAGAGAACGGTGCGCAGTGATGCTCCCTTCATCCGTCTGGAGCGGGCCCAGAGCGAGCCGGCCCAGGCGCTGCTGTCGTCCAACCACCTGACTTTCGACCCGGCAATGCACGACGAGGGCTACATCATCGTGCCCGACGGACAGGGCGGCCTGGCTGTGATCGCCGAAACCTCCGCCGGCATCTTCTACGGCGCGCAGACGGTGAAGCAATTGATTCGCGGCAGCGGCCAGGATGCAGTTCTCCTGGCTCCCACGTTGCGCGACTGGCCGGCGATGGCCCATCGCGGCCTCTCCGACGATTGGTCGCGCGGCCCGCTGCCCAACATGGATTTTTTGAAGCGCGAGATTCGCACCATGGCTGCCTTCAAGATCAACATCTTCTCGCCCTACTTTGAGCACACCTTCGCCTACGATTCCTCTCCGGTCGCGGCCTTCCCCGGCGGGGCAATGACTCCTGATGAAGCCCGCGAGCTGGTCGCTTATGCCGCCCAATATCACATCACCGTTATCCCCGAGCAGGAGTCCTTCGGCCACCTGCACCATCTGCTCAAGTTCGAGCAGTTCTCTTCCCTGGGCGAAATGCCGCACGGTTCGGTACTGGCGCCTGGCGATGCCGCAACGCTGCCGTTGATCGGCAGTTGGTTCACTGAGCTGGCCAAAGTTTTCCCCGCTCCCTATGCGCACATCGGCGCCGACGAGACCTTCGAACTTGGCCTGGGCAAGACACGCGAGCAGGTGGATCAGCAGGGGCTGGGCGCGGTCTACATCGATTTCCTCAAGCAGATTCACGCGACGCTCGAGCCCAACCACAAGCGGCTGCTCTTCTGGGGCGACATCGCGGTCAAATCGCCGGAGCTGGTCAGCACCTTGCCCAAAGATATGATCGCCGTGCCCTGGGAGTACCGCGCCCATCCCGACTTCAAGCCGATCATCGAGCCGTTTATTAAAGCTGGATTAGAGACCTGGGTCTCGCCCGGCGTCAACAATTGGAGCCGCCTATACCCCAACAACAACACGGCGCTGACCAACATACGCATCTTTGTGCGCGACGGCCAGGCGCTGGGCGCGACCGGCGTGCTGAACACCGTGTGGAACGACGACGGAGAGGGCATCTTCGACCAGAACTGGTTTGGCGTGCTCTTTGGCGCGGCCGCCGGATGGCAGGCGGGCGAAAGCTCCGAGGAGACTTTTTCCTCGTCTTTTGGGCTGGCATTTCACCACGATCCAACAGGCAAGATCGACCAGGCGCAGCGCGAGCTTATGACCACTCACGCCGCATTCAAAGAGGCCGGCCTGATCGATGCCAAAAATATTTACTTCTGGGTTGATCCCTTCTCGCCGGAGGGCGAGCGCGTGAACGCCAAGCTGCGGCCTATGGTGAGCCAGATGCGCCTGCACGCCGAGCGCGCCATCACGCTGATCGCCGAGGCCAGGAACGCGGCAAAGCAGGAGAATCGCACTCTCGAAAACTCCGAGGCGCTCGACGCAATGGAGCTGGGCGCTCGCCGCATCGATTTTGTGGGACTCAAATTTCAAGCTGCCGATGAATCCGTTGAGCTTTACTCGCAGGCGCGATCCATGGCCGCCGACAAGAGCCGCAGGGACGAGGTCGAGGCAAAGCTGTACACCATCGGCGCGAACAACGGCCTCCTGCAAGACATTCGCGACGGCTACTCGCTGTTGGGCGGGCTCTACCGGCAGGCCTGGCTGCGCGACAATCGGCCCTATTGGCTGGAAGTCAATCAGGCCCGCTACGACCGCGCCGCGCAACTGTGGATCGGCCGCTCCGACCGCTGGAACCTGGTGCTGGAGCAGTGGTGGAACACGCACACCTTGCCGCCACCGGCCGAAGTTGGGCTGACACAACAGTCAGAAAATGTGGGCGCAGGGTTGTTACCTGCGCCCCACAAAAAAGCTGCACGCCCCTGGCTGTCACGCTGAAGCGGCGCAATGGATTATAGCAGCTTGCCAGTTGGCGTAGAGTCGATTTCCGATTGCTTGTACAGTGCCGATGGGTCGCGAACCTGTAGCGCAGAGAGCAAGCCTGTAGCGCCATGTATGACAGCGTCGGCTCCTGTCAAGTGTTTTGCGCGACAAAGTCTCCGTGGTGGTCGGAGGGGTGTCAAGGGCGCCCTTCCTTGGCGTTTATCTTGACCCTTGACACCCCTCTGACCACCTTCACAATTGGCCCGGGAACGAAGATCAGAGTTCTTTTCTGAGCTTCTTCCATCAACCATGTATTCGGTCCGGTCGTGCACCATGATTGCCTGTTCAAACTCTCTCAGAAATCGAGAGAGGCGGGGCGTCCAATCAGCCTCCCGGCCGGCTGTCGCGTGGACCTCCCGGTCCACGCCGCACCCTACACTATCTGTAAAAATGGTCTAGGCTATCAGCATGGATAAAGCACGCTCTTCCGCAAGCCCGATGCTCAGCTTCAACCCGGCCGAGTGCCAACCCCGTCAGATTTACAAGCTGATGACCGGCATCATCGTGCCGCGTCCGATCGCGCTGGTCTCCACCGTGAGCCGCGACGGCGTGGCAAATCTCGCGCCCTTCAGCTTTTTCTGTGGCGTCGGCTCCGTGCCGCCCACGGTGCTTTTCTGCCCGTCGTTGCGCCCTGAAGGACCGCCAGAGGCTGGCCATTGGCCCGGCATGCGGAAAGACACATTGCGCAACGTCGAGGAAACTCGCGAGTTCGTCATCAATGTGGTCAGCGAAGCCATCGCCGCTGCCGCCAACACTGCATCGTCCGAAGTAGCCTTCGAGGTGGACGAGTTTCCGCTCTCCGGGCTGACGCCGGTTCCCAGCGAGGCCGTCCGCCCGCCCCGCGTCGCCGAGTCGCCCGCGCAGATGGAGTGCAAGCTCCTTCAGATCATCTACACCGGCCACGCGCCGGGCAGCGGCGTCATCGTGCTGGGCGAGGTGGTTCGTGTTCATGTGCGCGAGGACCTGGTCGATAATTTTCGCGTCGATCCGGCGGGCCTGGACGCCGTGGGCCGCATGGCCGGCAACACCTGGGTTCGCACCCGCGACCGCATCGAATTGATTCGGCCTAAGTAAGAAATCATTGGCAAGGTTGCAAGAAAGGAGGTAGCGTATGCACGCTTCGGCATATAAGATATTATGCGGAGAATTGCAGCGGGCGGCGTTGGTCGTTGCAACGGGACTTTTGCTCGCAGTCGCTACTCTGCCGGGCTGCCATTATTCAGTAGCGAGGGGGCAGACAATGAAGCTTACCAGTACCAGTTTCCAGGATGGAAGTCAGATTCCAGCGAAGTATACGTGCAGCGGAGAGGGACTCTCTCCGCAACTAACCTGGAGCGCGCCTCCGGTCAAGACAGCGAGTTTAGTGCTTATCGTCACCGACCCGGACGCACCCCGCCGGACCTTTACCCATTGGGTCTTCTACGAACTGCCCCCCGAGACGCGCACGCTTACCGAGGGAGTGCCGGGCGTGGGCCAGCTTTCGGACGGCGCACTTCAAGGCCGCAACGATTTCGGCGAGATCGGCTATGGAGGCCCCTGTCCTCCGCCAGGCTCGTTCCACCACTATGTCTTCACACTCTATGCGCTGGATGCAAAGCTGAACTTGCCGGCGGGAGAGAAGCGGGCGCAGGTCGAAGCCGCCATGCAAGGACACATTCTGGCAACCGGCAGGCTGATTGGCTTGTTTCAGCGGTAGGCGGAAAACCCTTTCCTTACGCCGCCGTCATCTCCTGCCCCTTAGCCTCACGTCCCGCAAGCGCCAACCCAGCCAACGTCAGCGCAACGATAATCACAGTCATCGCCAGCACAAGCGGATAATTGCCGGTGCACTCGGCAATGAGCGCCTGCGCCTTGCCGTTCCAGGAGGTGATGAGGCCGCCCAACTGATAAGCGAGTCCCGGCGCCGTGGCCCGCACCGGGGCCGGCGACAACTCGGTAAGATAGGCCGGCACCACGCCCCACGCTCCCTGCACCATAAACTGCATTAGCACCGCGCCGATGCCCAGCGTCACTGCCGAGTGCCCATAAGCGTAAAGCGGAATCACCGGAATCGCCAGCAGCGCCGCAACGACGATGGCCCGCTTGCGACCCCACTTCTCCGAGAGCGCACCAAAGGCAATGCCGCCGGCGATGGAGCCAATGCCATACAACACGCCGATCAAGCCGACTATCTTGGGCGTGAGTTTGACATAAGTTCCCAGAAAGGTGGGATACACGTCCTGCGTGCCATGCGAAAAGCTCATGAATGCGGTCATCAACAATACAAGGAAGAGAAACGTCGGCAGAAAAGCCAGCAGCCGCGCCAATTCTCCAGCCTTGAGTATCCGGGCGTCCGTGGCAGAGCGCTCCAGGCGTTTCTTTTTTCCTTCCAGCCACACCGGCGATTCCTTCACGCGCGCTTGCACATAAAAAACCAACAGGGCCGGCATTGCGCCCACGATGAACAACCCTCGCCAGCCAATTCCCGGCACGTGTAGCCCCAACAGCGTAAAGCCGTTGAAGAAGAGCGCGAAGGCGCCTGCGGCCAAAATGGACCCAAGCGCATAACCCTCCTGCAAAATTCCGCTGAAGACACCGCGGCCCTCCGTGGGCAGGGTCTCAAAGGCCAACGCCGCGCCCACTCCCCACTCGCCGCCCATTGCCAGGCCAAACAGCGCGCGCAAACACAACAGCACAAAAAGAGAAGGCGCAAAGCCGCAGGCCAGCTCGATTACAGAAAAGCTCAAAATGTTCACCATCAGCACTGGGCGGCGTCCGTAGCGGTCCGCCAGTACGCCGAACAGCACCGCGCCAACCGGCCTGAATGCTTGCGTCAAAAAGACCGCGCCCAGCACTTCCGAAGGCAGTGTGTGAAACTCCGCGGCGATAGCCTTGACGCAGAAGACCAGCAAAAAAAAGTCGAGCGAATCCATGGTCCAGCCCAGAAAGGCAGCCAGAAAGGTATGCCTTTGTGACCGTGTAAGTCGCCGGAAATCATTCAGAATGGACATTTACGCGAGAATAACAGGGATCAGGGGCCAGGGAACAGAGAATCGGGAGTCGAGAGTCTTTTCCAGGGCTGTTCTATCGGAACCAGACAATAATTGTTGCAACAAATCACAATCGATCAGCATCGAAATTACGCGAGGGATTTCGTGCGAAAGACAGTCCCCCGTTTTTTGCGCATCCGGTAAGTAACTTCCCGCTCCCCACCCCCACCGCGGCTCAACGGCCCGTCACTGAAAGGAAATTACGATGAAGCGTTTAGCTATTTTGTCTGGCATTCTGGCTTTGGCAGCTCCCCTTGCCATGGCGCAAACCTCTGCATGGGCAACCGATCCGGCCCACAGTGAAGTCGATTTCAGCATCAGGCACATGGGCGTCTCCAATGTTCATGGCCGTATCGGCGGGGTAAAAGGCACCCTGGTTTACAACGAGGCTGATGTCACCAAGTCCACCGTTACGGTCACCATCGACCCCAGCTCCGTGGACACCGGCGAGCCGAAGCGCGACGCGCACCTGAAAACGGATACATTCTTCGACGTGGCCAAATTCCCCACGGCCACCTTCACCAGCTCCAGCGTAGTGAAGAACGGCAGCAAGCTCACGGTGAACGGCAACCTGACTCTGCACGGCGTCACCCTGCCCGTGGTGCTCGATGCGGAAGGCCCCAGCACGCCGGTCGAGGGCGCCATGGACCATAAGACGCATTCCGGTTTCACAGCCACCACCACCCTCAGCCGCACAGCTTACGGAATTGGAGCCGGTTTTCCCGCAGCCATAGTGGGTGACGATGTCAAGCTCACCATCGAGATTGAAATCGTCAAGCAGTAATTGCAAGCCGGACGCCGTTCGTCGATGATCGTGGATGGAGGGAACCGGACGATTCCGAAGTATTCGATTTGGCTTCCCTCTTTTCCTTCGCCCCGAAGGCCGTGGTGAAAGACCGGGGGCGACGGCTGCGATAATGGCTGCGTGAGTATGAAGACAAGGATGGCGCCGTTGGCAGTCGTCTTGGCGTGTTTGGCCAGCGCTCTCATCGTGGCGGCTCCGCTCTCCGCCCAACGGCCGGAGCGGCCAGAGCTTGCCGTCTCCAGCTACGTCATCAACGCTGAGATCGACACGGCCACGCACCATCTGGCGGCCAAAGTGGTGGTCAGCTTTACCCCACCGGAAAACGCTGAGACCCATAAAATCGAGGCGGTCAGCTTCGGCCTTCACCCCGCGCTGAAGATAATCAAAATCTCCGACGAAGCCGGCGCGGTGCTCACCGGCCAGCGTTCGCCTGAGGGCAGCATCCGCATCACTCCGGCCACGCCCTTTGTCCGCGGGCAAGCCGTGCATTGGACCTTCGAGTACGAGGGCGTTATCACCGGCAACCACGACGGCCCAATCGAAGGCGTCAAGCTGGCCGTTATTGAGGAGCCCATCACCTACCTGCTCTACCCCGCGCGCTGGTTTCCCACCATAGGCTACCTCACCGACCGCTTCACCGCGGAGATGAACATTCGCGTGCCCAGGGGGATGCGGGTCTTTGCCAGTGGCAGCCCCAGTGGTAGTCAGGGAGCGGCGAAACACGTCACCCTGGCGAACGGAAAACCCGGCGATCGCTACGACTTCAGGTGGGACAAGCCCGGCTTTCCCGGCACGGTGATTGCCGGCCGCTACGTGGCCCCGGCCTCGGCCGGCTCCGGCAACGTGAAGGTCTATCTGACTGCGAGCCACCAGCAATCCTCCAGTGATCTGGCGCAGGCGGCGGCCAGCGAGTACGGCTTCTTCACCGACAGTTTTGGCGCTGCCGAATCCAACCGCCTCAATGTAGTGGAACTGCCGGATGACACACTGCCCTCCGTCTGGGCGCCGGAGCTCGCCGGCATTCCCGGCGCCCGCGTGGGCGACAAGAGCGGCATTCGCCTGCTGGCCAATACCATCGCCCGCCAGTGGTGGGGCTCCCAGGTCAGTCCGCGCACCCTTAACGACGCCTGGATCACCAACGGCATGGCCCGCTACAGCGAGCTATTGTTTGTCGAAAACCAGAGCGGCAAAAGCGCTCTGCAGTCGGCCATTCAGGATGTGGCAGCCGGAGCCTTGGCCTACGACACCATTCCCCTCTCCAGCGCCGGCCGTCTCAGCCCTTTTTCGCCGGAGTTTCAGTCGATGACCATGGAAAAGGGCGCCATGATCTTCCACATGCTGCGCTGGGAGATCGGCGACAAGGCCTTCCTGGCCACACTCAAGGGCGCGCTCAGCCAGTACGCCGGCAGCTCGATCAGCGCGGCTGACCTGGAAAAGGTTGCCGAAGCTGAGAGCCAGCAGCAGTTGACCGCCTTCTTTTCGCAATGGGTAGACGGCACCGGCGCTCCGCAGTTCACTAACAAGTACGCCATCTACCGGCTGGGCAACAACAAGGGCTTCCGCGTTACAGGCGAGATTGACCAGGACCTTGATCTCTTCCGTATGCCGGTCGAGCTGAGTGTGGAAACCGACGGCAAAACCGAAACTAAAGAAATAGAAGTTGTGGGAGCCAGCACGCCGTTTTCTGTGGACACCTTCGGCCGTCCCCGCCACATCAGCGTCGATCCCCAGGGCTGGGTTCTCAAGTCCACCCCCGACCTGCAGGTGCGCGTCAGCATTCTCAAGGGCCAGCTACTGGTGGCTCAGGGTGACCTGCCCGGCGCGCTGGCTGAGTATCAAAAAGCCTTGGAGATCAATTCGCAGAGTTCACTGGTCAACTACCGCATCGGCGAAGTGCTCTTCAAGCAGCGCAACTATCAGGCCAGCGTCAACGCCTACCGCGATGCGCTGCGTGGCGATAGCGAGCCGCGCTGGACCGAGGTCTGGAGCCACATTGCGCTGGGCAAGATCTTCGACATCATCGGCCAGCGCGACCGCGCAGTCAACGAGTACCGCCTCGCGGTGCAAACCAGCGACAACACCCAGGGCGCCGTCAACGAAGCCCGCCAATGGCTGCAAAAGCCCTTCAAGCTGCCCGGCAGCGAGTAGGGGCGGTCGATCGGCCGCGCATTCTTTATGGCAAAAATAGAAAATCTATTTCATGATTATTCAAAAGTAATTGCACGTTTCCGGAAGTGCGCTCTGGCTACATAATTCTTGACAATGTTTTGCATCGCGTATAAATTAGTTAACATTCAAAAAATTGTGGCCGATCTATGTGTCGGCAACTGTCGTGGCTCCTCGATAGCGGGACCAGCCTGTGCCAGGGAAAACTGAATCCGTCCGCTACGATAAGGATTCCGGAAATGAAAACTTCTCTTCGTCTTAATTCTGCGGTTTCTAGGGTTTCTCGCTTCGGAATGGCTGGCATGTTGATGGCCTTTGCCGGCATCGCTCTTCTGGGAGTTTCCCGCCCTGCCTACGCTTTCCCCGCCACCTTCACCTACGTAGGCACCGACAATACGGGCATCACTTTCTCTGCTTACGAGAATTCCGGAACACAGATCGAATCGAATATTACTATAACGATCCCGGCAGCACTTCAAGCAGAGTTCACACACCCGCAAGACTATATCATCATCGACTCCATCACGCCTGTTGGATTCACCTCAGTCAATGGCGATCTGGACGATGTAGCAACGAACTTGCAATACATCAGCGGCACCGCCATTATTGGCACAACGCAGCTTTCCGCCACCGGTAGCGATACGGTCACGATCTCGTGGCTCCCTGTCGATCTCAGCGGCATTAACGATGGAGAATTTGGCTTGTGGCAGGGCACATTCGAAGTCGATTTCACATTTTATGGATATCCGACTGGATATCCATATAAAACTGGTGGTGTCATTAACCCTCCTGAAGCTTATCCTGACACGTACTACGAAGATGTCACCTTCGACGCCCAGGTCAATGACACTCCCGAGCCAGGTAGCATGCTTCTTTTTGGTTCCGGGCTTCTGGGGATGGCCGGGATGTTGCGGCGCAAGTTCCGCCGGGGCTGACGGCGCAGCCACCTTCGGTAAGGGTCGGACCTCCCTTGCTTTTCCTACTGCAATGCAAAACGGCCAGCCCTCGGGCTGGCCGTTCTTCTTGCAGAGAAAATCCGCCTATTTGCCCACCAGCTTCTGCGCCATCAATTCCTCTTCCCCGTCGGTATGAATAATCTTGTTGTGCAGGCAATAGAGGGCCAGCTCCAGCCGGTCGCTCACGCCCAACTTGTCGTAGATCTTGCGCAGATAATTCTTGATCACCTGCTCGGTGGTCCCCAACTGGAAGGCGATCTCCTTATTGCGCTTGCCCTGCGTGATGCAGGTGATGATCGCCATCTCTTTGGGCGAGAGCTTGGGCTGAATGCGCGGGTTGACCAGGGCAGCAGCCTGGGCGCGATAAGCCTCGATCACCCAGCTGACCGACTGGTTGTCGATCCAGGTTTCGCCGGCCGCAATCCGCCGTACACACCTCACCAGCAGGTCGGGCGAAATCGAGCGGCTGACAATCCCGCGAACCCCGCGGCGGTAAAGATCCACGGTCTGATTTTCGTCTGTGGCCACTGCCTGCACAATCAGCTTTACATCGGGGGCAACTTGCAGCAGGTCGGGGATAACGTTGGTCGTGCCGGCCAGCAGGCTGCCTTCCAGCAGCACCACGTCGGTGGGATAGCGCTCGATGGCCGCCCGCAGATTTTCCAGGGAATCGGCCTGAGCCACTACGCGAAGATCGTCTTCCAACGCGAATACCTTGCGAATGCCCACGCGGTAAATCGCCTGGGAATCCGCAAGAATCACCCGGATGGTCCCCGGCTGAACCGGAGCTTCGTTGATTTCGCCTTCAGCTGAATCTTCCAAAAATTCCATATTGTTTCTTGCCAAGAAAAATGGCTGTAACCTGGTCGCTATGGCTGTCACTGCTCGGCGAACTGATATTCGTCGATTGTAGAAGCAGCCAGATAGTTACTTTGGTTCCTCGAGCAGCGTACCACACGTCCCTGACAATGAACCAGAACATCGTGAGGGGTACCCAAAACTTCTCCGGGCATACGCAGGGAAAAACGGATCTCCAGGCCTGCCTTGACCGGACTGGCCAGCTCAAAAACCACCCCACTGGCGGATACATTCCGGGTAACAGCGGCAATCTCTCCCTTGCCGTACGACAACATCACGGGCAGCGCCAGCGGAAATCGCACCGCACAGCGCACTTCCTGCCGCTGAGAGGCCGGCTTGATATCAGCAGACGAGCGTGGTAAATCGGATTTAGAAGCATCCATAAGCGCTATCCCGAGCCCAGAAAGAGCCATACTCACTCTACCTGAGATTTCCTTTAACTCCAATGGCACCAAAGTTTCCAACAAGGTAACCCCTGACAGATGGAAATGGGAACCGCGTTCCCTACACCTATTCCCAAGTCCCATTTCCTTATTATTTGGTCCCTAACCCCTGTACCCTGAGGCACTCCCTGCCCAACCAATATTTATTTTCAAATTCTTGCTGATAATTATCTAGTAAACATCGATCTAAACTCAACAGAATGAATATGTTCCACGTGGAACATTTTTGGCTCTAACCCCTTGATTCTATACAAAACGGCTCTCCCCAGCGAGCATATATTGCTCGCTGGGGTGTCTTTTCACTGACAACTGACAACTGACCACTGACAACTAGTCCTTCTTCACTTCCCAGTCGAAGCTCACTCCGGCAATCAGAGCGTTCAGCTTCTCCGTCGCAGCATTCTTCTGCTGCTCCAGGTCGGTGGCCTGTTTGCGTGCGGCCTGCAACTCGTCCTCGGCGCGGTTCAGCTCCTCCACAAAGCGCTTGGCGGCGTCGTTGCCCTTGAGGGCGGTCAGGTTTTCGCGGGCGCGAGCCTCGTCGGCAGTCAGCGTCTTTTCCTTCTCTTCGAGCTCCTCAATCTTGGTGTTCAAGGCACTGAGCGCCGTCTCGGCATCGATGATCGGCCTCAGCTTTTCCTCGACGGAAGGCGTAATCTTGCCCACCGCGATCAGAAATGCAGTGCGATCCTCTTCGGGATTAATGAGGACGGTTTCCGAGATCAAGGCGCGCTCGCGAACGTGCAGATCGGCGGACTCGTGCGGCTTGACCGCCACGCGGAAGCGATAGGCCGTGGGCGTGGTCTCCGCCGGCTTGGGCTCGGAGTCCAGTTCGGCGTTGGGGCGGCGCGCGTGCTCGATGAGCACCTCCCGCGCATCGTCGCCGGTATTATTCACGGTGTAACTGCTGTCGGTAACCTGGCTGGTTTGCTGCACCAGCACGCCCTGGTGCATTGCGATGTGGCGCAGCGTGCTGATCGTCGGTGCCTGCGCCGCGCGATGCACCTTCACTGCCTGGTCCGCGGCGTAGGAGAGCAACCGTTTTTCGCCGGGATGAATCGGCTCCAGCAAGCCCTCGCCGGCGAACTCGCCGCTTTCAAAGATAGAAAAGCTGCCCGAGTCCAGCGTTAGCTTGGATTTGTTTTCCAGCCACACCGCGCGCATCGGTGTGGGCTCCTTCTCGCTCCACAGCGTCACGTGCATCGCGGGAAGCTGCTGCTGCAGGATGGGCACCATCGCCGACTCGTTTTTATGAATCGTGACCGGTTGCGTTAGCGCGTACTCGAAGAAGTCGTCGAAGGCGTTGGTGCTCACGTCGCCCTCTTTGTAGGCGTCGCTGGCGCGATCCACACCACCAGCGCGGCTGCTGTGCACATCGGCGGCGTTACTAGAAGCCATTCCTGCGCCGTAGCCGTATCCCATGCCGACCGCAGATCCGCCGCCTCCGCCCCCCGGCGCAACTTTCTTCCTGATTGCCATCATCGCCTGCGGAATGCGCGACGGAGCAGTGAGCTGGTTGTTCATCAGCTCAGCATCCACTGCGGGCCGCGGCTCTTCCGCCGCCTCATGCGTCTGCGGCGTCAACTGCGCTTCGGTGGCGATGGGAATCTCCACCCGCTTGGTGTAAATGGGCTGCGAGAGAGGCTGGATAAAGCTCTGCGGCGCTCCGGCCACCAGCGACAACTGCACGTTGTCCCAGTCCGCGCCCACGGTGTTATCCACCACCGCCCAGCCCTGCATCGTCGCGCTGCCATTGGGCGTGTGCGGGAAGACGATGCGGTAGGTCGACTTCCACACCGGAACCTCGCTGATGTAGCTCACCCGCAGTTCGCGTTGTCCCTGGCCAAGAGCATCGAGAGTAAGGTGCCGCAGTCCGGTCGCGTGCGTCGTGGAGAGCAACTCCAGATAGCGGTCAAGCTGGCCCTCAAGATTTGCATCCAGCGGACGCACGCTCAGCGTCGGGGTCAGCTCGATGACCCGTACCGCGCCCGACGTGGCAACCAGTGTCAGATAAAATTTGTCGATCGTGGTGTCGGCGTCGCTGCCGACCTTCTCTGTGCGCGACTCGATGGAGAGCAGACGCCCGGTAATCGTGCCTCCAGGCCCGCCGGTGACCTCGACCCTTTGGCCTCTGAGCGCCTGGAAGAGCTCGGTCGAAGTGGGCTCGTCGGTCATGCCCAGGGAGAGCGTTTTAAGCTGCTCGGCCAGCGGCGTGGTGGAGTTGTAGTTGACCCCGGCAATCCGCCCGCCGCCCTCGTCGAGCACGGTGAGCGACTGCAAGACGTCATTCAACTGCGGCGAGGTGAAATCGATGGTCACGCGCTGGTTGCCGGTAACTGAACCAGCGTGCTCAAAGTAGCCCACGCCGTTTTTGTAGAGCACCACCTTGCGCACGGGCAAATCTTTGAGCACCTGCGGTGCGGCTAGCGTTGCCTTCGGCGGCACCTGCGGTGCGGCCAACTGCGCCTTCGGCGCGGACGGCTTTGCTTTGGCTTGAGGCCCGGTTGGAGCCTGCGCGGCAAGGGTTAAAGTGAAGGCAAGCAGACAGAAGACGGCAAAAAATCGGCGCATAGAATCCTCCTCGAACCAATCAACAGAAATGCTACTCCCTTGGACCTCGGCAAGGGCAAAATGGCTCCCGCGAAACAAAATCCACCGCTGTCCACTCCTTTGAACGAAGCAGAGGCGGAATCTTGCGCTATCCGCCGCAAATGTTTTGGAAAAAGTGTGCACCGGCAAAAGCCCGGCCTGTGACGCCAGGGCAAAAGCTCGTAAGATTCCTCGCAGAGACGAAAAGCAGATCTTGCTTCACCCTGCTTTTAGAGCGGTTCCACAAATTATGTGTCTTCTCCGGCATCGAGCAAGGTGGCTTTTCTTGAAGAAAAGCCACTCAGCGGCAGTGGCTTCGAGGTACAGCAATTGTGGAACCGTTGCAGGCGATTTGCAGGAGGCTGATTTTATCTATATCCATAGCTTGAATCCTGCGAATTTTCGGCTTTTTGCAGGCATTTTCGGTCATTTTTCGGGAAAAATACCCCCTTTTTCGGGGAAAAACCGCTCTTTTCCGACAGGCCCTATCTTCCATTGCGGTATGTTGTATGCGTTTCCGGGCACATTGAAGTTTTTTCCAGAAACTGCGTTTCACTCAGGAATGACGCGGGGATTATTTACTTTTGTGGCGTCGTTTTCTTCTCTGAGGGCGCATTAATCTGCAAGGATTTCAGGGATATTTATACCCCAGGGGGGTATAGGGGGGGTGGGGGTGGAGTGCCTTTCTGGTAATAATATTTTCTGCGTTTTGTTGTCATTTAAGTACATTATGCGCTCCCGTTCCTGTTGAGCATTTACTACATCCAAGATGATTGTGCGCCAGGGGAAGGTAATTATCTGCAACCAGAAAGAAACAATCGTGGACCGGGAGGTCCACGCTACAGCCGGCCAGGAGGCCAGCGCTACAGTTTCATGTGCGCCAAGGGACGGTAATTATCTGCAACCGAAAAAGAAGAAGATGCGTTTTCACCGCCTGTGATGAAGATGCGTTTTCACCGCCTGTGATGCCGAAGGGACTGGAAAGCCCCGCCGAAGACGCATAATGGAGGGTTGGTGAATCATTGTTAGTCGGCCGCAAACCTGGATGGCCGGCAAAGGGAGACGGACAGATGAAGGGGACTCAAATCAAGGTTGTTGCGTTGAACGGCAGCGCCCGCAAGGGCGGAAATACGGCCATTTTGCTGCGTGCTGTGCTGAAAGAACTGAAAAAAGAAGGAATTGAAACCGAGCTCATCGAGCTGAGCGGGGCTACCATTCACGGCTGCATTGCCTGCCGCGAATGCTCGAAAAAGAAGGACGGCCGATGCGCACAGAAAAATGATATGGGCAACGCTCTCATCGACAAGATGACGGAGGCCGACGGCATCCTGCTTGGCTCGCCCACTTATGTGGCCGACATCTCTCCTGAAATCAAAGCCTTGATGGACCGCGCCTGCCTGGTTTCCAAGGCCAACGGCGGCCTCTTCCGGCGCAAGGTGGGCGCTGCCGTGGTGGCTGTGCGGCGCGCCGGGGCAATTCATGCCTTCGATGCCCTGAACCATTTCTTTCTAATCAGCGAGATGATCATCCCCGGCTCGTCCTATTGGAACATCGGCATCGGCCGCGAGATCGGCGATGTGGAGCGGGACGAGGAGGGCATGCAAACCATGAAAACCCTGGGCCAGAATATGGCGTGGCTGCTGAAGAAGATTCATGGCTGACCCATCACTTTAGGCGCAGGTGAATCTGCGCAGAAGGGACTCTGTTCGTCCTTGCAAAATGGGACTATGCTGTAGAGCGTGAGATGCCGCAAGGCATTTTCCGCCATGCCGGAAGGGGCTCGTCTGTGACCATGAACGGCAGCTCGCAGATGGAGCGCCCTCCTTTGACAAAGGAGAAATCCATGGAACCAACCAAAACCGATCCTGCAGTGGAAAACGATGTTCTGCATCTGGGCGGCAGCAAGCTGAGCCCCGAAGAGATTGCCAAGGCCCTGGCCCACCACAAACGGCATCACAGCGGCGACCAGCCGCAGCAGGCCGCTGCCAAGGCTGGCGGAGGCAAGAAGGGCAAGCCTGGTAAATAGCGCTTCCGGAATCCAGGCTATTTGCGCTTCCGGGACGATGACCATGGATTCTGGCGGAGCTGCTGCCCATGGCAGTGGTTGTTGCTTTGTTGCCTGATCGTGCCCGAAGGAAAGCCATTTGCCTCAACCGCCCGCTATCGGCGATACTTAGGTGTTGTGTCTTGCAAGGCTGGGCGATCCTGCCTGGCCGTTGATTCGGCAAGGCGCGCCTGAGTTCAGGCTGACGCCGGCCGAAAAGACCCCTAAGAATCGCAACAGAGCACTGGAATCTGAAAGGAACCTTATCGCCGTGGTAATGATTCGTTTAGCGCGTATTGGCGCTCCCAAGCAACCCTACTATCGCATCGTGGTCATCGAGAAGGACCGCGCCCGCAATGGCCGTTCCATCGAGGTCGTCGGCACCTACAACCCCCGCACCGAGCCGGCCACGATCGATCTGAAGCACGAGCGCATCGCCTATTGGCGCAGCGTGGGCGCGCAGATGTCTCCCAGGGTGGAAAAACTGGTGGCCAAAACCCCGGCGCCCGTAGCCGAAACAGCCGCAGCCTGATTGAATTGGTTCCCTCCCCTGACGACGCGCGCGGGCTTCCCCGAGCCTGCGCGTATTTTATTTGCTGACGGCGAGGGGCAAAAACTGATACCATGCGCGCACCGAGCTATGTGGTTCAACTCAGGCCGCCTATTTCTGGCGGTCAATTCCCGAACGCACTGGCCAGGGGCAAGAGCATGACGCAAAACGAAATGGTTGAAGTGGAAGAACTGGTAAGAGAGATTGCCCGGGCCCTAGTAGATGAACCGTCAGCCGTTGAAGTGGAGAGTGTGGGCCGTGATGAAAACACGGTTCTCAAACTCCGCGTGGCGCCGCAGGACGTGGGCAAGGTCATCGGCAAACAGGGGCGCACCGCCCGTTCGGTACGCACCATCCTGGGCGCCGTCAGCATGAAGATGCATCATCGCTACACACTCGATATTCTGGAAGAAGACGAGCCCTGAGTGTTCCGTTGCCGATGCATCCGGCCCTCTTCGGGAGGCAGCGATGACCACACCTGAAGAGTGGGTCTGGCTGGCGCACATTCGCCACACGCAGGGGCGCAAGGGCGAAGTTTACGCCGATATTCTCACCGATTTCCCTGATAAATTTGCAGACCGAAAGCGGCTCTGGCTGCTGCCGGAGCCTGCTGCATCAAAACCTGCCCGTCCGGCGGCGGCCAGCGCGACTCCGCGCGAGGCCGAACTCATTGCCCACTGGTTACACAAAGGCGGCATCGTGCTGCACTTTGCCGGGGTGGACTCGATCTCTGCGGCCGAGACCCTCAAGGGGCTGATCGTGGCTGTTCCGCGTTCTGAGCGAGCCGCACTTTCAGAGGATGAAGTCTATACCGGCGACCTGATCGGCTGCGTGCTGATCGACGTGGCAGGAACTGAACCCGTGACGGTAGGCGAAATCGAGGGCGTGGACCGGACATCCGGCGCGGTGGCGCTGCTGGTGGTTCAAGGCGCGGCGGGCGAGGTGCTTATCCCCTTTGCGAAAAGCTTCCTGCGGAAGATCGATCTTAAAGCTAAGCGCGTGGAGATGGCTTTGCCTGAGGGGTTGGTGGAGCTGAATGCGCCGGGAAAAACCTAATCAGTTCGCGGCTTTTGCTGGGTGGGCCATTTTCCAGTTTTTCACGGCTTCATCGTAGGTTTCCTTGAAAACATCACGTCCAAACTTGCTCTCTGCCGCTGCCATACTCACTTGGTTGTATGCGTCAGAGTAGTCCCTCCGTGATTTAGAGACAGTGCAATAATCCACATAGTGAAACTCGATATCGTATCGTTCTTGAAGAAGGCGGGCGTACTCATCTGAACCTAAAAACGGAAGGCCGTAACCAAGCTCCTTGTAATGCCCCCTGGAAATGTCATTGCGCGCGTCGTGTTTCCCAAGCGCAGACGAAAGCGGCCACCAGCCCGAAGAATCCCACTCGAGCAAAAGAAATACCAATACAGCCACTGCTACGACTCTCACAAGGATTCGCACAGAACTTCTCATAGGTCCTACCTTTTGACGCAACCCTATGCAGTTTCGTCCCGAATCGCCTCCAGCAGTTTGCGATCTTCCTTGCTGAGCGCGGCATTCTCCAGCAAATCCGGACGGTTGGCTAGGGTCTTGCGCAACTGCTGCTCGCGACGCCAGCGGCGAATCCCGGCGTGGTCGCCATTGAGCAGGGTCTCAGGAACGCGCAGGCCGCCAAACTCGGCGGGGCGGGTGTAGTGCGGGTAGTCCAGCAGGCCCCCGGCGCCGTGCTGCGAGCGCGGGACGCCGTCTTCGGAGGAGGCAATCTCGGCGTCGGCCACGCCAAAGCTCTCGAAGTCGCCGGAAGCCTCATTGCCCAACACGCCGGGCACGAGGCGCATGGTCGCGTCCACCACCACGGCGGCGGCCAGCTCGCCCCCGCTCAGCACATAATCGCCGATGGACAGCTCCATGTCGCAATAAAGCTGATTGATGCGCTCATCCACGCCCTCATAGCGGCCACAAATCAGCACCACGCGCTCCGTGGCGGCCAGCTCTCGCGCCATCACCTGGGTAAAGGGACGGCCTTGCGCGGAGAGCAGGATTACGCG
>JBEKFS010000076.1:0-15891 GCA_050013195.1 Occallatibacter sp.
GCGGCACGCATTGAGAGAGCCAAAGAATCGCTGGCCGACGTGGGCCTCGCCTCGCGCATGTACCACAAGCCCAACGAACTCTCCGGAGGCCAGCGCCAGCGCGTGGCTGTCGCCCGGGCCCTGGTCAACCGGCCCTCCATCATCCTGGCCGACGAGCCCACCGGCAACCTCGACTCCAAGACCGGTCTGGAGATCATGGCCCTCTTTGACACCCTGCACGCCAACGGCAACACCATTGTGCTCGTCACCCACGAGCCGGACATCGCCGAATATGCGCATCGCGTGGTGCATATCCGCGACGGCCAGATTTACTCCGACGAACCTTCCAAGCGCTTCCGCTGAGGCCGCCTTACCAGCCTGCAAACGGCCAAAATCCCGCCCTCTCCCGAACCGGAAAGATCTCCTCACTTTCCGGTTCATGTTTTTTCCCCTTCCGTCGATAAAACTTCTGTAGGCCTTGAACCATTCCTACGGGCCATGGAGGCGAGGTACGTGAGAGCCATGCAGAGCGTCGCTCAATACCAGCCTTCCGTCTCCGGTCTCACACTTGTTGATGTCGAAGCGCCCCTTGAATCTCAGCCCGTAGGGGTCAGCGCCTCGTGGCGCAAGCTGCTCATGCAGGCAGATATGGCAGCGCCACATGTGCAGTTGGCCACCATCGAGGGAGAACACGGCTCCGGCAAGCATACCCTGGCCCGTTATCTATTCAGCCGCTCCCCACTCTCCGCCGGCAACTTTCAGCGGCGCGACGCCCGCGAATGGCTGGTAACCGACGCCGATCCCGCCACCCTCGCCGGTTTCACCTATTTGGATCGTGTGGACCTGCTCGCCCCTCCCGGCCAGGGCCTGCTGCTCAGCGTGCTCAAATCCCTCCAGGACCGTCCGCCGGGCCGTTCCATCCTGCTGGCCTCCACCCAGACCTCGCTGCGTCAAATGGCCGCCCAGGGCCTCCTGCTGCCCGATCTGGCCTTCCGCCTCACCGCCGTACGCTTTGCCATTCCTCCCCTGCGCATGCGCCGTGAAGACATTGCCCCGCTGGCCCAGTCTCTACTCGACCGCATCTGCATCCGCTACCAGCAGCGCCCCGTCCTCATGGCCCCCGGAACCCTGGCCCGCCTCTTGCAACACAACTGGCCGGGAAACATTCGCGAGCTCGCTTCGGTGCTTGAAACCGCCCTGCTCGAAGCCGTCAACGGCATCATCCGTCCCGACGATCTGGCCCTGCCCTCCGGCCTGGAATCCCCCTCAGATCCGCGTCCGGAGGGCCGCGCCGACTCGCTCAATCTCGACGCCGTCATTCAACATCACGTCCAATACGTCCTCGACCTCAACCGCGGCAACAAGCTCCGCGCCGCCCGCCAACTCGGCATCAGCCGCTCCACCCTCTACCGCATCCTCGGAAACGAATACATCCTCACGCACTAAGAGATGCCGCGCTCACGTTCTTTTCTTTCCCACAAAAAGCCGGGTGCCTCAGGTCCCTCGCATTTGGGGACCTGGGAACCTCAAACCCCAACTGGCCAAATTGACCACTGTTCACCGTTGCAACCCGCCACTCACTACGCCACTGCCCGCAATTGACCCAATAATCCATTCATTCATGGGATGCGATTTGCCGCAGTCTCCGCACCTCGTCGCCGGAAAGTGCTTCGCGCAGTGCGGGCAAACGGCTTGAGTTTGGAAGGTGTCGAAGAGTCCCCCGCACAGATCGCACCGCCAACGCTCTCCCAGCAGCGGCTTTGTCCGGCAGTTCGGACAGGCAAACCCCTCTCGCCGGGGCAACTTGTCACGCCGCAGCAGAGCCTGCGCATGCCGCAGCCCACCCCAGCAATTCATCAGCATAAAGACGGCAATCGCACCCAGCCAGAACGATTGCATCAACAAAGCTAACCCGAAAAAACCAACAACGCCTACGAAGCCTAGCACCGTGGCCACCATCAGGCTGCGCGCGCGTCCCAGCGGATACCACAGCAGTGAGCGAAGAATCTGTCCGCCATCCAGCGGGTAGATGGGCAGGATGTTGAAAGCCAGCAATCCAACGTTAATGGCCAGAGTCGCCCGTACAAACACATAGGCATCGTGCATCGAATGTTGCCATCCCAACGTCCGACTGACGATGAACGCCGCGATAAGAAGCGGCATCAGCGCCACGTTCACCAGCGGACCCGCCGCGATGCTCCACAGCGTAGCGCCCGGCCGTTGCGGCGGATCGACATACGCCACTCCGCCCAGCGGCCAAAGCATGATCCGGTTAGCCGTCCCGCCCACCTGCCGGCAAGCCAGCGCGTGCCCGAACTCATGCATCAGCACAATCAAAAACAGCGCCAGATACTCCAATACATTCCATGTGACGGAGGTATATCTGCCTTGCCGGCTCTGAATTTCAATGAGTGCCACAACAAACCACGACCAATGCAGATATAAATCAACTCCCGCAAGACGAAACAGATGAATCGAACCCTGTTGAAGGCTTGGCATGTGTGTAGATTACTGCATCAGGATTGTTCCTATCCTCCTATGGAAGACAGACACACTGCCCTCATACCATCTCCGCCTAGTCCGTTCGGACTCCTCTACACTCAATGTGAGGGCGCTTTCGCCCCCTGATTCCACACCGAGGTCCGCTCCCTTGAAAAGACTCCCGCTTACCGCCCTCTTCGTTACCACGTCTCTGTTGCTTGCCTTTGCTCTCACGCTCCCGGCCCAGGCCCCGGCTGCTACTCCCGCACAGGCCACCCCAGCAACGCAGCCTGCTTCCGTCGAGGCCAATCGCAAGGCGCTCAACGACCTTTTCGAGGAGTACTGGCAGGCGGTCATGGAGCATTCGCCGGAGTTTGCTTCCTGGCTGGGCGACAAACGCTACAACGACCGCATTGACGACTACTCAGTGAAAGCGCAGAACGACTGGCTGGCCCGCGAAGAGAGCTACATGATGCGCCTCGCGGCGATTGATCCGGCCGGCTTCACGGATCAGGAGAAGATCAGCCGCGAGTTGCTGCTGCGCCACTTTGCCGACAACGCCGAGGGCGCCCAGTTCAAGGATTGGGAGATGCCCCTCAACCAGTTGGGCGGCATTTACACCGCCTACCCCAACCTGGCGGCCCAGTTGAGCTTTACCTCCGTGAAGGACTACGACGACTGGATCGCCCGCCTGCACGCAGTTCCCAAGGCCTTCGACCAGGTCACCACCAATATGTCCATCGGCATGGAGGACCATCGCGTGCCGCCGCGCTATCTACTGGAGCAGGCCTTGGCGCAAGTGAAGTTGTTGGCCAATCAAACTCCAGAAAATTCGCCGCTGGCCGCGCCGCTCAAAAAGTTTCCCGCCTCTATAACTCCAGCCGAGCAGGAGCGCATCAAGGCCGAGATGCTCGACGCCATCGGCAAAGAAGTCCTGCCCGCCTATCTGCGCTTTGCGCGCTTCCTTGAGGTCAGCTACGTTCCCGCCGGTCGTGCGGAGCCGGGTATCTGGGCGCTGCCCGACGGAGCAAAATACTACGCCTTCCAGATTCGCCGCGAGACGACCACCAACCTTACCGCCGAGCAGATTCACCAGATCGGCCTCGACGAAGTCAAGCGCGACGAAGCCGAGATGCTGGTGATCGCGCAGAAGCTGGGCTTTCAAGATTTGAAATCCTTCCGTGCGAGTTTTCCTGCCAATCCCAAGCTGCACCCAGCCTCGGCCGATGCGCTGGTAGATGCCTATCGCGGCTACAAAACACAGATGCAGGCCAAGCTGCCGCAGCTCTTCGGACATCTGCCCAAGGCGCCGCTTGAGGTGGCTATCGTTCCGGAGTACCTGCAGAAGACCATGTACCCCGCCTACTACGAGCCGGGTACGCCGGACGGCAGCCGCCCGGGCCGCCTGCGCGTCAACACCTGGAACGCCACCGGCCGCAATCTCTACTCGGTGGAGGCCATCGCCTACCATGAGGGAGTTCCCGGCCACCACCTGCAGATTTCCATCGCGCAGGAGCTGACCGGCGTGCCCACTTTTCGCAAGCACCAGGAATATACAGCCTACGTAGAGGGCTGGGCGCTCTATAGCGAGCGGCTGGGCAAGGATGTGGGCTTCTATCAGGATCCTTACTCGGACTACGGGCGACTTGAGGCCGACATCTGGCGCGCCATCCGCCTGGTAGTCGATACCGGCGTCCACTCCCAACACTGGTCCCGCCAACAGATGGTGGATTACTTCCACGACCACACGGCCATGGACGAAACCACCATCCAAACCGAAGTAGACCGCTACATCGGCTGGCCGGGCCAGGCCTTGGCCTACAAGATCGGCCAGATGAAGATTCTGGAATTGCGCGAGCGTGCAAAGAAAGCTCTAGGCGACAAATTCGATCTGCGCGCCTTCCACGACCAGGTGCTGGACTCCGGCGCTCTGCCGCTGGACGTGCTCAGCGACCGCATCGACGCATGGATTGCCAGTCAAAAATAGGCGCGAGAATCGCCGCAGCGAACGTGATAACCTGTAATGTCCCATTTCAGCAGCTTTCCGGCTCAATTTTGCTGCGATTGCGGGCTATTGCTTCCATTGGAGAATTGGCATGAAACGCGCTCTGACATTCGTCTTTGCCCTTGGATTTACCTGCTGCCTGTACGCGCAAGCTGTGGATACAACCGTCTGCGATATTCTCAACAATCCGCAGTCGTTCAACGGAAAAATCGTCCGCATCAAGGGCACCGCGGTCGCCTCCTTTGATCAATTTGTCGTCAAAGGCGCTGACTGCGGCATCAACATCAACAAGAACATCTGGCTCTCTTACCCGGAAGGTACAAAGGGCAAGGCGGGACCGGCAGCCATGGTGCAGGTTCAGCCGGCGCACAACTTCACCGGCAACGTTCCGGCGGTGCAGCGCACGCCGGTCACGCTGGACAAGAACAACAAGGACTTCAAACTCTTCGACTCTCAGCTCGCCGCGCAGTACCACAAAGGCGGAATGTGCCTGGGGTGCAACAAGTTTGAGGTGACTGCCACGCTGGTGGGCCGGTTGGATGCCGTCGAGAAGGCTGGCGTGCAGCGCGACAAGGCAGGCAAAATCATCGGCTTTGGCGGCTTTGGGCATATGAACGCCTATGCAGCCCGCCTGGTGCTGCAATCGGTCTCCGATATTACCTCGAAAGAGATCGACTACTCCGCCACGCTGGCCATCACCAAGGATGACACTGCGCCGGAAAAGCTCGCAGCGGACCCGTTGATATCAGTGCGCACACTGGCTGACGCCTATGCCGCTGGCGATAAAACCGGGGAGATGTTCAAGCGGGCTGCTTATGCCTTCGGCAAGCCGAACGAGAAAAATACCGGTGTCGTGATCGTGCATTCAGCCGGCAATGAGGCCGCCGCAAAGTATGAAGGTAAAGCAGCGGTTGATTCTCCTGACGGCCTGCTCTTTATCTGCACCATCAACGAGAGCAAGTTATTCGGCGATGCCGAGAGCAGGACAATCATGTTTGCCGGTGAAGATGTGGCCGACCTGCGCAACCCGTTGCCGGATGATCTGAACGTTCCCTTTTTCGATCAGGAGGAGCATGCCCTGGTGCTCATAGCCCTGGACGCCTTCGCCAGCGGTCAAAAGACGTTGACTCTTCCAGGTAGCTATCTGATCTGGAATAAGGCATGGCCCACGGATGGCATCAGTAAGAAAGTGGATGACACGATTGAGGATTTCATTCTCAAAGAAGAGCTTCTCCACGAGTAATAACTCAGTATGAGTTGGGTTTCCCAGGTCTCAAGTCCGAGGCTTGGGGCGCGTACCTATCCAATGTTGCGGGATTCATGAAAGCTGCATCCTTACTTCCAGGAACTGGAAAATCCAGAAAAGGGCAAAAATGGCAGAGATAACTGTTGAAGCCACCGAAGTACCCGCGCAGTTGCCCCATGTGCGCGTGGCCGTTCTGGGCGCCGGCAAGATGGGCGGCATCCTGTTGCAGGCCTTCATGAAACAGAATCTGTTCGCGCGCAGCCAGATTCACGCCACCGTGGCCCACGCCGAGCGAGCCGTGGCGCTGAGCGCTCAATGGGGCGTGGACGTGACCACCAACAACATGGAGGCAGTACGGAACTCTGATCTGATTCTGATTGGCGTCAAGCCATTCCAGGTGCAGGAACTGATGGCGGAGATCAAGCCCGCTCTCACACCGGCCAAAACGCTCATCTCCTTTGCCGCATCGGTCAAGACGCGTTCTATTGAAGACGCCGCCGGAGTGGAGATCGGTGTGATTCGCGCCATGCCCAACACACCCTCGACATTGGGCGCGGGCGTGGCCGCGCTGTGCCGCGGACGCTTCGTCAGCGCGCAGCAGATGGAGCTGGCCGAGCGCATCTTCGAGACCGTGGGCCGCACCGTGATCGTCGAGGAAAAGCACATGGACGCGGTGACCGGCCTCTCCGGCTCTGGACCGGCCTACATCTACATCATCATCGAAGCTCTGGCCGAAGCAGGCGTCAAGGTCGGTCTGCCCCGCGACGTGGCCACGGAACTCGCCGCGCAAACTACCTTCGGTGCAGCCAAAATGGTACTTGAAACCGGCTACCATCCGGCCCTGCTGAAGGACGCCGTGACCACTCCCGCCGGATGCACCATCGACGGTATTCTGGAACTGGAAGAAGGCGGCCTGCGCGTCACCCTCATCAAGGCCGTGATGCGGGCTACCGAACGCGCCAAGCAACTGGCCGCGGGGTAACGTAACTCCGTGAGGAGGAGTCATGAACGTTGAAGAAGGCGCAAAGAGAATGCGCCGCGCGGGAAAATGGATTGTCCTTATCCCGCTAGTGGTAACCGTATTGTTGTCTGTTATATCTTTTATTGCTTACGCGATGAACCGCAACCACGGCATTATTGCATTGGCCATACTACTTCTCCCAATTGAGATTCTGGGAGGAATTCTCTGGCTAGCCGGCTGGATTGTGGAAGGTTTTGCCAAAGACGCTCCATGAGATTGAATTTTTGAGGCTGCAACGCACGAGCTTGCCCATCCAACGCCCAACCTGGCTCCCCTCTTACATGCCGGAACTCGACGGCCTGCGCGGCCTGGCGATTCTGTGGGTAGTCCTCTACCACTGCGATCCGCTGCTCCAAGGCACGTGGCTTCATCGCATCGCTGAGTGGGGATGGGCGGGGGTGCTTCTGTTTTTTGCACTCTCCGGATTCCTGATTACCTCGAACCTGCTGGCGGCGCGCGACAAGCCGCATTACTTTCACAACTTCCATGCCCGCCGAGCGCTGCGCATCTGGCCGGTCTACATACTGGTGCTGGCGGTGGTCTACCTGAACGCGCCGTGGTTCATCGTCCCCAACGTCGGCGTGCTGGCCGCAATCAAGGCCGCGCCCTGGCTGGCCTACATTTTCTTTGTGCAAAATCTTTTCCATCTCTCGCTGCCCGCGGCCCTCGGCCCCACCTGGGCGCTGGCTGTCGAAGAGCAGTATTACTTTCTTTGGGCGCCTCTGGTCCGCTTTCTGCGCCGCCCCTGGGCGCTGGCTGTTGTTCTCACTTGTGCGCTGATCTGCTCGCCGCTCATGCGCCAGTTGAACCCAGTCTGGTTGAAGGGCCTTCCATCCCACACGCTGATCAAGCTCGACGGCATCGCCCTGGGCAGCCTATTGGCCCTCGCGCTTTACACAATCAAAATAAGCCGCCGCGTATGTCTCTGGATCGGCCTCGTGACCTTTGTGCTAGGCATCGCCGCAGCAGCCACCATCGCCGGCGGAACGGCACTGTTGGATACCGCGCTGGCGGCCAGCTTTACCGGCGCGGCTCTGGCATTGATGGCCTCCACCGGCGCGCGCAATCCCGTCAACGTCCTGCTGCGCCGCGGGCCGCTGGCTTTTTATGGCCGCATCAGCTACGGCCTTTACATGATCCACATCATGGCCTTCATCTTCATCGGCTGGTTCGACCTGCGAATGGCCCACTACGGCACCGCCGGTAACCTGACTGTGGTAGCCGCTCGCTATGCCGTCTCCACCGCGCTGGCCGCCGCGCTGTGGTACGGCTTCGAATCGCAAATCCTCAAACTCAAGCGCTATTTCTAGTGCATCCGGCGCATTCCACACTATGAACCAGCGTCTCACCAGCTTGTGACATCAATCACCCGGATCAACTCCCCGCGGCTGCTACGCTGGACTTGTCACGCAATCTTCCCCTTGCGAGGTGCAATATGACCGAAGCCGCGAGCAATGGCCCCCTGAGCCCGGAACTGCTGGCCAAAATGAACGCCTACTGGCGCGCCGCCAACTATCTCTCCGTCGGCCAAATCTATCTGAAAGACAACCCGCTGCTGGAGCATCCGCTCACCCTGGACGACATCAAACCGCGCCTGCTTGGCCACTGGGGCACCACGCCGGGGCTCAACTTTCTTTACGTCCACTGGAATCGCCTCATCCACGAGCGCGACCTGAACATGATGTTCATCATCGGCCCGGGGCACGGCGGACCCGGCCTCGTGGCCAACACCTATCTCGAAGGCTCCTACACCGAGATTTATCCCCACATCGAGCAGAACGCCGACGGCATCAAGCGCCTTTTCCGCCAATTCAGTTGGCCCTACGGCATTCCCAGCCACGTGGCGCCGGAGACGCCTGGCTCGATCCACGAAGGCGGCGAACTAGGTTACTCGCTCGTCCACGCGTACGGCGCGGCCTTTGACAATCCAAACCTCATCGTCGCCTGCGTCGTCGGAGACGGCGAGGCCGAGACCGGCCCTCTGGCCACAAGCTGGCACTCCAACAAATTTCTCAATCCGGCCACCGACGGCGCGGTGCTGCCCATCCTGCATCTGAACGGCTACAAGATTGCCAACCCCACAGTGCTGGCGCGCATTCCGCACGCCGAGTTGGAAAGCCTGATGCGCGGCTACGGCTATGAGCCTTTCACGCTCGAGGGCGACGACCCGCTCACCATGCACCAGCAGGCCGCTGCAGTCTTCGACAAAATCTTCGACCGCATCGCCGAAATCCAAAAATCCGCACGCGCGGCCAAGGGTCCCATCGAGCGCCGTCCCGCCTGGCCCATGCTCATCATGCGCACGCCCAAGGGCTGGACCGGGCCGAAGTTTGTAGATGGCAAGCCTGTCGAGAACACCTGGCGCGCTCATCAGGTGCCGCTCTCCGAAATATTTGACAAGCCCGAGCATCTGCGCCAGCTCGATCAGTGGATGCGCAGCTACAAGCCCGAGGAGTTGTTCGACGAGAAGGGCGCCTTCCGTGCGGAGCTGGCCGAGCTTGCGCCCAAAGGACGCCGCCGCATGGGCATGAACGCCCACGCCAACGGCGGTTTGCTGCTGGAACCGCTGAAGATTCCAAACTTCCGCGACTTTGCCGTCAAGCTCGAAGGCCGCGGGCAGAAAGACGTGGAATCCACGCGCGTTCTCGGGCAAATGCTGCACGCCGTCATGGAAGCCAACAAGACGCAGAAAAACTTCCGGGTCTTCGGCCCCGATGAGACGGCCTCCAATCGTCTTCAGGACGTAATCACCGGAACCGGCAAGGAGTGGATGGCTGCCACGCTTCCCGTCGACGAAAACCTGTCTCAAACCGGTCATGTAATGGAAATCCTCAGCGAGCACATGTGCCAGGGCTGGCTTGAAGGCTATCTGCTCACCGGACGCCACGGCCTCTTCAACTGTTACGAAGCCTTCATCCACATCATCGATTCGATGGTGAATCAGCACGCCAAGTGGCTCAAGGTAACGCGCGAGATTCCCTGGCGCAAACCCATCGCATCTCTGAATTATTTACTCTCTTCTCTCGTTTGGCGGCAGGACCACAACGGCTTCTCGCACCAGGACCCCGGCTTCATCGATCATCTGGTGAACAAAAAAGCCACTGTGGTGCGCGTCTATCTGCCGCCGGATGCGAACACGCTGCTTTCGGTGGCCGATCACTGCCTGCACAGCAAGAACTACATCAACCTCATCGTCGCCGGCAAGCAGCCTGCGCCGCAGTGGCTCACTATCGACGAGGCGGTCACTCACTGCACTGTAGGGATGGGTGTGTGGAAGTGGGCATCGAACGATGAGGGCTCGCCCGATGTGGTGATGGCCTGCTGCGGCGACGTGCCCACGCTGGAGACGCTGGCCGCTGTCACCCTGTTGCGCACACTGACGCCTGATCTAAAAATCCGCGTCGTCAATGTAGTGGATTTGATGGCGCTCCAGCCGCAGACCGAACATCCGCACGGACTGCCCGACGAGGACTACGACCAGATCTTCCCGCCCGCCACGCCGACCGTCTTCAACTTCCACGGCTATCCGACGCTGATTCACCGGCTCACCTACCGGCGGCACAACCACGACAACCTTCACGTGCGCGGCTACAAGGAAGAGGGCACCACGACCACGCCCTTCGATATGTGCGTGCTCAACAATATTGACCGCTTCCAGTTATCGCTCGATGCCGTCCGGCGCGTGCCGCGTCTCGCAGCTAAGGTGGACGCGGCAGAACAGTGGTACTCCGAGGCTATCCAGCGCCACAAGCTCTACGTTGCGGAAAACGGCGAAGATTTGCCGGAGATTCGCAACTGGCGCTGGCCGAAAGACTGACTCGCTAACTCATTAACCCGCGCGAAGCGTGGCTAACCGGCTAACTTGCTTCTCGCGAACTTGCTAACACGCACGCAGTGCGGCCAACTTGCTAACACGCACGCAGTGCGGCCAACTCGCTAACACGCACGCAGTGCGGCCAACTTGCTAACACGCACGCAGTGTGGCTAACTCGCTAACACGCACGCAGTGCGGCAAACTTGCTAATCCACTAACCCGCTGACTCGTTCAGCCCCAACCCGAAAGGTTATTAACGAATGTCTTCCTTGCCCATCCTGGTTCTGAACAGCGGTTCTTCTTCCATTAAATTTTCCATCTATGAGGCCGCCAACGGCCAGCGAGACAGGCTCTTCGAGGGCGCGGTCGACGGCATCGGCACCGATCTGGGCAAGTTCTGGATCAAGGACGCCGAGGGCAAAAAGCTCGTCGATCAGACCCCGTCCCTGCCCAATCGCGCCGTCGCATTCAAGATGGTAGCCGACGCGCTGCACTCCGACCAGTTCCCTGCCCCGGCCGCCATCGGCCATCGCACCGTCTGCGGCGGGCCCACGGTCCGCGATAACCAGCTCATCACGCCCCAGCTCATCGACGAAATCGAAAGCTACGCCGCGCTCGCGCCGCTGCACACGCCCATCGCCGTCTACATCATGCGCGAGGCCCTCAAGCTCTTCCCCGGCATTCCCAACTTTGCCGTGCTCGACACCTACTTCCACCGCACCCTGCCTGAGGTGGCCACGCACATGCCCATCCCCGCCGAGTATGTCGCCATGGGCGTGCGCCGCTACGGCTATCACGGCATCTCCTACGAGTCGATCGTTTACCAGTTGCAGCCCCACGTGCCGAAAAAACTTATCGTCGCGCACCTGGGCAACGGCGCATCCATCTCCGCCATTCGCGACGGTGAATGTCTTGACACATCGATGGCGCTCACCCCAACCAGCGGCATCATCTCCGGCTCGCGCACCGGCGACATCGATCCCGGCATCGTGATTTTCATCCTGAAACAAATCGCCGCATCCACGCCTAACGCGCTTGAAGCCGCCGATAAGTTGGAAACTGTGGTCAGCAAAAAATCCGGCCTCCTGGGCATCAGCGAACTCTCCAACGACATGCGCGACCTGCGCGAGGCCATCAAAGCCGGCAACGCCAAAGCAAAACTCGCTGTCGCCAAGTTCACCTGGACCATCGCCCGCTGGATCGGCAGCTACGTGGCCGAGTTGAACGGACTGGACATGCTGGTCTTCACAGGCGGCATCGGCGAAAACGACATCGACGCCCGCGCTGAAATCTGCACCGGCCTCGATTCTCTGGGCATCGTCCTTGACCCCCAGCGCAACAACGTCCGCGGCTCTGCCGTCATCTCCAGCGAATTCTCACCCGTCACCGTGCGCGTCATCCCCCCCGCCGAAGATTTGATGATCGTCAACCACGTCGTCCGCCTGATGGGTGAATAGAAGTATCAGGGCACGACTTCACAGTCTCGAAAAAATTCCATTCGGGTGGTAGGCCGGGGATTTATCCTCGGTATAAATCCAGCAATATAATTGAGGACTTTATTGATGACTGCATAAGTAATGTTCGCATAAACGCGCCGGAGGCGCAGGGTTGGTTAGCCCCGCGCTTCAGCGTGGGGAAAGCGATTCCACAAATTCATTCCGGAGTCCCGTAGGGACGGCGTAAGGACATTTCTTTTGTAAGGATCAATAGCCCCTGCGGTTAAGCTCACCTTAATTGACACCCTACCTTCGCTTGTCCCGCGTCGCATACGCGAATTTCACTTCCCCCGTAGGGGGAGCCGATTATAGCCAGGACAACCCTGAGCGAAGGGGCAGTCCTGGGTGAGCAACCCAAAATTGCATTAGCCCAGTAGGGGCGGCACGAAGCATATCGAATCTATCCGCTGCCGCCTTCCTTACCGATATTTTCGATGGAGCGTCAGCCAGCTATAACTTCGCATAAGCAGGCTGAAGAAAGACAGTCGAGTCTAACTTCCGGGTAGTCGAAGATACGACCGGAACGCGAGTTCATACAGAGTCATTCGCTCACTTAATGATCTTCAAGCTACAGTCGCTCAATCTGAATCGCCACACCTCATGGTGACTTTCTCTGATTACAGCAACCTGCTCAGGCAACTGCACACCTTCTACAGTCTGATAGGTATAGGTATAGATCAGATGGTGGCCCCGTCCCCAATTCCCGTCTTCGCTCGTGGTCAATGAGGTCAAAAGAAAACCCTGCGGGCCAGTCTCGAATGATGTCTCGAAGTGGTTGGACTGAGCGCCCGCTTTTAAGCTTGAACTTCGAAGACGCATATCAGGAGTAAGAACCATCCCGATATCAATGGGTCCCAGCTTGACCGAAAGTTCATAGCCCGACTTGGACTGCTTCAAAGTTGCTGTCGTATCGGGGGACGGAAGCATCGAGTTCGTACTTGAGCGTAACCAACTGGAAAGAGCCTTCTGTACGGCGTGCTCCAGCAAAAACTCGGCCATTCCTCCGTGAGGAAGTTTACTTATTGCGTCGTCGGTGTATCCGGAGGAGACGGCAGCATTCTGTCGCGTCACCACAACGCGGTTTCTGATCGGCTGAAAGATTTTTTCGAGTTCTTCGTCCGTCCCCTCGTCTCCTACGCGCGTGGTCTCAGTGAAGTGCTCCTTCCAGCTGAAATCGACAGCGCAGTCGAAGGACTGTAAATTCCTGTTGAATGGGGCATCGTACTTCTCGCGGATCTGAGTGAGAAAGTCCGGGTCTATCTTTGCCGTTTGAGCATGGCAAAGCATAGCGCAAAAACAAAAGACAATCGACGCACTATAAATCCGCATCACATCACCTCTATTAAATGAAATGAAGGCCAATTTGAGGATTAATTTTACCAGCATACACCCTAGCGAATATGCAGCCAAATCCGTGTCCGTCATAAATGTGCTTCGCGGCAAATTACGTGCTCCGGGGCGATTACCGGCAAGCCGGAAACTGAGTTACTGACTAACCGACGATAGTAGGGGCCTCTTGTTCTACACTGATACGTTCCACCCGGAGCCGCCTTTATGCCTACTGCTGCTGATTCTCCGCGCCTCCCTTCGCCCGCCCTGCGCCGCTTTGCCTGGGCCGTGCTGTCCTACTTCATCGCCGTAATTCTCTGGGGCACCCTCGTCCGTGCCACCGGCTCTGGAGCAGGCTGCGGCAACCACTGGCCGCTGTGCAACGGCACGGTAATCCAGCACTCGGCCAGCGTCAACACGATCATCGAATTTACCCATCGCCTCACCAGCGGCCTCTCTTTCTTTGCGGTCGTGGGCCTCCTTGCCTGGACCTTCGCCGGCACAATCCGCGGCCATCTTGCGCGCGCGGCTGCCGTAGCTTCTGTTGTCTTCACGCTGATTGAAGCGCTGCTGGGCGCACTGCTGGTCAAGCTGGGATACACGGCGCAGAGCCAATCGCCGCTGCGCCCCGCCTTCCTCGCTCTGCACCTGGCCAATACTCTGCTGCTCGTCGCCGCGCTCACCCTAACCGCACACCTGCTCAGCCGCAAGCGCGGTTATCTGCGCGGATCCGTTCGCTTCACAGCGCCCTTCGGCGCCTTGGCCACCGTGCTCGTGGTGATGCTCGTAGGCGTCACCGGTTCGTTGGCCGCGTTGGGCGACACGCTCTTCCCCGCCAGTTCACTTGGCCTGGCGCTGGCACAGGATTTTTCGTCCGCAAGCGGTTGGCTGGTGCGCTGGCGCTGGGTGCATCCCGGCATCGCCTTTGCCGCCAGCTTCTTTCTTATCTGGCTCCTCGTCCGCGCCGCGCAACGCAAGACTCACTCAGACAATCGCAGCCTCTCCGCGCTCATCCTTCTCCTACTGGCCGCGGTCTATGCGCTTGGATTGCTGGACGTGCTGCTGCTGGCCCCGGTCTGGGTGCAAGTAGCCCATCTGCTGGCCGCGGATTCTCTCTGGGCAGCCCTGGTGGTGCTCACCGCTCGATTGACCCTGGAGCCGGCAGAGATTCCGTAGTGTAGCTTGCAGGGGAATCGATTTTTATCCACGGTGCCGATCCGTAGCGAGCTGAAACGCTTCAGTGTTCTGAAAACCAGTCAGCTATAGCTCACCATTTTGCAAAAACCGGTAACGTAAAGCGCACCATTTTGCAAAAAGCAGTAACGTAGAACGCACCATTTTGCAATTCTTAACCGCCCTGTCACGCACATTCCTGCTCCCAAACCCGCACCATCAAATCGCCGCTCTCATGGCGGAACGCCACCACCAGCGAGTCCTCAGTTTGCGGCATTGAGCAGAATCCCGCAGCCTCCACTGCTGACTCGGGAACGGTCATGGTGCAAGGCCGGGGCAACGAGGACTTGATGACCCCGGCGATCATGTTGGCAATCTCCTTGGTGGCATCCAGGGCATCGGCCTCGGCCACGTTCTCCAATGATTGCATCAACATAGCCGCCGTCGCCTGGTAAGCAAGCCCCTCGCCCATCCGCACCTCAATGCGCCCCTTCCACACGCCCTCCAGTGCAACCCAGCCCAGCAGATGCCCGGCGCTTACGCAAAACTCCCCCGGCATGGCCATCGGATTCAGCGTCATGGCCAGCATCTGCTCCCAGAACTGGGCGTTGGCCTTGATCACGCTTTGTTCGTCGAGCTGGGCCCGCATTCGACGCTTTCCCTTCAATGCAACCGCACGCAATCCTGAGTAGCTGCTGAGCCCTTGATGGTAATCCAATGGTCGCGGCGGAACTGGTTGAGCAGCCGGGTTACGGTTTCGCGCGAGGTGCCGGCCATGTTGGCGATCTCCTCGTGGGTCAGGGCCATGGTAAAGCGGATTTCGTGCTTGCCGTTGCCCGATGCACGGCCCCAGTCCAGCAACAGGCGCGCCAGCCGTCCCGCCGCCGAGCCGGAGAGCGCCAGCCGCTTGGCATCGTGGAACACCGTCAGATATTCGCCGGAGAGCGATTGCGCGGCATGCATGGATGCAATGCCGTGGCGCGAGAGGAAGTCAACAAACTCCTGCTTGCGCACGGTCTTCACCTGGCAGGGCTCAATGGCCTCCGCCGTAACCTCATGGGGCACATTGGCCAGCACCGCGCTCAGGCCCATCACGTCGCCGGGGCCGGCGATCTTGAGGATCATGGTCTTGCCATCGCGGGAAGTAGAGGAGATTTTTACCTGTCCATAGCAGATTACAAAGACGTTGCGAGCCGGGTCACCCTCTGAAAAAAGCTTGGCGCCACGGGCATGGCTCATCATGATGCCAATGCCGTCGTAATCGGTGAGCGCCTCGGGTGTGAGATTGCAGAACATTCGCAGATGGCGATGCTCACAATTAATGCAATCTTCCGGAGGGTGGTGGGG
>JBEKFS010000077.1:0-15195 GCA_050013195.1 Occallatibacter sp.
GTGATCGCCCTGGGGGTGACGCTGGACCAGTTGCAGCGCTCGCCCTGGGTGACGCGGCAGGGTCAGCGCCCGGACCAGCCGGTGCCCTTCAGCCACAAGCACCACGTGCAGGGGCTGGGCATCCAGTGTCAGTATTGCCACACGACGGTGGAGAAATCGAGCTACGCGGGAATTCCGCCTACGAAAACCTGCATCAACTGCCACGCGCAGATCTGGACCAACGCGCAACTGCTGGAGCCCGTGCGGCAGAGCTGGGCGACTGGTCAATCGCTGCCCTGGATCAAGGTGCATGACCTGCCGGATTACGTTTATTTCAGCCACGAGATTCATGTGCACAAGGGAGTGGGTTGCGCCAGTTGCCACGGGCGCGTGGACCAGATGCCGCTGATGTATGCCGAGAACACGCTGCAAATGGAGTGGTGTTTGGATTGCCATCGTAACCCGGCCAAGAAGCTGCGGCCGACCAGCGAGATTTACAACATGGCGTGGGAGAAGCCGGCGCCGGACAGGCCGGTGTGGTGCGCGGTGGGGGATGAGAAGAGTGGAGTACATACGGCCGAGAGCGTGAAGTGCGTGACCAGGGACCCATTGGCTGAGGCTATGTTGAATAACCAACTGACGATTCCTAGCAGCATTAATGGTGAGCACGAGATGCGTCCACTACCGGCGTACGAAAAGTTCACCAGCCAGGACGAGCTGGGACGATTTCTCGTGCAGCATTACAAGATTCGCACGCCGAATGAATTGTCCAGTTGCGAGGTCTGCCACCGATGAGCGAGAAGAAGAACGATCTGGTGACGACGATCAAGCCGGCGCAACTGACGCCCCCGATGAGTCTTGACGCGGTGCGCGAGAAGCTGAAGAACGTGCGCGGCAAAAAATATTGGCGGTCGGTGGATGAGCTCGCCGATACGCCCGAGTTTCAGGCGGCGGTGGAGAAGGAGTTTCCGGGATCGCCTCATGCGTGGGGCGATGAGGTTTCGCGGCGCGGATTTCTGAAATTCATGGGCGCTTCGGCGGCGCTGGCGGGGTTGGCCGGTTGCACCAAGCAGCCCGACGAGCCGATTTATCCGTATATCAAGCAGCCAGAAGATTTAATTCTGGGCAAGCCAAATTACTTTGCCACGGCGCACCCATTTGTAACGGGGGCTGTCCCGCTGCTGGTCAAGAGCGATCAGTATCGGCCCATCAAGATCGACGGCAACCCCGAGCATCCTTATAACCAAGGCTCCTCGGACCCGTTTACGCAGGCGACGCTGCTCGACTTATACGATCCGGACCGTTCGCAGCATGTGACCTATCGCGGGGAAAATCGCGAGTGGGCGGAGTTTGCGGTTGAGTTTCGCAACAAAGTGATCTCGACCAAGGATGGGACGGGAATTTATTTCCTCAGCGAGACGATTACTTCGCCGACGCTGGCGCGGCAGTGGAAGGAAGTGCAGGCGAAGTACCCGAAGGCGAAATTAGTGCAGTACGATCCGGCGATTGCGGGAACGGCTGCGGCCAGTGGGTTGAATGTTCAATATGATTTAGCCGATGCGGATGTGATTGTTTCGCTGGATGCGGATTTTCTTTCGGGAGCTGCGTTTCCTGGATTCCATAAATTAGTTCGCCAATATGCGGAGCGGCGCAAAGACCCGACGAAGCTGAATCGGCTTTATGCGATTGAGAGTACGCCGACAACGACGGGATTGAAGGCGGAGCATCGGCTCGGACTACGGGCGAGTGAGATTCCGGCTTTTACGGCAGAACTTGCTAAGGCTGTTGGGGTCAAAGACATTGAGGCTCCAGCCTGCAACTGGACCGATGAGCAGAAAAAGTTTTTAGTTGCACTAACTAAAGACTTGAAAGCTCACACAGGTAAGTGCGTAGTGATTCCGGGGCTATACCAAGATGCATCGGTAGATGCTCTCGCCCTTGTAATCAACACTGCTCTTAACAACATTTGGAAGACAGTCAATGTGCGGGGCGATTTGTTGATGTCCTCCAGACAGACAGAGGACCTTAAGAGCTTGTCTGCAGATCTGAATGCTGGCAAGGTGGATTGGTTGGTGATTCTGAACGCCAATCCGATTTACTCAGCACCTGCTGATTTGGAATTTGCCTCCGCTTTCGAGAAGGCGAAGATGACAGTGCATCTCGGCTCGCACGAAGACGAAACCGGGAAGAATTCGCAGTGGCAAATCCCCGCAGCGCATTTTCTGGAATCGTGGTCGGATGCGAGTGCGTATGACGGAACGGTTTCAGTTATTCAGCCGATGATCGATCCGCTCTATGGAGGAAAGACTGCGCATCATTTCTTTCAAGCGCTGCTGGATGAACCGGGACTAAGTCCGTATGAGGCTGTACGCGAGACTTGGAAACCGGTCATCAAGGGTGACTTTGAGACGGGTTGGCGGAAAGCGCTGCATCAGGGATGGATAGATGGAACTACTGATCACTCTGAAGTTACGTTTTCCATGTTAGAACCCGGTGTGTCCTGGCCAGCACCAGCGCCAGCACCTAAATATTCTCTGGAGATCATCTTCCGGCCGGACCCGAATGTTTATGACGGGCGGTGGGCGAATGTGGGCTGGCTGCAGGAGTTGCCCAAGCCGGTGACTAGCCTTAGCTGGGACAATGCGGCGATCATGTCCGGCGCGACGCTGACTAAGTACGGACTGGAAGAGGACGACATCGTTGAGTTATCCGTGAATGGGCGTAAGGTGAATGCGCCGGTGATTGTTGCGCCGGGGCATCCGGATAACTCGGTGACTGTGCATCTGGGCTATGGGCGCCAGACTGGTCGCGTGGCAGGCGGCGCGGGATTCAATGCATACCTGATTCGCACATCGGATGCGCCGTTTTACGTTACGGGCTCAATGAAGAAGGTTGAGGGTAAGTGGGGTGTGGCTGTAACCAAGAGCCACTTCCAGGATCACAGGCCGAAGTTATTCGGCGGGCAAGGTAACGGCAATAACTCAATGGAGGCGGATGAGGCTCTCGGCGAGCGCGGGATTATTCGCTACGCGACACTGGAAGAGTACAAAACTGATCCAGGATTTGCCAACGAGGGTGAGACGCACCCGACGACCGACAAGAGCGTCACACTCTTCCCCAACTGGGAGTACAAGGACAACGCCTGGGGAATGTCGATCGACATGAACAGCTGCACGGGATGCAACGCGTGCATTGTGAGCTGTTATGCAGAGAATAATATTCCCGTGGTGGGCAAGCAGCAGGTGAGGATCGGGCGCAACATGCAGTGGCTGCGCATCGATACGTACTATGAGGGCGACCTGGCCGCGCCGCGCGCGCACTTTCAGCCGATGGCCTGCCAGCATTGCGAGAACGCGCCCTGTGAGCAGGTTTGCCCGGTGGGGGCGACGGTACACACGCCCGAGGGCTTGAACGCGATGGTCTACAACCGCTGCGTGGGCACGCGCTACTGCTCGAACAACTGCCCGTATAAGGTGCGGCGCTTCAACTTCCTGCTCTACTCCGACTTCGAGACGGAGAGCCTGAAGCTGATGCGCAATCCGGACGTGACGGTGCGTTCGCGCGGCGTGATGGAGAAGTGCACTTACTGCGTGCAGCGGATTTCTGCAGCGAAGATTGAGGCGGACAAAGAGAATCGCCCCATTCATGATGGGGAGATTGTGACCGCTTGCCAACAGGCCTGTCCGGCGCAGGCGATTACGTTTGGCAACATCAACGACAAGCAGAGCAAGGTGGCGAAGCTGCAAGCCGATGAGCGGAGTTACCAGGTGCTCGCTGATTTGAATACACGTCCGCGGACCAAGTATGTGGCTGCGGTGTTGAATCCGAATCCCGAACTGGAAGAGGAACCAGTTGAGCACAAGCCGGTGAAGGGGTGATAAGTGCAGCGAGTTAGCCTCCGCTGCGCGGAGTTAGCAAGTTAGCGAGTTAGCAAGACCGCAAGACGGTGAATCAGCAAGTTAGCGGAGTACGATGGCAAGCGGTGAAGTGAAGCACGACCCACAACTCGATAAACAGATCGATCCGGCGACGGGCGAGTTCCGTGTAATTGCGCCGGGGCAGACATTCCTGTCTGTCACCGAGAAGATTACGCGCATTGTGCTGACGCCGACGACTCCGCTGGGGTGGCTGGCGATCTTCGGAGTGGGCGGTGCGCTGGCCACGATGCTGATGGTGGCGCTGACCTGGCTCTTCCTGGTCGGCACCGGCATTTGGGGCATCACGCAGCCTGTGGCCTGGGGCTTTGCGATTATCAACTTCGTTTGGTGGATCGGCATCGGCCACGCGGGCACGCTGATCTCGGCGATTCTGCTGCTGTTCAAGCAGAGTTGGCGCAACTCCATTAACAGGTTCGCAGAGGCCATGACGATCTTTGCCGTGGTCTGCGCGGGAATGTTTCCGCTGATTCATGTGGGCCGCCCGTGGCTGGCTTACTGGATGCTGCCGGTTCCGCTGACGATGGGCGTGTGGCCGCAATTCCGTTCGCCGCTGATGTGGGATGTTTTTGCGGTCTCGACTTATGCGACCATCTCGGTGGTCTTCTGGTACATCGGCATGGTTCCCGACTTCGGCACCATGCGCGACCGCGCCGAATCGAAGTTTGCCAAGTATGCCTATGGCCTCTGCTCGCTGGGCTGGCGCGGATCGGTGCGCCACTGGGCGCGTTACGAGACGGCCTCACTGCTGCTGGCTGGTTTGGCCACGCCGCTGGTGCTCTCGGTGCATACGGTGATCAGCTTTGATTTTGCGGTGGCCGTGCTGCCGGGTTGGCATACGACGATCTTTCCGCCGTACTTTGTTGCCGGCGCGATTTATTCCGGATTTGCGATGGTGCTGACGCTGGCCATTCCGCTGCGCAAGTTCTATCACCTGGAAGGGTTGGTCACCGAGCGGCACATCGACAACATGGGCAAGGTGATGCTGGCGACGGGCTTCATTGTGGCCTATGGCTATGCCATGGAAGTTTTCATGGCGTGGTACTCGGGCTCTCACTGGGAAGCCTTCATGATGTGGAACCGGATGTTCGGGCCGATGGGCTGGGCCTACTGGGTTCTGGTGACGTGCAATCTGGCGATTCCGCTGACGACGCTGTGGTCGCGAAAGCTGCGGACGTCGATGGGCTATATGTTTTTCATTTCGATTGTGGTGAACACGGGCATGTGGTTTGAGCGCTTCGTGATCGTGGTGACGAGCCTGTACCGCGACTTTTTGCCGTCCGCGTGGGGAACTTATCGCGCGACTAAGTGGGACTATATGACTTATGTGGGCACGCTTGGATTGTTCACAGCGCTGTTCCTGCTGTTTGTGCGCTTCCTGCCCATGATTCCGATGTCTGAGATTCGCATGATGCTGCCGGGAGCTAAGATAACTCCAAAGAAGGCGGCGGGGGCTGGTGACTAATGGCCGCACGCGAAGGAATCTACGGCCTGCTGGCCGAATTCGATACGCCGGGCGATATGATCCGCGCGGCGCAACAGGCGCGCAAGGACGGCTGGCGGCGCATGGATTGCTACACGCCGTATCCGGTAGAAGAGGCGGCCGAGGCCATTGGTTTTCATCGCAACAAAGTGCCGCTGGTGACGCTGGTGGGCGGGTTGATGGGGCTGACGGCAATGTTTCTGCTGGAGGTTTGGATCTCGGTGCTTGCCTATCCGCTGAATATCGGCGGACGTCCGACTTACTCATGGCCGGCATTCATTGTGCCAGCTTATGAGTGGACAATTTTGTTTGCAGGATTGTCGGCGGCCTTTGGAATGCTGGCGCTGAACGGATTGCCGGCGCTCTATCATCCGCTGTTCAACGCGCCCAATTTCCGTGATGGAGCTACGACGGACAAATTCTTTTTGTGCCTGGAGGCGCTGGACCCGAAATTCGAGTTAGCGGAAGCGAAGAGGTATTTGCAGAGCTTTGAGCCGGTTTCGGTGGTGGAGGTGGAGTACTGATGATCAGAGATCAGAGATCAAAGATCAGAGATCAGAGAGCCGCCTTAGGGTATCGTGTGAGTTGCATCGCCGCGGTTGCCGGTCTGACAGCGGTGATGTTTGTTGTCGGATGCCGGCAGGATATGCACAACCAGCCGAAGATTCGCTCGCAGCGCGGCTCGGAGTTCTTTGCCGATCACCGCGGCGCGCGCCCGCAGGTGATGAACTCCGTGGCGCGGGGGCAGTTACACGAGGACAGCTACTTCTATACCGGCGTCGTTCAGGGAGCGAATGGCTACCGCGAAGAGAAGAACGAGATGCCGTTTCCGGTGACGCTGGACGTGTTGAAGCGCGGGCAGGAGCGGTTCAACATCTATTGCACGCCGTGCCATTCGCGCGTTGGGAACGGGCTGGGCGAGATTGTGCAGCGGGGTTACAAGCCGGCGGCTAACTATCACGACCAGGTGCGGCTGTCGCAGCCCATCTCGCACTACTTTTACGTGATGACGAACGGGTATGGCGCGATGCCGGATTACTCCGCGCAACTTACGCCGGAAGATCGCTGGGCGGTGGCGGCTTACATTCGCGCATTGCAGTTGAGCCAGGCGGCCAAGCCGGAGGATGTGCCTGCAGGCGTGCATGTGCGCAGCCTGAAGGAGATTGCCGCGCAGAACGGACACCAGGAGTATGCCGAGCCGTGGTCGCTGCCAGCTACGGCGATCCAGGCGTATCCGCATGATGTGAAGCAGGGAACACCGGCGTTGGCTCCGGCCAATCCGGCTGACCCTAAGATCAAGATTCCACTTAGCAAGCCGGCTGCGCACTAAGAACCAGGGACTAGGGACTAAGGACTAAGGACTAAGGACTAAGGACTAAGGACTAAGGACTAAGGACTAAGGACTAAGGACTAAGGACTAAGGGACTAAGGATAGACAGAATGGCTCACGAGACGCACGACGCCAACACGCACGGTAAGCAATTGCCACGAGATCTCGGTGCGCCGGAGTTTGTCAACGGCTGGCAGAGGCGTGCAGTGACTGTTGGGTTAGTCTTCTCGGTCATTGCCGTTGGACTGGGCTTCGCGGATGGACGCGGCTTCGATGTGGACCATGTGCTGAGAGCCTGGTTGTTGGGGCTGATGCTGACCTTTGGATTTGCGGTTGGCGGCCTCGCTCTGCTGATGGTGCAGTATGTATCGGGCGGCAAGTGGGGATTGCTGTTACGGCGGCCTCTGGAAGCGATGAGCCGCACGTTGCCTCTGGTCTTTGCTTACTGGGTGGTGATTGCGCTCTCGCTGAGGAAACTTTATCTATGGGCCGCGGTTACAGACGTGAGCGCGGCGCTGAAGTCGGGATGGATCAATGAAGTGCAGGCGCACGCAATCGAATTCAAGCGTCCGATGCTGAACGCAGGCGCATTTGTCTGGGTCAGCCTGCTGTGCTTTGCGATCTGGGGATTTTATACATGGCGGCTCAACTCACTGGGCCTGAAGCGCGATACAGAGACGCTGGCGGAGACGCCGGTGTGGATCAAGCGACTGGAAAACATCAGCGGACCTGGCATTGTGGTATACGCGATTACCATGTCCGCCGCCGTTATCTATTGGGTGATGTCGCTCGATCCCACATGGTACTCGTCGGTTTACGGGCTGCTGTTTCTGGTGGGGCAGGGGTACCTGGTGCTGGCATTTTCTATTATCGTCGTGATTTCGTTGTCGAAGGGCGAGCCATTCAAGACGATTCTGCGGCAGACGGAGCAGCACGATCTGGGTAAGTTCACCTTTGCCTTTGTGATGCTGAACATCTACCTGGCCTTCTCGCAGTTCCTCATCATCTGGTCGGGAAATTTGCCGGATGAGATTTCCTGGTACCTGGACCGCGTCACGGGCGGCTGGGGCGTCATCATCACGCTTGATTTCATTTTTCACTGGCTGATTCCGTTCACGCTGCTGCTGTCGCGCGATTTGAAGCGCAACAAAAAACGATTGATCCGGGTGTGCCAGTGGATGGTCTTTGCCCGCGCCTTCGATCTCTTCTGGCTGATCGAGCCGAACTTCCGGGATGCGGCGCGCAATCTTCACTTCAGTTGGGGAATTCTGGAATACGCGGCCGTACCGGTGGCGATGACGGCCTTCTGGGTGGCCTATTTCTGCATGCAATTGAAGGCGCGTCCGCTGGTGCAGACAAACGACCCGCACCTCAAGGAGATATTGGAGGCGGAACATGCACACGCATAACTCTGACGAGCCGGAAGATCGCAAGCTCGACAAGCTGAACAAGCCGGAAGAGATTGATGCGTCTAAGGGCTACGAGGCTAGCGATGTGCGTGTCTCCGGCGTCTTGGTCTTTCTGGTTGCGCTGAGCATCTTCGCGGTGGTGACGGGTGTGCTGGCATACGGGGTGGGCAAGGTGCTCGA
Source organism: Occallatibacter sp. (assembly GCA_050013195.1). GTDB lineage: Bacteria > Acidobacteriota > Terriglobia > Terriglobales > Acidobacteriaceae > Telmatobacter. The sequence goes on from JBEKFS010000077.1 coordinate 8,317, forward strand.
TGCGCGTATGAATAAGGAAGACGGGCCGCCGAACAGGTGGGCGCGGACGGTGGATGTGAGACCGCTGGGTAACATGCCAAGCAATCCCGAGTTACAGAGTAAGTTAGGTGAAATGACTCAGAGTTTTCCCACGCCACGCCTGCAGACCGACGACGGCAACCAGGATGTAGTCGACCTGCACGCGCGCGAGGACCTGTTGCTGGATAACTACAGTTGGGTTGACCAACAACAGGGCAAAGTGAGGATTCCCATCGAGCGAGCGATGGAACTGCTTGCGCAGCGGGGATTGCCGGTGGCGAAGGCGGCGGAGCAGGCACCGTTGATGACCGGGGACAAGAAGCCGGTGATTGCCGTGCCGTTGACGAATGGATTTGCGCGCACAGGTTATGAGTTGGATCAGGTAACTGCGGCTGCGGCGCACAAGTAGAGAGTGCTGAACGGGCGGGAGAATGAGATTTGTGATTTCCCACCCTAGCCGCAAAAACAAGAACTCGGCGAGGGTGGGGCACCCAGCATTTGTAGACAGAACAGAGAAAGAAGAGATTATGCGAGGCTTAGGTACAATCCGGAGAGACTGGCGAGGCGCGACGGCGGTGGTAGCGCAGTGTGCTGCTTTGCTTGTGCCGCTGATGCTAACTCCGCCGCTGCTGGCGCAGGTATCGCGTTACGACGAGAAGCAGATGGCGCCGGCCAGCGACAAGCCACCGGATATTCTGAGTAAAGTTGGGATTGCGCAACGGCTGAATGAGCAACTGCCGCTCTCGCTCACCTTTACAGACGATGAAGGTAAGCAGGTGCAACTGGGCAGTTACTTCGGCAAGCGACCAGCGATTCTGGCGCTGGTTTACTACCAGTGCCCCATGCTCTGCTCGGAGGAGTTGAACGGGCTGACGAGCGCCTTGCAGATGGTGAGCTTTGTACCGGGCAAGGACTTCAGCGTGATTGTGATCAGCATCGATCCCACCGAGAGCACTGATCTGGCGGCGGCCAAAAAGCGTGGCTACCTGAAGCGCTACGGGCATCCGGAGACGGCTGCCGGCTGGCATTTCATGACCGGCTCTCAAGCCAACATCGACGCGCTCACCAAGGCCGTGGGATTTGGTTACGTGAAGATACCGGGGCCGGATGGGAAGCTGACGCAGTTTGCCCATGCCAGCGCGATTCAGATTGTAACTCCCGAAGGCAAGCTGGCGCAGTATTACATGGGCGTGGAGTACTCGCCTAAGGACTTAAGGTTGGGATTGGTGGAAGCCTCGGCTAACCGCATCGGCTCGCCGGTGGATAACATTCTGACTTACTGCTACCACTACGATCCGCAGACTAACAAACACTCGCTGATTGTTGCCAGGATCGTCCAGTTAGGCGGACTTATTACGGTGCTGCTGCTAGGCGGATTCATGTTGGTGATGTTTCGCAGGGATGTGCGGAAAGACAATCAGCCAGGGACAGACAAAAAGGTGAACAAATAACAGAATGAGCCATATCAGCCCAGTTATCTGGCAGTTTCTCGTCAAGTGGTTGACGAACTTCGCGCTGCTTCCGCCGGAGGCCTCGAAGATTGCGCCGCAGATGGATGCGCTGCTCTTTTTTATGGTGCTGGTGAGCCTGATCGGGCTGACGATTGTGGTGCTTCTGGTGGTGAGCTTCTCGATTCTTTATCGCAAGAAGCGCCATCCGGTAGCGGTGCAGGTGGAAGGCTCGACTCTATTGGAAGCCATCTGGACCATTATTCCGTTGGGGCTGTTCTTGGTGATGTTTGTGTGGGGCGCGCTGATTTATTTTCGCGTATTCACGCCGCCGGCCAACGCCATGAACATTTATGTGGTGGGCAAGCAGTGGATGTGGAAGGTGGAGCATCCGGGCGGGCAACACGAGATCAACGCGCTGCACGTGCCCACGGGACGCGCGGTGCAGTTGACGCTGATTTCGCAAGATGTTTTTCACAGCTTCTCCATTCCCGCCTTCCGCGTGAAGCGCGAGGCGATTCCCGGTCGTTATACGACCGTCTGGTTTGAAGCCACCACACCGGGAACCTATCACCTGTTCTGCACGCAATACTGCGGCACGAACCACTCGCAGATGATTGGCGATGTGGTGGTGATGACGCCGGAGGAGTACCGGAAGTGGCTGACCCGATCTGACAGCGGAGCATCGCTGGCGCAGGACGGCGAACGGCTGTTTGCCAGCCTGAGTTGCGCCGCATGCCACAACGCGCGGCCCGATGCACGCGGACCGTCGCTGGCCAACGTCTACGGCGCTAAGTTAGCGCTGGCGTCCGGAGGAACAGTAATTGCCGATGATGCCTATCTGCGGGAAGCAATACTGAATCCCTCGCAGCATGTAACTCAGGGTTACGCGCCTATCATGCCCACTTATCAGGGGCAGATCAGCGAGGAGGGTGTTATCGCGCTGATTGAATACATTAAAAACCTTAACTCCGATTACCGCGTGGAGCAGACTATTAACACCACGGATATGTTGCCGGGAAGCGAAGGCACGGCGGGCGGAAAAGCTCCTGCAGTTAGAGGGCCAGTCACGAAAGGATCGGTGAAGCCATGAGCGAGCACACCATTGTCAGCCTTCCTGATCAGGCGACGGCCAGGATTCCCAAGGATAACTACATCACGCGGGAGAACGGCCTGCTGAGCTGGCTGCTGACCAGCGACCACAAACGGATCGCGATACTATACCTGATCTCGCTGAGCTTCTTCTTTTTTATCGGAGGAGCGCTGGCGGGACTTATCCGGCTGGAGTTACTAACTCCGCAGGCCGATCTGATGGCCACAGACACCTATAACAAGGTGTTCACCATGCACGGCGTCATCATGATTTTCTTTTTTCTGGTGCCGTCGGTGCCGGCTACGCTGGGCAACTTTTTTATTCCGATGATGATCGGGGCCAAGGACCTGGCGCTGCCCAAAATCAACCTGCTGAGCTGGTATCTGTACATGGCAGGCGGGTTGCTGGCTCTTTACACCATGGCGATAGGCGGAGTGGACACGGGGTGGACCTTCACAACGCCGCTGTCAACTCATTATGTCAACACCAACGTGTTGACCACCGGCCTGGCGGCGTTTATCGCCGGCTTCAGTTCGATCCTTACCGGGTTGAACTTCATCGTCACCATCCACAAGATGCGCGCGCCGGGCATGACCTGGTTCCGTCTGCCGCTGTTTATCTGGGCCCACTATGCGGCCAGTATTCTGATGGTGCTGGCGACGCCGGTGGTGGCCATTGCTATTCTGCTGATCGCGCTGGAGCGCACGCTGGGCATCGGCGTATTTGACCCCACCAAAGGTGGCGACCCGCTGCTGTTCCAGCATCTGTTCTGGTTCTACTCGCATCCGGCTGTTTACATCATGATTTTGCCGGGAATGGGAGTTATCTCTGAAGTTATCTCCACCTTCAGCCGCAAACGCGTCTTCGGTTACACGGCGGTTGCCTTTTCATCGGTGGCTATTGCGGTCTTCGGCTTCTTTGTCTGGGCGCATCACATGTTCATCATGGGCATATCGAACTACGCCGTGCTGGTGTTTTCGCTGCTGACCATGCTGGTCGCCGTGCCCTCTGCCATCAAGATCTTCAACTGGACGTTCACGCTTTATAAGGGGTCCATCACTTTTGAAACGCCGATGATTTACGCCTTCGGCTTTCTGGGATTGTTCACCATCGGCGGCATGACCGGAGTCTTCCTCGGCTCCTCGGGCACCGACATTCACCTGACGGAGACTTACTTCATTGTGGCGCATTTTCATTTCGTAATGGTGGGCGGAATGCTGATGGCGTTTCTTGCCGGCATCCACTTCTGGTGGCCCAAGATGACGGGGCGGATGTATCCGGAGAAGTTATCCCAACTGGCGGCGGTGGTTACCTTCATCGGCTTCAACCTCACCTTCTTTCCGCAGTTCATTCTGGGCATGCTGGGGATGCCGCGGCGCTACGCAGCCTATCCGCCGGAGTTTCAAATCCTGAACGTTTTCTCGACCGCGGGCGCGACGATTCTCGGCGTGGGTTACCTGCTGCCGGTGCTCTATCTGGTCTGGTCGCTGCGCTACGGCGCGATTGCGGGCGACAATCCGTGGCAGGCGACGGGGCTGGAGTGGCAGACGCAGTCGCCGCCGCTGACGGAGAACTTTGCCGTGGCGCCGGTGATGGACCACGAAGCCTACGACTACGAATGGCTGGAAAAACAGCAGAAAGAAAAGGGGGTGGCCAGTGCCGGATAGCTCAGTTCACACGGCTCAATCGGCGCACGAGGAGCACCCGGCTTATCTGCGCCATCACTTCAACTCCACCGTGCAGCAGGCCGATGCCGCAGGCTTTGCCATGTGGCTTTTTCTACTGACCGAAGTGATGTTCTTCAGCGGGCTGTTTACCGCTTACCTGATTTACCGCAACTGGTATTACCCGGCCTTTGTCTCCGGCTCGCATCAGTTGAACGTGGTGTGGGGCACGACGAATACGGTGGTGCTGATTTTTTCCAGCTTCACTATGGCCATGGGCGTGTGGTGCGCCGAGACGAGGCGCAGGCGCGGGCTGGTGCTCTGCCTGACGCTGACTTTTTTTCTGGGGCTGTGTTTTCTGGGGATCAAGACTGTTGAATACAGGGAGAAGATCGAGAAGCATCACGTGCCCGGCTTTCACTACAGCCTGAAATCGTTTCTTGATCCGCAATCGGACCCGGAAGTCTATGCGGAGTATCACGACAAGCCGCTCGTGCCGGATATGGCGCGGCACACCGAGCTTTATTTCTCGCTCTACTTCCTGATGACCGGCATGCACGCACTGCACATGATCATTGGCATCGGGATTCTGGGATTCATGATTATGCGCGCCCGGGCCGGGGCTTACACCACGGGGCATGTAACATTCGTGGAGAACTTTGGGCTTTATTGGCACTTTGTGGACATCATCTGGATTTATCTCTTTGCGCTGCTTTATCTGATAAGTCGGCATCAGTAGAAGAGATCAGAGAACAGAGAACAGAGATCAGAGATCAGGGATCAGGGAAAGGCGACAAGGAGACGCGGCATGAGCGAACACAACGAACACGCGCATCATATTGTGGGGCCAGGGGTCTACGTGGTGATCCTCTTCGCGCTGCTGATTGGCACCGGGCTTACGGTCTGGGCGTCGTTCCTCGAACTCGGCTTCTGGAACCCGATCATCGCGCTGGCCATTGCAACAACCAAGGCGGTGCTGGTGGTGCTGTTCTTCATGCACGTGTGGTACAGCTCGAAGCTGACAAAGCTGACGATTATTTCAGGCGTCTTCATGTTCCTGGTTCTGATTTCGATGACGTTGACGGATTACATCAGCCGGGCGTGGGGGCAGTGGTAAGGGACAGTGGTTAGTGGTTGCTGAGCTATGCAAGACCGAGGGGTTGCCTGAAAGGCGGCCCTTTTTCTATTCGGCATCTACTTAGAGTGTTGTGGTTTTCCATCTCTCAAAATCGAGACTCGGGCACCCTGCGGGATCGATTAGCGTAATTATGACAAAAGCAGCAAGTTGGCCCCCGCTCCGCGGGGATAGCGAGTTAGCAAGTTGGCGGATTTGCTAGTTTGTTGCAGCCGCGCAGGGTAAAGAATGCAAGTTGTTCCCTTAGTGTTCTATAATCCAACCAAATTAACTCCCGTAAGCTGCGTGTTTCGCACGTTGTAAGCTACAGGATTTCGATCAAGTCCTCCATATAGGTTGCCGATAACGAGAGAGGACGACGGAATCGCAGGCAGGAAGCGTGTGAGCATTTTGTTTATCGAGCGGCCTCACGGTAGAGCTGCCACTGGCGGCAGGATGTGGAGTAGTGCCCGGCTTCGCTCGGCGAAGTGGCGTGGCGTTCTCCCAATCTGCAAAGGCTGGATGGTCGGCAAGTGGCTGATATTGCTGGCTTTGGCTGCGATGGTGGCTGCGTCTGGCTTCACACAAGAGACAAGCACAAATGAACAGGCAAATGCCGCTACGGATGCGGTCCGGGCAGCGGCGCGGCGGGCCAATCTGCCTCCGCGGGTGGTTCAGGCGGAGCGGTTCCTGGCGCAGAGGGGCTGGCATCGAGACCAAGCACGAGGCTCGACAAGTGGCGGAGCGGCGGCCTGGGCGGGGGCTGGAAATCTCCGCCGGAACGCATCGGCGGCCGCTGCTGTGCCCCAGGCGCAGTCGATGGCGGCGGGGCAGGGAACCGCGACATGGTTGCCGCTGGGCCCAACAGCCGTTCAGTCGCCGAACTTTGGCTTAGTCACCGGCCGCATCTCTGCGCTGGCGCTGGACCCATCGGACACGACCGGCAACATGCTCTACGTGGGAACCACCGGCGGTGGTGTCTGGCGGTCGCAGAATGTGGACACATCCAGCCCTGCCAACATCAGCTTCATTCCCCTGACCGACAATGCGGCGGTAATCGGCGGCGCGGCGGGGACTTCCATCAGCATTGGAGCGTTGAGCGTGCAGCCGGGCGGCACAGGAGTGATATTGGCCGGGACCGGCGACCCGAACGATGCTCTGGATTCTTATTACGGAGCCGGAATCCTGCGTTCCACCGACGGAGGAATCACCTGGAGCCTGATCTACACCACCTCGGACCAGGTCTACAGCTTTGCCGGGGAGGGAATTGCCGGCTTTGCGTGGAGCACGGCGAACCAGCAACGGGTGGTGATGGCGGTCTCTCAGGCCTACGAAGGCACGCTGGTGAATGCGGATTGGCCGGCGCAGAGCTACGAGGGGCTGTACTACTCCTCCGACGGCGGGGCTACGTGGACGCTGGCGCTTGTTACGGATGGCTCCTCGGGGGACGTGCAGGGGCCGAATCATCCGTTTGCATCGCCCGACGGGAATGCGGCGACCTCGGTGGTGTGGAATCCGGTGCGGCAACTGTTTGTGGCGGCG
>JBEKFS010000078.1:0-22205 GCA_050013195.1 Occallatibacter sp.
CAGTGGCAGAATCGCCTTCAAACCAACCCATTGTGCCGGCACCATCCCGATGGACACGCGGCCTGAGGCTGTTGCGCCCCACGCACGCACACACGGTCTTCACGGCGACCCTGGTACTGATGGCCTCGGCCTTCTTCTCACACATCATCGGCCTGGTGCGCCTCAAGTATATTGCCTTGCTCTTTGGCAGCGGCATGGAAGCCGACGCCTTCTACGCCGCCTTTGTGCTGCCGGACATGATTTCGTATTTTCTGGTGGGCGGCGCGGCTTCCATCACTTTTGTCACCATCCTTACGCGCTATCGCGAAACCGGGCGCGAAGAGGAGGGGCAGCGCTCGCTCTCGGTGATTCTGACCACCATGTTCCTGGTGCTGGGCTCGGCCATTGTGCTGGCGGAAATCATTGCTCCGTGGTATGTCCATTGGTGGTTCCCCGGCTTTGATCCAGTGAAGGCCGCTCTATGCACACGCCTGACGCGCATCGTGCTGCCCGCGCAGTTGTTCTTCTTTGGCGGCGGAGTCTTTGGCGCGGTGCTGCTGGTGCGCAAGCAGTTCAGCGTGCAGGCCGTTACTCCATTGATCTACAACCTGGGCACCATCGTGGGCGGCCTGTTTCTGGTGCATCGCCTGGGAGTCTCTTCACTGGCCATGGGCACGCTGGCCGGTGCGATTCTAGGTCCATTTCTGTTAAATGCGGTCTTCGCCTGGCGGGTGGGCACACGTTACCGCTTTATTCTCGACTGGCACGACGAGGGATTGCGCGAGTGGGTGCGGCTGTCTCTTCCTCTGATGGTCGGGGTATCGCTGGTGAGCGCGGACAATTGGATCATCGCCCACTTTGCCTCGAATGTCATGGGGGCGGTCTCGCTGATGACCTATGCCAAGCAGCTTTTCACCGCGCCCATGACCATTCTGGCTCAGGCGGCAGGAGCTGCCTCCATGCCCTTTTTCGCCAGTCTGTGGAGCAAGCAGCGCCACTATGAATTTGCCACCGGCGTCGCAGATTCTGTTTCGCGCGTGGCCTCGCTGGGGTTGCTGGCGACCTCGGCCATGATTGCCCTGGCCGTGCCACTGGTGGAACTGCTCTTCATGGGCGGACGTTTTTCCCTGCGCGACGCGCGGGAATGCGCCGGTTATTTTGCGATCTTCTCTATCAGCATGTTTTTATGGTCGGCGCAGGCGATTTATGCGCGGGCCTTTTATGCCGCGGGCAACACCTTCGTTCCCATGGCCGCCGGAACCGTCGTGACGCTGGTCTCGCTGCCCATCTATTACTCGCTTTACCACGGGTACGGAGCTATCGGCCTGGCCGTCGCCTCCGATATTGGTATTGCCATGCAGACCGTGGCCCTGGCCGTTCTGCTGCATCGGCGGCGCATGGTGTCGCTGGCCAGCCTGGACTACGCGGAGATGGGCCGGTGCCTGTTTGCCGCAGTGGTGAGTGGCCTGGGGGTTGGGCTTTTGTTCTGGTGGCTGAGCAGCCTGGTGCAGAAGGCGATGCCGGGCCACGTCCAGTGGATCAACCTGGCGGTGCTACTGGCCGGGACGGCGCTTTGGACGATAGCCGTGAAATGGGTGCTGGAAGAGACGGGATCGGCTTTGCCCAGTGTGGCGAAGAAGCGGCTGGGACTGGGATAGGGCGATTCCTTTCCATTTCTGGCAAATTATCTGCTAACTTTTGCAAATTATGTGAGTTACAAAACAATATATTCAGCATATTTCCACTTTATTTTCGATTTATTATCCTCAAGACCTACCGCTTGGAGACTGGAGGGGTCGGCAAGGCACACTCCACCTATAGGTACAAGTGCCCCTGCGTCGGCAGGGGCGCATGTGCTGAAGCTGATCCTGCAACGCGGCTACAACAGGACCGGTTTGGGCGGCTCCGGCAAAGCTGAGGCCGAAGAAGTACCAAATGGCCTGGATTCGGCTGACGACTTGGCATCGGCTGTCGTCTTGGCTTCAGATTTCTTGATATCGATGCCGCCTTTGAAGTAGGCGCCATCTTCGATGCTGATGCGCGCCGCAGTCACGTCGCCAGTCAGTGCTCCTTCCGCGCGGATATCGACCCGGTCGGTGGCGGTGACATTGCCGCGCACCTTGCCCATTATGACGATTTCGCGTGCGGTGATGTTGGAGGCCACCTGGCCGTTGCGGCCGATGGTGACGCGATTGCCGGGAAGGGCGATGGTGCCCTCGACTTTGCCGTCAATAAACAACGACTCTGTGCCGGTGATCTCTCCCTTGATGAACAGGGCTTTACCGATGGTAGCCTGGTCGCCGGTCGCGGCCGCACCCCGATTGGGGTATTCAGCGGATGAAGCTGGCGCTGCGGGGCGCGATGGTTCAGGGGTAAAGCTGGGGGTAGTCGGTCCGGATTGGCTTGGTTTCCACATAGCGCTCACAATGAATCCTTTTCTGTCCTGGGGGACGGGGCATTTTCGAACAGGGGCCAATGCCGCAGGCCCCAAAAAATTTGAGTGAATCAGTGGGCTGCCAGGACGTTTCACCTGGGGCAACTCACGCGCGGCTACAACTCTAATGTTATCCCTTCGCGGCCAGCCGCGAGTGTTGCTTTGAGATTATTTTAGACAATGCGCTGTAATCTTGAGCTATGACCGATAGGGAGCTGGTGGCTCGGATTGCTCGCTCTGCAGGCGGCAAAGCCAGCTATAAGCAATTGGTGCGCGAACTTAGCCTGGGCGGCGGACGAGAACGGCGGCTGCTGCTGGAGCAACTGGCCCGGCTGACGGCGCGGGGCTCTCTAGCCAAGCTGGATAGAGAGCATTGGAGCATCCCCAAGCCACTCGGCGGGCGGGACAATCTGGCCGCCGGGCGGCTTGACCTGCACCGCGACGGCTACGGCTTCGTCCGGCCCAACTCGCGGCAGGCTTCCGTCCGTGGTGTGGAAGAAGATATCTTCATTCCTCCCAACGAGATCAACAGCGCCATGCAGGGCGACCAGGTGCTGGTGGAAGTGGAGCCTGCCAAGACCGATGGGCGCAGGATGGGCCGCATTGTGCGCGTGCTGGAACGGCGCAACCCCACCGTGGTGGGCGTCTTCCACTATGCGCGGACGGACCGGGCGATGGGAGACAGCGTCGTCCCCTTCGACGAGCGGATGACGCAGTCCATCGTGATTCCTTTCGGGCAGGAGCTGCCTTTAGTGAGTGGATCGGTCACACCGCATCGCGTGCTGGGCACACCGGTGTTGACTTTGCAGATAACGAATAAGCAGGCTGAAGAACATTTCTCCGGGGCTAAAGCCCGCGCTGAATCTGGCAACTTTATGCGGGGGTTGAAACCCCCGCCTCCCTCCGACCTGGAAGGCCTGGTGGTGGATGTGGAGATCACCAGTTGGCCCACACCGACGAGGCCGCCCGTGGGCCGCGTGATCGAAGTTCTGGGCTCGCCGGACGATTTTGGCGTCGATGTGGAGATGGTGATCCGCAAGCACCAGTTGCCGCGAGTTTTCCCGGACAATGTGCTGGCCGAAGCGCGCGCCGTGGCTCACCTCGATCTCTCCGAGGTTACGCGCCGGCGAGATTTTCGCTCGCTCCCCATTGTCACCATCGACGGCGAGACGGCGCGGGACTTTGACGATGCCGTGCTGGTGACTGAGCGAGGCGATGGCGGTTACGAGCTGCAAGTTCACATCGCCGACGTGGCCGAGTACGTGCGCGCCGGGACGGATCTGGACCTGGAGGCGCGGCTCCGTGGAACCAGCGTCTACTTCCCCGATCGCGCGATTCCCATGCTGCCGCAGGAGCTATCGACAAACATTTGCAGTCTGCGCCCCGGCGAAGACCGCCTCGTCCTGAGTTGCCTGATGCAACTGGACTCCGGCGGGCGCATCGTGTGCTATGAGATCGTCGAGGGAGTGATCCGCTCGGCGGCGCGGATGACCTATACGGAGGTTCACGCGATTCTGGAAAACGATGCGGAGATACGGGCGCGTTATGCGGCTTTAGTTCCTGATTTCGAGCGGATGAAGAAGCTGGCGGTACTGATGAACAAGCGGCGCGAGCAGCGGGGCAGCATCGACTTCGACCTGCCCGAGCCGGTGATTGAGTTCGATGAGCTGGGGCAGATGAGCGGCGTCACCAAGTCCGAGCGCACATGGGCCAACCGACTGATTGAGGAGTTTATGCTGGCGGCTAACGAGTGCGTCGCCACCTGGCTGGAAGACATGCAGGTGCCTTCGATTTATCGAATTCATGAAAAGCCTGAACCTCGCCGTGTGGTCCAATTCGAGGAGTTGGCGGCCAGCTTCGGCTACACGCTGGGGTTGGGAGCGCTGCCGGTCCGGCGCCTGCAAATGAAAAGTGATCGACGCGACTCGCTCCGTTCCGGACGCAGCGTTCGAACCCATGAGATTGCAGAGGACATTCCGGTGACGCCGCGCATGTATCAGAGGCTGGCCGCACGCATCGAGGGCAAGCCGGAGGAGCGGATACTCAGTTATTTAATGCTGCGCTCGCTCAAGCAGGCGCGTTATTCGGAAATCAACGAGGGCCACTTTGCGTTGGCCGCGCCTACGTACACGCACTTTACCTCTCCTATCCGCCGCTATCCCGATCTGATTGTTCATCGCATTGTGAAGGCGTTGCTTAGTGAGGGCGTGAGCGGCGAGGGAGTAGTGGCGGAGGGTCGCCACAGCTCGCCCTGGACGCATCCGAATGAGGGAACCGGGCATGGGTTCGCAGTTTCCCAGGTCTCAAAATCGAGATCTAGGGCACCCAGTATTCATGCGTCATCCGGTATCACCCCGCCTATCCCAGAGGCCGAGCTGGCGCAGATTGCCGAAGAAACCAGCCTGACCGAGCGCCGCGCCGCCGATGCCGAGCGCGAGTTGGTGGAGTGGAAGAAGGTTCGCTTCATGCAGGACCGCGTGGGCGAGGAGTTTGCCGCGCTGGTGCTGAACCCGGCCAAATACGGGCTCTTTGTCGAGCTAACCGACCTCTTTGTCGAGGGGCTGGTGCCCATCGATTCACTGCGTGACGACCGCTATACCTGGCGCGAGAACACACACGAGATCATCGGCGAACGCACGGGACGCCGCTTCCGCGCCGGCGACCGCGTACAGGTGATTCTGGACCGTATCCTTGCGCAGGAACGCAAGCTACAGTTCTCGATTGTGGAAGAGGGATTGCCGCTGACCGGCAAAAAAGCTTACAAATCTCCGCCCAGGCCGAAGAAGAGCAAGCACAGGGACACAGCTGTTCCGGCCTCCAGGAACAGGCAGAAGTTCGGCAAGAAGGGCAAGCGCCGTTGAAGCCGGTTGGCCCCAACGGCGCGGAGAATACTAGTCCCGGCTGCAGAACTTGCCGGATGAATTAAGCGCCAGCCTGCTTTTGCGCGAGGTCGCTGAGAACTGGAATGTTGATGCGCTTGCCGTTAAACGCGTTGATCATCACAATGAGCCAGAGGATGAAGATTCCAAGACCCAACAGCGGCCACAAGAAGAAGATGAACCAGCCGATGAACGGGATCCTGCCGATGATCATGAAGGCAATGTCAAGGACAACCCAGACAATTGCCATGATGATGGACTGCCAGGAATGGAAACGCACTTTGGCGCTTTGATTGTAAGGCGCAGTTACCAGGAAGATGATCGCCGGAATGAAGGTGAGGTAGGCAATACCGGAGGCGGCGTCATCACTTAGGCCAGATTGTGGAGTATTTTCAGGCACGGTAGCTCCTTTGGGATTGGACCCGGTTCGTAAAAGTCGACGTTTCACGCCCCAACCGGATTGAGCAAACTCAGGGAAATCCGGCAGGCTCTCGTGCAGTGGGCGCGGGCTTGAGACGAGTCTAGGAAAAACGCCCGAATAGACAGTTGTCAAGCGGAATCTCTTCTGCCCGTGGAGGTCTATAACGAGGCGCCAATACCTACTGCAAAGAAGGTTGGATTTTGTCGATCAATTCAGCATCGTTATTGCGGACATTTCCCACGCGGCTGCTGACCGGCCAGGCGTGCATTTTTTCTGCCGTGAAGGGGCGAAGCAGGTCCACAGGCGGCTTTGCCGGGTCGCCGGGCGCAAGCCAGCGGGCATAATCGCCCGGCTCCAGGATCACTGGCATGCGGCTGTGGATGGGCTTCATCATTTCATTGGAGCTGGTGGTAAGGATGGTGAAGGTTTCCAGCGGCGGGCCTTGGGAGGGCTGCCAGCTCTCCCAAAGTCCGGCAAAGGCGCAGGGTTCACCGGACTTGAGAGCGATGGCGAATGGCTGCTTTGTTTTGGCGTCAATCTGCTGCCACTCGTAAAAGGCGTTGGCGGGCACCAGGCAACGGCGCTTCTTCAATGCCTCACGGAAGGCGGGCTTTTGGGCGGCTTCCTCGGCGCGTGCGTTAAAGGTGGAGTAGCCCAGCTTGGCGTCTTTGGCCCAGAAGGGCACCAGCCCCCAGCGTTGCAAGGCAAACTCCCGGCTGCCGGAGACGGGATTGAGCCGCACCACGGGTTGAACGCTCTGCGGAGCGATGTTGTAGCTGGACGCAAAGAAGGGGATCCCCGCCAGTTCTACGTCGAACCAGCCGGCAAGTTCCTGAAGTGAGGATTGGCGCATGAATCGGCAGCACATACCCGCACAGGATAATCCGGCGCGGGCGCAAAGGCCAGCCGGAAGCCGAGGCGCCAATCCAATACAATGGGACTAGGAGCATGACTGATGGCACATATGGTATTTTGCGTTCGCAACAAGAAGGAGATGGAGGGCCTGGATGAGCCGCCCTTTGACTCCGAGTTCGGCCAGAAGATTTACAGGAACGTTTCCAAGGCAGCATGGGGCGAGTGGGTGGACCGGCAGAAGATGCTGCTGAACGAATATCGCCTGCAGCCCTGGACCCCGCAGGCACAGCAGTTTCTGGTCGAGCAGATGGAGCAGTTCTTCTTCGGCGAGGGACACGGTTTGCCCCAGGAGTTCGTTCCGCCGCCGCAGTGAAAAGACAGGGAACAGGGAACAGAAGCTGCCGCGATGCGGTCTGAATCTATGGCGATTTCCAGGACAAATCTTAGTCCGGCGCGCGCGCAGGCCCGCCCTCGTGTAAACTAAGTACGACCCCAAAAGCCGGCTCTCTACGAGCCGGCTCGATTGTGTCGGGACGTGGCTCAGCCTGGTAGAGCACTCGCTTGGGGTGCGAGGGGTCGGCAGTTCAAATCTGCCCGTCCCGACCATTACTCTCTCCGTATTCACTCCAAAGATAAACAGAACAGGCCGCGCCTGGTTACCGGTTCTGCGCCAGGCACGAGAAGCGGTTCCGCGCCGCGCTGCTACGATCTCTGGAAGGGCAAGAACCAGGCGCCCTTCACACAGAGGAGCCCGATCTGGTCACCACTGGCCAGCAGCGTTAATCTTGAATGGCAATGAATGAAGCAGGATTGTCCGAAGATTCAAAGGAGATTGCTATGCGTCGTCGCACATTTCTCGCCACGCTTCCTCTGGCCGCTCTGGGGCCAGCCGCATCCGCACAGATTAAGGGAAGTGATCTGGCCCATGGCGCATCTGGTGAAGGCCATACCGCCAGTCTTCCCAAATTTCAAGCACCGGGTGCGGAGCGATTCATACGGCCCGACGTTCATGCCGGCGACCGTCCCTCGGGAGCCAGCTTTGCCTCGCGGTCGGCCGCGCTGGGCTGCTCGGGAGCCGCGGGCACCGCACACCCGTTGGCCACGCAGGCCGCTATCGAGATGCTCAAGCGCGGCGGCTCAGCCGTTGACGCTGCCATCGCGGCTAATGCTCTGCTCGGCTTTGTTGAGCCTGTCAGTTGCGGCCTGGGCGGCGACTGTTTCGCCTTCGTCTGGGACCCCAAGGCAGGCAAGCTCGCCGGCATGGCCAGTTCCGGCCGCTCTCCAAAATCGCTTTCTCTGGACACCGTCCGTTCTCGCGCGATCAACGGTGTTCTGCCCAAGCTTGGCGCTGTCACTGTTTCCACGCCCGGCGCGCTGGATGGCTGGTGGACATTGCACCAGCGCTACGGCAAGCTCAAGTGGGCCGAGCTCTTCGAGCCCGCGATTCATTACTGCGAAGCCGGCGCTCCCGTGCCGCAGATCATCGGCTACTATCTCAAACGCAACATGGCGGCCTTTCTTCGTCCCGGCATGGGCATTGAAGAAACTGCCAACGCCGTCGCAACCTACACCCCCGGCGGCAAAGCGCCGAACGAATACGACGTTCGCCGCAATCCCGATCTCGCCCGCACGTATGGCATGATCGCCGCGGGTGGCCGCGATGCCTTTTACGACGGTCCTATTGCCAAAACCATCGACGCTTACTTCAAGCGCATCGGCGGCTGGCTCTCACAGGATGACCTCCGCGAACATCATGCCGAATGGGTTGAGCCTCTGGTCACCAGCTACCGCGGCGTCGACGTTTATGCCATGGGCGCCAACACCCAGGGTCTCGCCACTCTGCAGATGCTCAATATCATTGAGCAGTTCGACCTGCGCGAATTTGGCTTCCAGTCCGCGCAGTCGCTTCAAGTGCAGATCGAAGCCAAGCGCCTGGCCTACGAAGACCGAGCCCGCTATTACGCCGACCCGCACTTTGCCACAATCCCCATCGACTGGCTGAATTCGAAAGAATATGCAAAGCAGCGCGCGAAGCTTATCCGCCTCGACAGCATTCTGGAGCCCGTCTATCCAGGCCAGGCGCCCAGCCACGGCGACACCACTTACTTCTCCATGGCCGACAAGGACGGCATGATGGTCTCGATGATTCAATCGAACTTTCGCGGCATGGGTTCGGGCCTGGTTGCCGACGGTCTCGGTTTCATGTTTCAGGATCGCGGCGAGCTTTTCTCCTTGCAGGACGGCCACCCCAACATCTACGCTCCCGGCAAGCGCCCATTCCAAACCATCATCCCTGGATTTGCTTCGAAAGGCGGCGTGCCCTGGCTCTCATTCGGCGTGATGGGCGGCGACATGCAGCCGCAAGGCCAGGCGCAGATCATTGTCAATCGCGTGGATTACGGGCTTGACGTGCAGGCAGCCGGAGACAGTCCGCGCTGGCACCACGAAGGCTCCTCGCAAAGCATGGGAGAAGATCCGCCCAGCCTTACGCCGCGCGGCCTGCTTCGCCTCGAGTCTGGCGTTCCCGCCGACACCCGCAAGGCACTCATCACTATGGGGTGGCCTATGGGAGAGAGTGATGGCGGATTTGGCCGCTACGAATGCATCGAGAACCGCCAGCAGGGCGCAGAGCGGGTTTACGCCGCCGCCAGCGAGATGCGCGCCGATGCCGTGGCGCTCGCTTACTGAGAACGCCGCAAGACGGTGCGTTCGCTGCAAATTATGTTAGCGAAAGGAAAAAGATGCCGAAATCGCGCAGAGAGTTCCTCGCTTACAGCTCCATCGGCTTGCTGGGTTCGGCCATCCAGGCACAGGTGCCGACCCCGCCAGTGCAGAATACAAATCCGCCGCCCGGTGCTCCGCCCGCATTTGGCACATCAACGCCTGTCGGCCCTGAAGTGTCGCCTGCAACCTTTGGCGAGGCCGAAAAACTTGTGCAGGTAGAGATGACTGCCGCCGATCGCACGCAGGCGGCGAGCAACTGGCGGATGCAGATGGCGCCGCTTTACGAGCGCCGCACTGGCCCGCGCAAACTGGAACTCGAACCGGCTCTGGCGCCGGCCACACAATGGAATCCATCTCTGCCCGGCATTTCATCCGGCGGGTCAATCCGCAATTCCTTTGTCCGCAGCGCCGATAAGCATGCGCCCCTGCCCACCAACGAAAGCGATCTGGCTTTTGCTCAGGTGGCACAGCTATCGCGGTGGATTGAAAGCCGCCAACTTACCTCCGTGCGGCTGACGGAAATCTATCTTGATCGCCTGGAGCGCTTCGACCGCAAGCTGCATTGCGTCATTACACTCACGCGGGAGCACGCACTGGCGCAGGCGCGTCAAGCGGATGCGGAGATTGCGGCAGGCCGCTATCGTGGACCGCTGCACGGAATCCCCTGGGGCGCGAAGGACTTGCTCGATAGCGCAAACATTCCCACCACCTACGGTGCGGAACCGTACCGGGATCGCGTTCCGACTGCGGATAGCGTGGTGGTGCAACGACTGAATGCGGCGGGCGCCGTTCTGGCGGCCAAGTTGAGCATGGGCGCGCTGGCGCTCAACGATGTCTGGTTCGGCGGTCAGACCATGAATCCGTGGCTGCTTGAAGAAGGCTCCTCCGGCTCCAGCGCCGGCCCCGGCGCGGCCACGGCAGCCGGCCTGGTGGGCTTTGCCATCGGGAGCGAAACGGAAGGCAGCATCGTAAGTCCATCCATGCGTTGCGGCACAACCGGACTGCGTCCTACCTATGGCCGTGTCCCACGCACTGGCGCCATGACGCTCTGCTGGTCACTGGACAAGCTCGGCCCCATGACGCGCTGCGTTGAAGATACGATGCTGGTGCTCGGCGCGATCTCCGGTCCCGATCCCGGCGACATAGCCAGCGTCCCCTGCGGGCTCACATTCAGTGCCGGTGCAGATGTGACGGGCCTGCGAGTCGGTTACTTTCCTGCCTGGATGAAGGAGAGCCCTGCAACGGATGTGGACCGCGCCGCGCTGGATACGGTGAAGAAACTCGGCATGAAGCCGGTTGCTGTTTCTATTCCCGACTGGCCGTATGACTCGCTCAACGTCATCTTGTTTGCTGAAGCTGCCGCCGCATTTGAACAACTGACCCTCAGCCATCGGGTTGATGAACTGAAGGCGCAGGTTGCCGACGCCTGGCCCAACGTCTTTCGACAGTCGAGATTTCTCTCCGCAGTAGACTTTGTGCAAACTGACCGGTTGCGGCGCAAAGTTGCACAAGAGATGGCCAGAGTCTTCGCAGAGGTCGATATTCTTCTTGTGCCATCGCTGCGCGATGAGATGCTGGTGATAACCAACTTCACAGGACATCCATCCTTGACGCTCCGCGCCGGATTCGTTGAGGTTGCAGAAGCGCGCAGTGACTGGGCGCCCGATCCGGGACATCCGCTGCCCAGGTTCTCTCCACCGCGCCGCGTGCCGCACGGCGTCACGCTCATCGGCCGTCTCTTTGACGAAGGCACGCTGGCGCAAGCAGGCATGGCATTGGAGAGCACATTCGGTGTCGCGGGGGAACGTGCGCCGGGCTTTTAGAAATGCGCCCTTAATTGTTCCTCAAAAGTGAAATTGCTTCGTCGAAACTAGATGTCTTTACTGAAGGCCTCGATTTGTTTTGCAGAATATTCCCGGCGCTGAACCGGCGAAGAGAGCACCGTCGAAGTGGATGTGGCGCCGAGCGTCGACAACTTGTCAATCAGTGCTTCCATATGGCGGATGGAGACAACATTGGCCTCGATCAGAAAAGACTCAGCGCCGGTGATGCGATGGCACCGGCTGATCTCCGCCAGGTCTTTGATCGCGGCCACGGTACGCCTTACCTGCAAATCGCCGCCAGGGATGGTGAGGCGAACCAGAACACGAATGGGAACGCCGAGCTTGGCCAGATCGAGCGCGACATGGTAGCCGGTAATTACGCCTGCTTCTTCAAGGCGATGGACGCGCTCGGCGACGGCGGGGGTGGAGAGGCCAATCTGACGGCCGATCTGGGCGAAGGACTGGCGGGCATTTTGTTGCAGGGCTTCAAGGATGCGCCAGGCGAGGGCGTCTAGTTCGACGGCATTGGGAACGGTTCTGTGCGCCATGTGCCTGCGATCCTAAGGCAATAGCTCTATTATACCTAATTCTGTTAGGCGGCGATAGGGTTTCACAAATCAATTGCTATTTTCTGGGATTTCAAGCGGGCCTATGCTAATTCATGGCCCGGCGTGCGCGACTGACATGCGCCGTGGTGGCCGAGAAGGTGGCAATGAACGCATTCCCCCGTTCATCATTTGCCCGTTCGCCTGTCTATCAGGCGATGTCTGTCCCTGGCGCGACGGCAGCGTCTGCGCGCGTCAACCCACCCAGTGGTCATCTATCTCAAATTGCTGCGCCCTACCTGATTCACCAGGATTATGCGGCCTATAGCGAAGATCAGCACGCTGTTTGGGCCGAGCTGGTGGGGCGCGCTTACCCGGAACTGGAAAGGCACGCGGCACGCGAGTATCTGGATGGTTTCTCGATCATCGGCCTGGAGCGGGACCGGCTGCCAAATCTGGAAGAGATCAGCGCGCGGCTGGAACCACGCACCGGATGGAATGCTACGCCGGTGAGTGGGTTTCTGCCTGCGCCGGCGTTCTTTGAGATGCTGGCTGCGCGGCGGTTTCCGACCACAACCTGGCTGCGCAGCAGGGAATCACTCGAGTACACGCCGGAGCCGGACATTTTTCACGACGTATTCGGGCATGTGCCGCTACACGCGCATGCGGTCTTCGGCGATTTTCTTGCGCACTACGGGCGCACCTGCGCGGGGATTGCCGACGCCTGTGTGCTGGAGAAGCTGGGGCGGCTCTTCTGGTACACGGTGGAGTTTGGTGTGATGCGGCAGCGGGGTGAGATCAAGGTGTTCGGCAGCGGGCTGATTAGTTCGCACGGTGAATGCCTGAATGTGATGGAAGGCCATTGCGCGATTCACGATTTCACTTTGGACGAGGTTATGAATACGCCGGTGAAGGTTGACGAGCTGCACAAACTGCTTTTTGCGGTAAGCAGTTTTGACCAGATCTACGAAGCGATGGACGAGGCGGAGCTACGGGCAGCATGCGGCCGCTTGTAAAGATCAAGGTTGCAGAGAATCAATGCAGCGGAAGCGTCCGTCCATAATTTGTTCATGCCCATGCCAGCCATATCACCGTTGATCCCAGGTCAGGATTACGCTCCTCGATCTGGTGCACATATTATGCTAACCCGAATCGAACTCCTCCCAAAATAGCATGGGTGTAGGATGGCTTCTTTGATCTTGGTGCATAGCTCTTAATTTGAAGTGTGCCTCTTTCGACGGAACAGTTTTGGAACTCTACTGGATTGTGATGCCGACCGAGCCCGAACTGATCACCTGATGAGTCGGAGGGGGTGTATAGGTCGAGGAAGATCCGCCTCCACCGCAGCCGGCGGTGTAAGCCGCCGCAGCCAGCAAAATTAACCCAAGGCTGGCAGTAATCCAGACGCCACGAGCAGCCAGTTTCCTTCTCAAATACACAAGAGGAAGCAGAAGAATGGGCAGTAGAATCCACGAAGTCGCCGCGCCGGAGACAGTCTCGGTAAATACTACTGTGATCTGATAGGTTCCTTTGGGCGTTGTTGAAGAGGTTGTGATTGTCAATGTGTTGGTTGTCGCCGAATAACTGCACGCCGCCCCCGTGGGAAGATTCAGGCAGGTTACCGAGGCGCTCTCCACGGTAGAAGGCAGAGTAACTGGATAACTTGCCGGGGAACCGGCTGTTACAGTCGCTGACGTTGAAGTAAATGTTGGCCCCGTTGTAGATCCCGACGAGGAATTCACCTCAAATTGAAATGGATTGGAAGTGCCGCCACCTGGCGTAGGTGTTTGCACAGTAACTGCGACGGTGGTTCCCTCAGTGGCAATGCCGGTAGCTGGAACTTGCACCGTCAGTTGGGTTGCATTCCCGTTGGTAGTGGTGAGAGCAGATGTTCCCCAGTAAACCGTAGAGCCAGATGTGAATCCCGATCCGGTGACCGTCAGCGGGAAGGCCGCGCCGCCCGCGTTGGTAAACGCAGGCGAAATGCCAGCGATAACCGGCACAGGATTGTTCACCGTCAACAACGCCGTCCCATTTGCGCTGCTATAGATAGAGGAGCTGGAAAGGTCGGGCGTGTAGCTGACCGTCAGCGTGTCGGTTCCCACCGCCAGCAATCCGGCGGATATGTTGATCGTGGCACTACCGCTCGTCAGAGTCGCTGCCGTAGAGGTGTAGCTGCCACTGGTCAGCATCACCGATCCGGTAGGAGTTGGGTTGCCGCTGCCACCGCTGACGGCAGCCGTCACGGACAGCGCCTGCGCAGTCGTGATGCTTGGCGAAGATGGGGTTACCGTCACTGTCAGTGTTTCTCCGGTTCCGCTTAAGCTGACGGTCTGGGGTGTGTTGGGAGCATTGTCAGTCAGCGTGAGAGCCGCCTGTTGGAGGCCCGAGGCGGAAGGAGCGAAGGTCAGGTTGACCGTACAACTCGCGCCGGCCGCCAGGGTGCTTCCGCATAAGCTGTTCTCCTTAAAGCTCGACGCATTCGTGCCCGTGATTGCAATGACCAGACCAGTGAGCGCGCCGGTGCCTGTGTTCTGCACCGAGATCTGGGTTACTGGAGAAACGGTTGCTGCCTGAACCACTCCGAAGGCGACATTGGTGCTGGTAAGCGTGACCTGCGGGCCAAGGATGGAAAAGGTCAATGCTGAAGAACTGCCGCCGGGCGCGGGATTGACGGCGGTAATCTGCGCGATTCCCTCGGACGCAAACTCGGAGCCTGGAGCCAGCACGGTCAATTGTGTGGCGCTGACATATGTTGTCTCCAGAGCAATGCCGCTCCACAATACTTTCGTTTCGGGGGTGAAGCCGCTGCCGTTCACGGTAATCTGCGAGGTCGCAGTGCCGACAGGCGCACTGGCGGGCTGTAGGCTAAGCAGGCTTGGTGTACCGCCAGTTGCCGTGTGCGCGATGCTGCTGCGCAGGATCACAATCTCATCGGAAGATGTTCCAGACGTAGAGTGAAATGCGAAGCCATCAACGCCCCATCGATTTAGATCGCTGATTTCGACGTAATTCTGGACGGGCACCGAGACGCTTCCAGCTTGCGCATAGGATGCCTGATTGAAGCTCAGAATGTCGGCGTATCCGGAGATGTTGTTGTATCCGAAGTTCCTATCGAGTATGAAGGTGCGATTGTTTGCCGTGTCAGGAACAACAGATTGCTCGTAAAACAGCGTGCCGGAAGTGGGGCTGTAGGTGCCCAGCAGTGAGGTATTCGCAGGATTCCATACTTCGCCCGAGTTGGTATAAAGCAGCGTGCCGTCTGAGGCAACCATGGACCCTGTTGCCTGATTGCAACAGGAGCCTGCATACGCACCTGAGATGATGGTTAACGCCGTTGCACTGACCCCCGTTTCGCTGAAGAAACTCGCACCGAAAGGATAGGCGTATAAAATCGATGGATTGGACGTGAAGGCAAAGCTGTCGATGCCATAGTCGCTGTTTTGGAAAGTGCTCCCCAGAAAACTGACTAGTCCCGCGTCCGTATAGAGTGCCGCGCCTGCCTCGGAGGGCGAAGCTGTCATGCTCAACGAGACGACAACAGATTGCGGCGAGCCTGGAACGCCGTGCATATCATAAACCGTAGTGGCGATACCCCAAAGACTATCAATGGGCAACGCAAACGTGCGCTCCACCTGCGATGTCGAGAGGTTGATGCGTTGCAATGTGTGATCTCCATTGAGGCCAACGAAGAGGTAGGCGCCATCGCTTGATACGGCCAGCTTGCCGGGGTTATTGCCCACAGGAATCGGAGTTCCTGTTGCTCCCGTGAATGGGTTGATGGGCAGAACTGTATTTGCATTTGCCGTAGCGCTCGAGGGAATCGACGCATACAACATTCCTGTCGTCGCGTTGTAGACGAGGCTGGCTGCGGAGATGGGCAGCGCCTGGAAGACGACCAGGGGGACTGAGTTACTCTGCCCGCCCGGTGCGGGATTAACCACAGTCACCGGGAGTTCCCCCATTACTGTCAGTAGAGTTGGATCGACCGTGACCTTCAGTGCGCTGGAGCCTTCGAAGGTTGTTGCCGGCAATTCTCCGCCAATCGTGACGTAAGATTCCGGAAAGAAGTTCGTGCCATAGATAGTCAGCGCGAAAGCCGAGCTCCCCAGCGCAACGGAGGGAACTGAAAGGTAGTTGATCGTTGGCGTTGTAAAATTGGCGACCGATGTGCCCGAAAGCGAAATGGGGTACGAGGGATGAACGAGATCATTGCTGGCAATGGTGAAGGTTCCGGTTCGCGTGCCCAACTGTGTAGGAGAAAATGCGAGTGTAAAGATGCAAGCATAGTTGGGAGGAAGAGGGCTTGAGCAGTTGTTACTCACGATATTGAAGTCGCCGGTAATAGTCGTTAGGGCCGGATACACGTTCAGTGGAGCCGTTCCTTCGTTCGCTACCATTACGCCCACATTGGTGGCGCTCGCGCTGATGCCATACACCTGCGTAGGAAAGACAATGTTCGTTTGCAGAATAAAAATGCTGGGGGCCGTGCCAAGCCCATAGATCGTAATATCGTTCGTGGGAAACGGCGCATTCGAAGTAATCGTCACCACCGCGCTGGCGTATCCCGCCGCGGTTGGGGTGAATGTTGCCGTGAGGTTGCACGACGTGCCCGCCGCCAACGTTCCGATGCAATTGGTGGAAGAAGGTAAGGAGAAGACGGCGCTCGAAATCTGGGTATTGCTGATGATCAGGGGCGCATTCCCGCAGTTCGTGATGGTGAATGAACTTTGCCCTGAGGTGCCCACTTGGGCGGTGCCGTACGTCGCATTGGAAAAGCAGGTCGCAGGCCCGGGCTGGCTGGGATCGATCAAAGCAGCAAAGCCATACGAGTATGATTGCCCTGAAGGCGCGGCTGTGACAGTGCTCAGGTAAGACGAAGATGTGGTGGGAAGATCGGTCGCGGCGATGCCCACGATGTGTGCGCGACCCTGGTTGTCAATGGCCAGGCCATCGATGGCGTAATTGTTCAGTACGCCGTTGAAGTATGTAGAGAAAAGAATCTGACGGATCGTTGGGTCGAACTCGGTTACAAATGCTGCTCTAAGCTGGCCAGCAGGAACCGACTGTAGCGGGTCCACCATGGGTATATTGTCCTGGTTTACGGTGGCGCCCACCAGCCAAACATTGCCTGTTGCATCAAGCGCGACGCTGGTGATATCCCCGCCCGTATCCCCGGCAGGGGTGCTGAAGTAAGAGGAGTAGGCAAGCTGAGTTGCATCGGCGCTGAGCTTGGCGATAAAGCTGGTGCCGACAGTCGAGCTATACGCATTCGAGGTGACGGGATAGTTGTAGTTGGCCGTCCCAACCAGGATCACCTGATTATCCGAGGTTAACGCCATTCCGGTCGCCGTTCCGGTGGCGACCAGCGTCGAATACAGAAGTGTCGTACCATCAGCGGATACTTTGGCTGCGAATGGAGCCCCCTCCGCTGGCGGAATTAACGCCGTTTGATAGGCGCCCGCAGTAGTCGGCCACGGGGTTGTTGAGGATCCTAACGGGTTGCCCCCAACATTTCCCCCCAGATAGGCATTCCCGGCCGAATCCACGGCAAGGCCAACGACCGAGCAGCAATCGGAAGCGCTGCCTGTGGCGCCGACGATCGCGCTGTACACCAGATTTCCCGATGGCTGCAACTTCGTGAGAAAGACATAGTAGCCGTTAAAATAGCTCGGAACGCCAGCATTCAGTGCCCCGGACGTAACAGGGAGGGTATCCGACTCAGTTGTGCCCGCCACATAGACGTTGCCCGACGCATCTACAGCGATTGCTCCGGGATAGGTGTCCCCATGGACTCCCTGAGAATCGGTTCCACCCAAAATGCTGGAAAAGTTGAGCGAAGCTCCATCCGGCGCCAGCGAAGTTACAAATCCTGCCTCGACTGGGTAGGTTAGCGTTCCCGAGCTGATGGGGTTTTTCAGCGGGAAGTCCGATGACTGAGTGTATCCGGTTACGATTGCGTCGCCACTTGCATCGACCGCGATCATCGTAGCCACGTTGTAGTTGCTTCCACCCAAGAATGTGGAATACACCTGAGCCGTTCCCGTCGCGTTAAGTTTGGTAATGAATACGTCCGGATAGTTGGACGCACATGCCGTGCAGGTGGTCTGATACGCGCCTGTCGTTACTGGGTAGCTCGAATAGAATGATTGCCCGGTGATATACGTGTTTCCCGCTGCGTCAACCGCGACTCCTTGTATATAGAGCGATAAATTGGCAAGGTAAGTAGCGTAATCCAGCACCGGATCGATCACCAGCGGCAGTGAGGGATCGAAAGCGCCGATGCTAAAGCCTACTTCATCATCTCCGAACAGAACGAATGTGCCGTCAATTTCCTGTTCACGGCCATGCATCCTCTGAAAGATATGAGGAGCCCGGACGGTCACTTCGCTTTCGCCTATTCCCATGCGCAGATCGCCATTAGCGGAAAGAGCTAGAGTCCGCGCGCCCGTATACCGCATCTTGATCTGGCGATAATCCGCTCCAGGCTGAACGACGAAGTCATGTTCCATTCGCCCGCCTGTGCCATAGTATGTGAGGTCCACGCCTGAATAGATTTCTTTATAGGTGATGCGGCCATATTGCGGGATGTGGGTCTTCCATGCAGACTGCTGGTTGCCAAGAATGTAATTCGATTCCCCCACACCCTTTTCCGAAGCCTCGATCTTGACATTCTTATTGGCTCCGACCAGAGTCATGCCGAGACTCCCATTTTCGCTTGTCGAGGGCAAGCGAAAATCCAGTGAGTCGGCGGAAAAGCCCATCTGCATAATTCCTGAACGGGTCAGAAATATCTGGTCCGAAGGCCCTTGACCAACATTTGGCTCGAAGGCGAGCGGCAACTCCGCTATGGAGACCACAGAAGCTGTTCTGTTGGCTGGAGTAAGGTCACGTCCGGGATTTTCCTGCGCGCGAACAAGAAAACACCCGAAACACAGGACTGCGAGTACAGCCATATTGCGAATAGACTGCATGGTGTCCCCTGTCACGTTTGTATAGAAATTGGCTAGCGTAAAGGTAGTCGGTGTATGCCAGCCATGTCAACATTACCCGCGTGCAGGGATTTGCCTCCGGATGTCGGTCTTGTGGCAAGTTTTCCAGAAGGCTTCGATTTTCGGCCGTCAATCCGAAATCCAGTCTGTCAAAAACAGCGGCTGATATCGAACTGCCGGCATCAACGAATGAACCAGCCTACCGCCAGCGCCACAATCAACAGTTTGACGAGCCATCCGGTCGCGTAAGAGACCACAAACACCCGGTGCATCTTGATGAATGCGGCATTAGTGAGAATCAGCGGCAGCGGGCCGATCATCCATATCGCAACAGCCAATTTGACTGCTCCCGATACAGAATGAATACCCAGACAAGCGGCGAGCAAGGCAAAAACACCACAGGTCAAAAACGGCAGCGGACTGGTCAGGGCAATCGCTCTGCCTTCCGCGCCCTTGCGCCAGATTTCCGGATAAGTGAAGCGCCGGTGAACCCAGTCGCCGGCGAAGAACCAGTCCGTGAGCGACGAGAGAATACCTGCGCCTAGAATAATCGCAACGAGTCGCATCCAACTCATGTAGGCTCTCCTTGATACCCGCTATACCGGCATCTTATCCGTAGATGACCCTATGCGTAAGAATGATTCACCTGTTTGGACACATGCTGTTAGTTGTTCGACTCCCGCGCTTCTCCCGCGATCAATTTGTAGGTCATCTGCTTTTGGCCGCGATAGAAGGTGACGCTGACGGTGTCGCCGGCCTGATGTTTTTCCATGACGGCGTTGATCTCCTGGGGATTGGTGACCCGCTGTCCGTCGATAGCCACGATGAGGTCACCGCCCAGCAGGATGGGTTGATTGCCCACGTAGGCCTGCTCAGTGCCACCGCGCAGTCCCGCCTTCTCCGCCGCGCCGCCGGGGAGGACCTTCTCGATCAGAATTCCGGAGTCAACGGCCAGACCCATCTGCTCGGCCAGGTCGGGACCAATCGCATAGGACTCGATGCCCAGCGCGGGCCGCTTGACGCGCCCGTAGCGAGTCAGGTCGGCCAGCACCGCTTTGGCTGTGTTGATGGGAATTGCAAAGCCGATGCCGGAGCTTTGCTCCGCGCCGTTGGAGGCGATCAAAGTGTTGATGCCGATGACCTCACCGCGGGAGTTGAGCAAGGGACCGCCGGAGTTCCCGGGGTTGATGGCCGCGTCTGTCTGGATGGCGTCCTCGATGGGCGCGCCATCGCCGTTGCGAATCGACCGGATGGAGCTGATGATGCCCCGCGTCATGGTGCCGCTGAGGCCAAAGGGATTGCCGATGGCATAGACCTTTTGTCCCACGGCCAGCCCGCCGGAATCGGCCAGCGTTACCGGTTGCAGGTCGGGCGCGGCGATCTGCAGCAGGGCCAGGTCGTGCGTGCGGTCGGTGCCCACTACCTTGGCGTCGTAGTTGCGCTTGTTGCTCAATTGCACTTTAATGCCGCGGTTTGCGCCCGCGACGACGTGGAAGTTGGTAAGCACGTGGCCAGCCTTGTCCAGGATGAAGCCCGAGCCCTGGCCCTGCTGCGGAACCAGCCCGTAAAAGAATGTGGGGACCAGTGCGGTAGAGGTGATGTTGACCACCGACGGCAACACACGCTTGTAGATGGCGATGTTGTTCTGCTCCTCGGCATCGTAGGCGGGCGCAGCCTGGGCCTCGGTGAGCTGAAGCGCGGAACTGGCCGGGCGAAACAGCGTGAAGTTGCTCGGAGAGTATCGAGCAAGATTTGGGGGAAGATGCGTGGTGAGAAACCAGAATCCACCCACCAGCAAAACAACCAGAACAACCGGGCGCAATTTCATAAGCTTGTGATCCTCTAAAATCATCAGTTATCTCTATTCTAAAGACTCCTTTGCGGCAAACTTGTTGCTTTCCGCCTGGAGGCGCTGCCACAGTTTCTCTACCTGAGCGAGGAGCGCTTCTTTATCTCCTGAATTATCAATGATATAGTCGGCGCGGGCGGCTTTCACCGCGTCGGGAATCTGGCGCGCCAAGCGAAGCTGGGCATCGGCTTCGGCGGCTTTCCACCCCATCGACGAAGACCTGTCGCTGGGGACCCCGGCTTTCCACCCCATCGACGAAGACCTGTCGCTGGGGACCCCGGCTTCCCACCCCTGCGACGAAGACCTGTCGCTGGGGACCCCGTCTGCGTGGTCAGCCCCCACCGGGCAAACGCGGGCAACATAGCGGGCGATCTTCAGCTCGTCGGGCGCTGTAACCACAACGATGCGGTCCAGGCGCCGCCGCCAGTCAGCCAGCACCGTCTCGCTTTCGCCGCGGGCACGGGCATCGCGCTCGACTTCAAATATGAGTGCCGACTCAACGACGGCCACGGCAGCCGGGTTGCTGGCAAAAACCTGATCCATCCAACGCTGCTGGGCGGCAATTACCGCCGGATGCACTATCGCATTCAGTTCGTTCACCCGCCCACGCTTAAAGGCCAGATCAGCCAGGCGGGCGCGATTCAGACGGCCGTCGGGGCCAACGACCTCCGGGCCAAAGTGCTCCACGATCGAGGAAAAAACCGGCTGCCCCGGCTCCATCAGCTTCCGGCCAAGCTCGTCGGCCTCGATGACCTCAGCGCCCAATGCGCGCAGTGCGGACACGACGGTGCTCTTGCCGCTCCCCAACCCTCCGGTAAGACCAACGCGCAGCATCAGCTATAGCCCTCGCCGCATTTTAGTGGCACGCACGGTATTGGCCATCAGCATGGCAATCGTCAGCGGACCCACGCCGCCGGGCACGGGCGTGTAGGCTCCGGCTCGTTCGAAGGCCTTGGGATGCACGTCGCCCACAAGAATCGAGACGCGCTTGGCGAAAGCAGTCTCGCGCTTTGCGTCTCCTGCAAAGAGGCGGGCAAATTCCGCGTAGTCGGTGATGCGGTTCATGCCTACGTCGATGACGGTCGCACCAGGGGTGATCATCTCCGCGGTGATGAAGCCGGGACGGCCGATTGCGGCAACCAGAATGTCTGCCTGGCGGGTAATCGCGCCCAGATCGCGGGTCTTCGAGTGGCAAATCGTTACGGTGGCATTCTGGTGCAGCAGCAGCAGGGCCACAGGCTTGCCCACAATGTCGCTGCGGCCTACGACGACTGCGTGCTGGCCGCTGATGGGAATCCCGCTGCGCTTCAGAATCTCAATAATTCCCGCCGGGGTGCAGGGTACAAGCGCAGGCCGCCCCGCCAGCAAACGGCCCGCGTTCACAGGGTGTAAGCCGTCCACGTCCTTGGCGGGGGAGACGGAGTCGAGCAGGACCTTTGTGTCCACATGCGCAGGCAACGGCAACTGAATGAGGATTCCGTCGATCTCGTCGCGCGCGTTCAGGCTGGCCACCAGTTCGAGTAGCTCTGCGGTGGTCACCGTCTCCGGCCGCTTGATCAGGTCGCTGAAAATGCCCAGCTCGGCGCAGGTTTGCACCTTGCTGCGAACATAGATCTCCGACGCGGCCACGTTGCCCACCAACACCGCCGCAAGGCCGGGCCGAATCCCCCGCGCAGCCAGGGCGCGGACCTCCTCGGCCACCTC
>JBEKFS010000079.1:0-14881 GCA_050013195.1 Occallatibacter sp.
ATCGCGCCCGCCGCCTTGGCTTCCTTCATCATCTCTGCGGCCAGCGGCGCTGTAGTTGGTGACAGAGCCGCAAAAATGCCGCCGCAATGCACCCACTTCACACCCTTGGCAAAAATCGCTTTCCAGTCGAAGTCGCCCGGCTTCAGTTGCGCAGCCGCTTCGTTGCAGCGATTGTAAAAGACCACTGGAGGACGCACGCCGTGGCCCTGGTCGCTGTAGACGGTAGCCATATTCGGGCCGTTCACTCCGTTGTGCTTGAAGTGCTTGTAGATCGGCTTCACGCCCATCGCGCGCACCCGTTCCGCTATCAGATCGCCAATCGGATAGTCCGACATCGCCGAGACGATTGCCGTCCTCATGCCAAAGCAATCCGAAAGGTTGGCAGCCACATTGAACTCGCCGCCGCTGACGTGTATCTTGCACTCGGTCGCCTTGCGGAAGGGTATGATCCCCGGATCGAGCCTGTGCACCAGCGCGCCCAGCGATAGAAAATCCAGTTCCGCATCCTTGCGGATATTCAATCCATGACTCATTGGCCTTTACTCCTGTTCCTCAAATGGAATTGATGAAAATCTGCAATGGTTTGATCGGCATCCCGCCGGTTTCATTTTAGTCCAGCGCCATGAATGGACAGCCGAAGGCACGGACACGAGGTCTGACCACTAGCATACACGCACACCGCGCTTGTTGCCAATGTGTGAAGATTGAAATCTTCGAACAGTATCCGGTGTTAATCTAATAATGTTCATATTCCCTGCAATATGACAGGAATCTAGCCCCTATGCTCAGTCTCAATAAGGATACGCCCGATACCGACAGGACCCGGCAAGTGGTCAACCACATCCGCGTCCTTCTGGAAAAGGGCGCCTTGCAGCCGGGCGACAGAATCCCCCCCGAGCGGGAGCTGGCGCGTACGCTCAAGATCAGCCGCGCCAGCCTGCGCACTGGCATCGGCTACCTGGTGGCCATGGGGGTAATGAGGGTGCGGCACGGGGTCGGAACCTTCATCAAGGATGGCCCGGCCGAGTTCAGCAAGGCTTCGCTGGGGCTGATGAGCGCGCTCTATGGCTTCCAATTCTGGCAGATGTTTGAGGCCCGCCTGATTATTGAAAGCAGCCTTGCAGCTCTCGCCGCCGAACGGGGCAATGAGGAGCATCACGCGGCGCTGGCGGAGGAGGTCGCTGAAATGTTCGCCTGCTCAGACAACAACGTTGAATTCCTCAAGCATGACATGCTCTTTCACCGCATCATCGCGCAGGCCTCCGGCAATCCGATTCTGGCTGCACTCATTGAGACCATCACCGCGGCCATGTATGAAAAGCGGCTCAAAACCGTCCAACGCGCCAACTATCTCCGCGATATGGCAGAGATGCATCGCGAAATATTCCGCGCCATCCGTGCCCACAATCCCATTGAGGCGCGGATTCAAATGGAACATCACCTGCGAATGGCCGAAAGCGCTCAGAACCTGGAATTGCCGGATCTTCGGCCAAGGCGCACCGCCCAAACAGCCGCATTGATGCCCTCCGCCATCATTGAAAACATATCAGCTCAGTAACTACTGTCCTGGCCTGCTTACACAGTTCCGTGACAGGGCCACCTCTGTCGCGCTACCCTTATCTGTAAGTAGCCGGTAATTTCAAGGAGCATTCCAACCCCATGCCTATCCAACCCACCTCCAAAATATGGCACAACGGCAATTTCATTCCCTGGGAACAGGCCAACATTCACGTCATGAGCCATGTGATTCACTACGGCTCCAGCGTCTTTGAAGGAATTCGCTGTTACGGGCAACCGCGGGGATCTGCCGTATTCCGCCTGCCGGAGCATATGCAGCGGCTTCTGGACTCGGCCAAAATATACCGCATTGCGGTGCCCTACTCGCTCGATGAACTCTGTGCCGCCGTCGTGGATTTGATTGAAGCTAATGGGGTTGCTCCCTGCTACATTCGCCCCATCGTGCTCCGCGGCTACGGTGAAATCGGTGTCAACCCCAAAGGCTCGCCCATCGAGGTCTACATCGCCAACTACCCCTGGGGCAAATATATTGCTGGACAGAGCGGCGCTGACGTATGCATCTCCAGTTGGAACCGGCTGGCGCCCAACACCATGCCCGCTTTAGCCAAGGCTGGCGCCAACTATATGAATTCACAGCTGATCCGCATGGAAGCTGACACCAACGGATACGCCGAGGGCATCGCCCTCGACGTCAATGGCCTGGTCAGCGAAGGCTCCGGCGAAAACGTCTTCGTTGTCCGCAGCGGCGTACTCTACACCCCGCAGTTGGGCAACTCAGCTCTCTCCGGCATCACCCGTGACTCTGCCATAGCCATCGCCCGCCACCTCGGCTATACGGTCATCGAGCAACCCATTCCGCGCGAGATGCTTTACATCGCGGACGAGCTCTTTTTCACCGGCACGGCCGCCGAGGTCTCGCCCATCCGCTCCGTTGACCGCATCATTATCGGCGATGGCAAACCCGGCGAAATCACCAAAAAGATCGCCGACGAATTCCTCGGCATCGCCAACGGACTCAAACCCGACCGCTTCGGATGGCTTACCCCGGTCAAGGTAAACGCCGCCCAACCGGTCACCGCGTAAGCATTCGCCATCGAGAGACCCAAGGGCGGCTTCCACAAAGTCGCCCCGGTATTTGCTCTCTGACCGGCTAGTATCATGAACCTGTGGTCACGTCTGACAACTGACCCTGATCTCTGATCTCTGTTCTCTGATCTCTGTTAAAGGATGCGAGCCGCGAGTGAAACCTGACATGAAAGTATCGCTGGCAGGCCTGGAGCTGGCCAGCCCCATCATCGCCGCGAGCGGTACCTTTGGCTACGGCATCGAGTTTGAAGAGATCGTCTCCCTGGAGCGCATTGGCGCATTCGTCACCAAGGGCATCTCGCTCGAGCCCATCGCCGGCCACTCCCCTCCGCGCCTCATCCAAACCGCGTCCGGCATGCTCAACGCCATCGGCCTTCAAAACGTAGGCGTCGAAGACTTCATCGCCCGCAAGCTGCCTCCGCTCCGCCGCTACCCCCGCTCGAACGTCATCGTCAATGTTTTCGGCTACACGATAGGCGAGTACGTCGCGGTCATCGAGCGGCTAAACAAGGCTGATGGCATCGCCGCCTACGAACTCAACGTCTCCTGCCCCAACATCCACGCCGACTACATGATCTTCGGCACCGACCCCGGATCGCTCGAATATCTCGTTGGCCAGGTCCGCAGCAAGTCCACTCGGCCGATCATCGTCAAGCTCTCGCCCAACGTAACCTCCATCGCCCACATGGCCAGGATCTCCGCCCGCGCCGGTGCCGATGCGGTTAGCGTGTCCAATACATTTCTGGCCATGTCCATCGACGCTGAGACCCGCCATCCGCGTCTGTCGAACATCACCGGAGGCCTCTCCGGACCGGCCATCAAGCCCATCGCCCTGCGCATGGTCTACGAGACCGCCCAGGCCGTCAACATCCCCATCATCGGCATGGGCGGCATCACCACCCCGGAAGACGCCGTCGAGTTCCTGCTCGCGGGAGCCACCGCCGTCCAGGTGGGCACAGCCAGCTTCGCCGACCCCCGTGCCGTCGAGCGCCTCGCCAAGGGGCTCGAGTCCTGGTGCCGCGGCCATGGAGTCGCCCGCGTCTCCAGCCTCACCGGAGCCCTGGAGATCCCCCGCGACTGAGCGCGATGCCCCCTCCGCAACTCTCAATCCCCCGCAGGCTGCGGAAAACCTTGGCTTTGTGCCAGGGCACGACTTCAGTCGTGCCGTAAACGCAACAAAACAAATATTGCACTTTAGCCCCTGAGGGACGTTTTCCAACTGCTTCCCTCCAAAATCCTTCAACCCTGAATTACACCATATCTGTCGGTTTTCCAAACGCTTGACGGCAATCTACGGCAGATCGGGGCAGGTGTCTTTCAGCTTGTCATCCAGCCCTTCCTTCTGGGTTTTAAACGTGGCTGGC
Organism: Occallatibacter sp.; assembly: GCA_050013195.1. Classification (GTDB taxonomy): domain Bacteria; phylum Acidobacteriota; class Terriglobia; order Terriglobales; family Acidobacteriaceae; genus Telmatobacter. The sequence goes on from JBEKFS010000079.1 coordinate 3,969, forward strand.
GGAGCGCCGTTCTTGCAGGACTGTGTGACGTGAAGAATATAGATCGTGTCATAATCGCTGTCCTTCCAGTGGGGCACTTGTGCCGGATTGCCCCCGCAGGTCTCCAGCATCTGTTTGGCGAACTTATGCAAATAGTAGTGCTCCCAGGCAACAAAGATCAGCTTGTGGTCTAGGGAAGGCTGGAGCAATTCTTGCTGCAGCTTGTCGATCTGGTTGTATCCGATTTCTGTATTCACCGGCATCCCCAGGCGGATAGCGGTTGGCTCGATGGTCGCCAGCGGCCTCAGGTAAGAGTACGTCTGCAGAATGTGGTAGTCGCTCATCTTCACGTTGGGATTCGGCGCATAGATGTAGTCCGGCTTGCCATAGAGGCCAATCAGCTTGGGTGGCAGTTTCAGCGACCGGTAGAGTCCTCTGCATGACAACTGGCCAAGTCCGCCTGCCGGTTTTTCCCCATGCCGTATCAGCACGATGGTCTCTCCCTTGTCCGGGGGCGTTTGTGCAGCTGTGGACGGCAGATTTCCAATCAAACAGGCGAGTACAAGACTCATTCTCAGGCTGCGTTGCAGAAAAGCTGATCGGTTCATGAGAATTCTCCTCTCGGCTGTTTTGCTCGTTAGTATAGTCCGGCAGTCTCTTAGAGCATGTTTCATAATCCCGCTTTGTATCAGGGCACGGCGTCAGCTGTGCCGCAAATGCTCAATATCAACACACGTCTGGCAGGGATGGGTTTCTACCCATCCATTGATTCCCCAAGCTCCTGGCGGCACGTAGAATTTGCCCTCCGTTGATAGGGTGTCAAGGGCGTTGCGCCTGCTGAGACTCTGGACCTACTTCTTTACAATCTCCACCCTCCGGTTTTGCGAGCGGCCCAGCGCGGTGTCATTGCTGCTCACTGGGCGGCTTGCCCCAAATCCTTGGGTTGTCAAACGGTTCGCATTCACGCCAGCATTGACCAGATACGCTTTCACGGAGGCGGCGCGCTTTTCTGAGAGCGTCTGGTTGTGGGCGTCGCCGCCCACATTGTCGGTGTGTCCTTCGATCGCGAAGTTCCACGTCGGCTGGGAGCGGGCTGCTGCCACCAGCTTATCCAGCGTGGGTTTGGATTCGTCCTTCAGGTGGTCGGAATCGGTATCAAACAGAATCCCGTAAAGCCGCGCGCGCCCTTCACTCTGCAGTTGCTTCATGACCTCGTTGCTTGTTCCCGGCTTCCAGTAAGGGCATGAGCCAATCGTCCGGGAGGTTCGCGTTCCGCTCCACACTCCACTGTAGATTCCGCTACTGCCTTCACTCCAAAAAAATCCGGTAAACGATTGGCCGTCGTCGGCGAAGATCAACATCGCCGGGCCGCCATGGCGTTCACCTGGAGCCACTTCGCCTTCGCTCCAGGTAAACCGCAGCACCCTGCCGTCGAATCCACCGTTTTCTATCAGCCCGTTATTTTGCACATAACATCCATTAACCGTCGCGCCGCTTTGTTGCATATGGAAGTCTCCGTAGGTGGAAGAAAACGTGCCGGAGTTGTCGGCCAGCGCCCGCGTGGTCAGTGGTTTGCCATAGGCATACATATTCATGATTTCCATGAACTGGCTATCGCCCCAGTTGTTGAGCACCGTCAGCCTCAGGTAGCGTCCGCTGGCTAGCGTTTTCAGTACAAATTTCTGGTGATCCTGGACCGGCGCAAGCGACGGCCTGGCAATTTCCGTAAAGCCCCCGTCCTTGCGGTCGGAAATCTCCACCTTCAAATCCTTGGCCCCGCAGCCCCGGTTCTCCACATTGGCGGTATCGAAGGCCAGGCTGGTAATTTCGCTCCTGTTCGCCAACTCGAAGATGAAGACCTTGGGCGCAAGGTCGCCTGCTGGCGAGGCCCAGCCCGTGTCTGGAAGCTCGTCCAGAAGTGCATCGGCAGACCACTGGCCGCTATTCGAGTAGGACGGCGGCGCTTGTACGATGAGCGCTCCGGCGCCCCACGACAGCAGGTTCACCGGACCCGTGCCACCCTGTGCACGTGCCGGGGGGCGTGATTGAAGCAACAGGATTACGCAAGAGAATGCGATGCCTACAATGGAAGAAGTCATTGCCTTTCTCATAGAATCCTCCTGGGCAAGCGAGTTTAATTCCCTTAATCTCTCCGGTCAAGCCGCATTTGGGCTCCCGGAGCCTGCCCATTGGTGGGAACAGGAGTCATCAGCCCGCGCCCGCCATCTGCGCTTCAAACTCCTTCAAATCCCAATAATCTCTCCATGCGGCAATCTTTCCATCGCGCAACTCAAAGATCCCCATGCACGGCACGCTGACCCGCTTGTCTCCCACCAGAAAATGATCCACGCGTTCGGTCATCACCACATCGCCGCCCGACACAATGTGGCGAATCTCCCAAGGCAAGGCAGTCATCCGCTCTGCCCCTCTGCGCAGCGTCTCCCGAATAGCCTCCCGCCCTTCAACCGGCTTCCATGGCGAATTCCACCATAACGCATCCTCGCAAAAATAGCTGGCAAACTCGTCCGCATCGGCACGCACACATGCCTCAATGAACCGGCGAATAAAGTCAACATTATCAACGTTTTCCAACTGATTCCCTCCAAACTCCTTCAACCCTCAATTACACCATATAAGACGATGTAAAACCGTCGACTTTCACGCGGCAAATGTTGTAGCATGGCAGCCAAATGAAAACCCTCATTTGTGCCGCGCTCCTCGTCTTTTGCGCCGTTACGTTCGCTGCGCAATCTCCCGACATGCCTCCCTCTGTTCTCTCCGGTAATTCCTTGGACATTCCCCCCTCTGCTCTCGACGGCACTCTCTTAGCGGGTCCACCCGTTGCAAAGGTACACACCAGCGATCTCGGCTTCACTTACAGTCTTCCATCGGACTGGACGGTTCTCTCCGAGCATCCAACACTGCCGTGGGAGCAGCAGGCGGCGGCTAAGTACGCCGGCAGCAATAAAGAAAAGCTCGATGCCTGCACTGTCGATGTGCTCACAGCCGGCCATCCTCACCCCGCCTCCATCATCTCTATATCGGCCATGCCCTTCAACTGTATTGGACAATATTTAACCGGCGATTACCTTCCCTCCCTTGGCGCTGGCGTTTCCCGCGGCCTGCAGAGGTCCCTTACGGTAGCGAATCCGGCCCATAACACCTACACGCTGGGCACTCACAATCTGTGGATTGAACGCGCCACCGTCGCACCCATCGAACACCCCGATCAGAAAGGAACCTTGGAGACGGTCTGTGGCATTCTCAGCAAAGCTGCTGTTTGCTGGGTCGCCTTCGCCGCTGACGATGCCGCGCTCAAGACCTTCGAACAAGGCGCGGTGACGCTGGAAGGCGAGGCGGCGACGGCGCTTGTTCCGGCCGACGCCATGACCAGGAAGCCATTGCCGCCAGCCGGGAATCAGATATTAGGAATTCGCTATAACACAAATACGCTTTTCATCTGCATCGGCCTTTTCGCAGCCTTGTTCCTCATCGCCTTCACGCTATTCAAGCGCTGGCGACAGTGACTCTACTTCAGTCGTGCCGTAAGCCGGAGGTAGGCGGAGGTTTACTGCGGTCCCCATCGATAGGTTCCCCAGGTCTCGAATCTGAGGCCTGGGAAACCGCAAACCTCATCCTTCCACCGGAGGGAGCAGTGGGCTTCAGCCCACTGATGGAACTTGTCTTGATATTTCGGGCTTTAGCCTCGGAGGGTCTTTCCCTATTCCCTGTTCCCTGAGGCACTTATACCCAACCCATATTTATTTTCCAAACCTTGCTGATAATTAAGTAGTAAACATCGCCCTAAACTCAACAGAATGAATATGTTCCACGTGGAACACTTTTGCCTCTAACCCCTTGATTCTTATCAAATCGGGCCTCCCCAACGAGCGGTTTTTTGCTCGCTGGGGTGGTTAGTCCCTGTTCTCAGATCTCTGATCAGCCATACAAAGCCATCCGTACCAACTCATGAAGCGCTTCTATTTGCGGGTCCTTCTTCCGCCTTCGCTTACCCTCCATCTTCTCTGGTCATCGCGCGCTACACGCCCAATGTCAAGCACCTTCTCCCGCTCTGCCCGGAGCGCCGCCGCCCAACCCCGTCCCTGATCTCTGATCTGTGTGCTGCTTGACTAGGTCAAGACCAGGTCTAAACCAGGTTTTTCACCAAAAAACAGCTGTTTTTGGATAGCTTGGATAGCTCTGATATCGAGCATGACAGATTTACATGTATTTATATGCACGTGCTGGCTGCCTAAAATGACCATTTTTCTCGACAAACCGTGTCGTTAGAGCGTCACTTCCATACAGTTTAAATGTGATGCAAATTACGTGTGATCTGTATCTTGACTCATGTTTAGACCGACATGTGCAAAATTGAACATAACTAATGTGACGCTGGTCACAGCCGACCGTCATTTCCCTGCGTAACTTCTCCTTCATCCAACGGGGAACCAGTGGCGGCTCCCTTCGAGGGGGTCCAGGCTGCCACGGTTTTTCCGGTACCTGCACACGGAGCGAGGTAGGCATGGGTCAATCAATTTGGAATTCGATGCAACAGAAGGGCTACAGCCGCAGGGATTTTCTACAATTCTGCGCTGCCGCCGCAACCGTGGCCGGGCTGGGTCAATCCGGCGTGGCCCAGGTCGTCTCAGCCTTCGAGAAAAAAGAAAAGCCGGCTGTCGTATGGATGCACTTCCAGGAGTGCACCTGCTGCAGCGAGTCCTTTATCCGGGCGTCGCACCCCATCGTTCTGGACGTGCTGCTCGACGTTCTGAACTTGAACTACACCGAGACCTTGATGGCAGCCTCAGGCTTCCAGGCGGAGAAAAGCCTGACGGACACCATCGAAAAGAACAAGGGCAAGTACATTGTTCTTGTCGAGGGCGCGGTGCCTACAAAAGATGACGGCGTCTACTGCATGATCGGCGGCAAGACTGCCGAATCCATCCTGCAGACCGTCTCCAAAGATGCGGCTGCGATCGTCGCATGGGGCAGTTGCGCCTCCAATGGTTGCATTCAAGCGGCCAAGCCCAATCCAACCGGAGCCACGCCTATCCATAAACTCGTGGATAAGCCGGTGATCAATGTCCCCGGATGTCCACCCATCGCAGACGTGATGATGGGAGTAGTGACCCACCTGCTGGTTCTGGGACAGATTCCAGCGCTGGACTCGCAGGGCCGGCCCAAGGAGTTTTATGGCCGCCGTGTTCACGACACCTGTTACCGCCGCCCCAACTACGACGCCGGGCTGTTCGTCGAGTCCTTTGACGATGAAGGCGCGCGCAAGGGTTATTGTCTGTACAAGGTGGGCTGCCGCGGTCCTGTCACCTACAACGCCTGTTCGGTGACCAAGTGGAACGAAGGTACCAGCTATCCCATCCAGTCCGGCCACGGTTGCATCGGGTGCAGTGAGGAGGGCTTCTGGGACAACGAACCGTTCTATCAACACCTGTCCTCCTTCCCCGGCTTCGGCGTTGAAAGCACTGCCGACACGATTGGTACCGTGGTCGGAGTAGCCACGCTGGCCGGAGTTGCGGCCCACGCGGTTGTTACCAATATTCGCAAACGCAGCGTGATCGCGGATGTGCACGCTGAAGAACACAAGGAGTCGTGAGAGAGCCTATGACACGCATTGTCGTCGATCCGGTAACTCGTCTTGAAGGCCACCTGCGCATTGAGGCAGTGGTGGAAAATGGCAAAATCACTGACGCTTTCAGCTCAGGCACCATGGTGCGCGGCATAGAAAAGATCCTCATTGGACGCGATCCCCGCGATGCCTGGGCCTTCACCGAGCGCGTCTGCGGCGTTTGCACCACCGTGCATGCCCTGGCCAGCGTGCGTGCCGTGGAAAATGCGCTGGGGATCACCATCCCCCCCACGGCAGAAATCATCCGCAGCATCATGATGACCACGCAGTACGTGCAGGATCACGTGATCCACTTCTATCACCTGCACGCGCTCGACTGGGTGGACATCGTCAACTGCCTTAAGGCCGATCCCAAGAAGGCAGCGGAGATGGCGGGTACATTCTCCAAGTGGGACAAGAACACGCCCGCCTATTTCGCCGAGGTGCAGAATAAGGTCAAAGCCTTCGCCGCCAGCGGTCTGGGCATCTTCGCCAACGGCTATTGGGGCCATCCGGCCTACAAGCTGCCTCCTGAGGTGAATCTCATTGCTGTGGCGCACTACCTGGACGCGCTGGTCTGGCAGAAGGAACTGGTCAAGATCCACGCTGTCTTTGGCGGCAAGAACCCGCACCCGAATTATCTGGTGGGCGGTGTTCCCTGCTCCATCAACATGAATGAAGTAGCCGCCATCAACTCCGAGCGGCTTAACCTGGTCAAGAAGCTTATTGATCAGGCGGATGAATTCCTGAACCAGGTCTACATCCCCGATCTGTTGGCCGTTGCCTCCTTCTACAAGGACTGGGCCGGCTATGGCGGCGGGTTGACCAACTACCTCAGCTACGGCGAGTTCCCCACCAAGGGCTACAACCAGCCGGATTCGTTCAAGTATCCACGCGGCGTGGTGCTCAATCGCGACCTCAGCCACGTGTATCCGGTCAATGCAACCGATTCGCAGGAGATCAAGGAGTATATTGCTCACTCCTGGTACAGCTACGAAAAAGGAGACAAGGAAGGCGTCCATCCGTGGGCCGGCGAAACAAAAATCAAATACTCCGGGCCCAAGCCTCCTTTCGTGACACTGGAAGGCTATGAGAAGTATTCCTTCCTGAAGACCCCGCGCTGGAAGGACAATGCCATGGAAGTGGGCCCGCTGGCCAGGCTGTTGGTAGCCTTTGCCTCCGGTCGCACGGACGTGCAGGAGCTGGTGAAGGCAACCCTGGGCCAGCTCAAGGTCCCCGTCACCGCGCTCTTCTCCACGCTGGGCCGCACAGCAGCACGCGGGCTGGATGCCGCGCTGGCCATGATCTGGCTCAAGGAGTACTACGGCCAGTTGATGGATCACGTCAAGATCAACGAGGTTTCCACCTTCAACGGCCAGTTATGGGACCCCAAGACCTGGCCCAAGAATGCCGAAGGGGTTGGTCTGGTTGAAGCTCCACGCGGCGCGTTGGCGCACTGGATCAAGATCAAGGACGGCGCCATCGAGAACTATCAGCTCGTCGTGCCGACCACGTGGAACGGCTCGCCGCGCGATGCAAAGGGGCAGCGCTCATCCTTTGAACAGGCGCTGATCGGTACTCCGGTGGCAAAGATCGACGAACCGGTTGAGATTTTGCGCACCATCCATTCCTTTGACCCGTGCCTGGCCTGCGCCGTGCATCTGTACGATCCGCAGGGACGGCACCTTCACCAGGTTTCTTTCGAGTGAGGGCTATGAGTACCCATGGCATTGGCGTAAGAGACGCGTTTCGACAGAATGGTGGTGCGCCCGTCGAGTATCGGCGCGTGTACGTGTGGGAACTGCCGGTGCGAGCCTACCATTGGATCAATGCAATCGCCCTGACGGCCTTGTGCGTCACCGGCTACCTGATCGGGGCACCCATCCGCGCATTTTATGCGGCTGAGGCTTACCAGCAATACTGGTTCGGCTGGGTGCGCTTCATCCACTTCGCGTGCGCGTTCGTCTATGTCTTCAACTTCCTGGCGCGGCTCTACTGGGGCTTCGTCGGCAACAAGTACGCCCGATGGACTGCCTTCTTCCCGTTGAAGAATTCGCAACGGCAAGAGATCGTCGAGGTCATCGAGGCCGACGTGCTACAAACCAAGATGCACGGGCCGATCTCCACGGGGCATAACGCGCTGGCTGGTGTGATTTATTTCGGCACCTTCCTCGCGTTTGTCTTCCAGACCATCACCGGCTTCGCGCTTTACTCCAGCATGAGTAATTCGTTTTTGCCGCGGATGTTTACCTGGATCGTGCCGCTGATGGGCGGAGATGCAAACGTGCGTTTCTGGCACCACACGTTCCTGTGGTTCTTTGTCACCTTTGTTATCATTCACATCTATCTGGCCTTCTATCATGACTACATTGAGGGGCGTGGCACTGTATCCTCGATCATAGGCGGATGGAAGTTCGACCGGACGGAGAAGCGTGACAGATAGCTCAACAGGAATAGGGCAGAACAAAACTCTGGTGCTGGGCCTGGGCAACGTCATCATGGGCGATGAAGGCGTCGGCGTCCATGTAGTGCGAGCTCTGGAACAGCACCAACTTCCAGCGAATGTGGAGTGCCTTGACGGCGGCACGGGCGGATTCACTCTGCTCGAACCGCTGCAGAGCGCTGGCCACATTATCCTCATCGACGCAGCCGCTGACGGCAACCCGCCTGGTACCATCACCCGCACTGCACCAAAATTCTCGCGAGACTACCCTCCTACACTTACCGCACACGACATTGGCGTCAAAGATCTTCTGGATGTTTTCTATATCCAGGGCGGTGGCCCAGATGTAGTTCTCTACGCCATCACCATCGATCCCAAGCAGTCCATATCGATGGATCTTTCACCAGAGATCGCCAAGGCCGCAGAAGTGGCGGTCGCCAAGATTCTGGCGGAGTTGAAGGCCAACTCCGCCGCCTGATTATTTCGCCCGCGCGTTCAGCTTTTCAATCACCTGCTTTAACGCTTCAAGCTTCTGCCCTGCCTCGCCAAGTTTGCCTTCCGCCGTCAACCGTTGATAATCGTTGAAGTCCTTGCCTGCCTGCGCAATCAGCGCCTTCATATCCTGTGCTGGTTGTGACGCGCCCGCCGGAGCAGTGGCCGCCGGCGCTGCTGTCGACTCGGATGAGCTCAACGACGAAACCCCACCGCCAAACAACGACGACAGCGCTGCCTCGAAGGTTGGCCCGTAGGCCAGCTTGTCTTGCAAGGCCAGCACCACCAGGCGCAACTCAGGCATGGGACTACGGTCGGCCTGTAAATAAATCGGCTCCGCATAGAGCAGCGCTCGCCCGGAAGGTATCACCAGCAACGTTCCCCGCCGCACGTGCGAGCCTTGCTGATTCCACAAGCTTAACTGTCCGGAAAGCTGTGCATTCTGATCGATGCGCGCCTCAATCTGTATTGGCCCGTCCACCAGCCTTGTTTTGGGAAAATCGTAGACGATGGACGTGCCATAATGCTCGCCATCGCTTCGGCCCGCAATCCATCCGATCAGGTTAGGCCGGTTGGCCGGAGTAAAGGGCAAAATCTCAACAAACTCGGCGCCGGTTTCGCCGGGCAGCTTCATCAGTACAAAGTTCGGCTGCATAGGCTGAGTTTGTTGCTCTCCGCTTGATCCCATGCCTACCTCTGAGGCGACTGTCCACAAGTCTTCCCGGTTATAGAAGACCTCTGGATTGGTCATGTGATACAAGCCGTAAACTTCAGCCTGCAACCTGAGCAGCAGTTCAGGGTAGCGTACGTGCTTGCGCAGCCCGGCTGGCATGGTCGCCGCGTCTTTGAACAGGGTGGGAAAGATGGCTCGATAAGCTGCCAGGATTGGGTCCTGAGAGTCAAAAACGTAAAACGTAGTCGTGCCGTCATAAGCGTCAACGACAACCTTCACACTGTTACGCATGTAGTTGATGGGCTGGCCATCTACGTTGTATTGCGTCGAATATGGATAGCTGCCAGATTGGGTGAATGCATCAAGAATCCATGAAAGCCGGCCGTCTTCGCCCAACACTATATACGGGTCCTGATCGAAGGTGAGAAACGGCGCGAGGGTGGTGACACGCTCGCGCACCGCGCGTCGCATCAGCAGGCGGCTTTGGGCGTTCACATCGTCGCTGAAGGGCAGCTTGGCCAGGTCGCCGCGATCAAAGGCGATCAGAATGCGCCGTAGCAATCCGCCTAACTCAATGCCGCCCTTGCCCTGGTAGGAGGTCAGGTTGTTGCTTGCGCCCTGGGGGTAATTGAACTCCTGCTGACGTGTCATGACGTAGACATCGGTGTTGGTCATTTCGCCAAAGTAGATCTCCGGCCGCGTCACGTTGAGGCTCGGTGATGTACTTTGTACTGGCATATTACTCAACAGTAGCGTAGGCATTCCCTCTTGAGTGAAGCCGTTCACCGGGTTCATCGTGATGCCATAGCCGTGAGTAAAAATCAGTTTGTCGTTGATCCAGTTGCGGCTGCTTTCCGGAAGTTTGTCCACATTCAGTTCCCGCGCGGCCAGCATTACCTCGCGCATGGAGCCGTCGATCTGGTAACGATCGATGTCAATGTCAGGGAAGTCATAGTAGGTACGAATCCCCTGAATCTGGAGCAGCGTATCATGAAGTGCCTTCACATCCCACAGTCTGATGTTCTGCAATGTAAGCTGATTGTTAGCTGGATCAGTGGCATCGACAGTGGTCTCGGCAGGAAACTCTCGCAGCACGAAGCGGTCCAGGCCATAGGCCTGCTGCGTCATCTCAATGTTATGAACGATGTAAGGCTGCTCGCGAACCAGCTCATTGGGCTTGACGATAAAGCTGGAGTTGTACCAGGCTACCAGTGAAACGCCGGCGTAACAGACCACCGCTGGCACGATAGCCGCCACCAGCCAGCGAACGCGAGGCGCCAATACACCGCCCACGGCCGCAATCACAGCCCCCATCACCAGCGCCGCACACTCCAGGAGCATGCCGGTGAGTGTTACGTGCGCGCCTGTGTAGGTAACGCCGTCAAAGATTGTGTGGTGATCGAAGAGCTGCTCGTAGCGGCCAACATATACACGCATGCCGATGACGAGTAACAAAAATGCTACCGTGATGGAGAGCCCGCGCAAGGGCAGGCTGGAGAGGCTGAGACGATCCCCGCTGAACGCGCGCGTGCTGCCCGAAACTAGCAGAAACACAATGGCCAACACACAGACAATCACGCTGAGCGTCATCAGCCATCCGAGGATGAGTTGCCATGCCGGCAAGGTAAACAGATAAAAATCGAGCGGCCTCGCGAAGATCGGGTCCGTCATAGTACTGGCGCCGCGCGGCGCATACCACC
>JBEKFS010000080.1:0-19311 GCA_050013195.1 Occallatibacter sp.
CGACGGCTAGCACCTATTTTCCGCGATTCGGAATTTTGTTTCATGTCTATATGTGTATGTACATGTAAATACCGGGGTTGTCAATCAAATTGGTTCGCTATGGAATCTGACGGCTTCGTCACCTGGCAGCCACTTTTCTGATCCCTGTGCCCTGATCTCTGATATTTATTTTCAAAACCTTGCTGATAATTAAGTGGTAAACTTTAGAGATAAATTCAACAGAATGAATATGTTCCACGTGGAACACTTTCGCGGATTCTAGCCCTGATTCCCTGCTCCCTGCCCCCTGTTTTCTGTTCCCTATTCCCTATTCCCTGTTCCCTGTTTTTCCGTTCCCGCTTCCCAAATCGCCCCATTCTGTGCAAAAAACCTCTATCTATAAGTAAAGGGCGTTTTTCATGTTTTCACGCCTGATCTTTGCTCTCTGTTCCCTGTTTTCTGTTCCCTGTTCCCTGTTTTTCGACCCCTGTTCTCTGTTCTCTGATCCCTATCCTTTAACCAGCGTGGGCATGGAGCCTTGTGCCTTGGCTTCTGCGACCACAAGGTCAAGATGGGAAAGGACTTCGTCCACGGTCATGGTGTAGATTTCGCGGCGGGAGTCGTAGCCTTCTTCGATTAACTGCTTCAGATAGCGGCCCGCGATCTGGGCGGCGAGTTGGTCGGTGATCACCTTTCCTGTCAACGACTTATGACGACCCCATGCATCGAGCGGCAGGGCAATCCACAGGGGGCGTCCGTTGACGTCGAAGCGGACATCGACGGCGTCGGCGTGGCGCGTGGCGATGGCTACCAGTGTGCCCTTCCATCGGCAGGTGAGCTCTTCGCCGCTCCAGCGCTCGGTTACTCGGAACTCTTCATACATAGATACTTAGCCTACTGCGTCGCCCACACAACCGCAAGGGCCGATGGACGCCGCTGTTCACGCGCTGATAGACTGATAGGGTTGTAGTTAAAGGAAGAAAGAGACCTGTGGATACAAAAACCCGTCATTCTTTGAAACAAGATCGTTTTGCCAAGGCCACCGCCAGCAGCATGAACTGGGTCAGCGGCCATCGTTCTGGCGTGATGCGCTGGATTATCGTCGCGGCTGTGGTTGTGGTGGCGTGCGCGGCCGGATTGATTTACTGGGGTTGGTGCTCAAGCAAGGCCAACGATGCCCTGGGCGCGGCGATGGACACCTATAATATGCCGCTGGCGCAGCCCGGCACTCCGGCTACGAATGGAATATACACGACGGCCGGCGACAGAGCAAAGGCCGCCAATCAGCAGTTTGTTGCGGTTGCACGGCAGTATGGTTGGCTGGCGGAGGGCGCCAAGGCTCACTACTTTGCCGGGGTCACGTATGAGGAGCTGGGAAACAGCGCTTCGGCGGAGACGGAGTTGAAGACGGCGGCGAGGGCGTGGGACAGGAATTTGGCGAACCTGGCTAAGCTGGCGCTGGCCGGCCTGTATCACCAGAGTGACCGCGACGCTGAGGCGATTGCCCTTTACAACGGGCTGACGGCAAAGCCGTCGGAGACGGTGCCGGCTGCGGTGGCGCAGCTTGACCTGGCCGATCTGTATGCCGAACAGGGCAAGACTGAGCAGGCGCGGAAGCTATGGGCCGCTGTGAAGGACGCTGACAAGGACGGCATGGCCGGCTCGATTGCCACGCAAAAGCTGGCCGGCAAGCAATAAGGCAGGCGGATTGACGAAAAAGGCTCGCGGAGCGATGGCTCCGCGAGCCTTTTTCATTTTGGCTGACGCGTGCACCGAGCGACGCGTAATTTCGAGCATTTTAGCCTTTGCTTGCGTCTGTGGACTATGAGCGCGGGTCAGGCAGTATTCTCAGGTTGGATGGGTATTGCAGATAAAGCTGCGTACGAAGAGGCCTGCCGACACGCGGAAGAGGCTGCGATTGCGGGGCTGGTGAGCCAGTACGCCGGAACACTGTATCGGGTGGCTTACTCGGTGCTGCGCAATGCGGCCGACGCGGAAGACGCGGTGCAGGAGACGTTTGTGCGCGTGCTGCGGCATCGCGAGACGCTGGCGGAGGTGCGCGACCAGCGGGTTTGGCTGATTCGCATTGTGTGGAACGTGGTGCTGGACCGCAAGCGCCGCATGAAGACGCGGCCGGAGACGGACGACGTGGCCGAGCTGGCGCGTGTGCTGCCCGCCGAAGGGTTGAGCGCCGAGGAGCGCGCTGTGGCCGCGCAACATCACGCCCAAGTGCTGGGCTGCGTGGAGCAGTTGCCCGCCAAGGAGCGAGAGGTGCTGATGCTCTCGGCCTTCGAGGAGCTGACCAGCGTGGAGATCGCAACAGTGCTGGGGATCAGCGAGTCCAGCGTGCGGTCGAGACTGTTTCGCGCACGCAACCTGATGGCCGGTTTGCTGGACCATACCAGGAGTTTGAGATGAAAACAGAGATCAGAGATCAGAGTTCAGAGGTCAGAAGTTCCGGTTCGGGCGCGGCGGAGGAGACGCTTCGGCTGATTGCGCGGCTCTCTGCGCCTGCGGGGCTTGAGGAGCGGGTGCAGGCTGGATTGCGCGCGGCGGCATGGACGGAGTTGCCTAAGGCGCGGTTTCTGCGCTGGCCCGTGGCGTTCTCGATGGACAATAACTGGACGCGCGCGGTGGCGGCGGCGGCGATTGTTGCCGTGGTGGTGGGCGGCGGGTGGGGAATTTCCTCACGCTTTCAGCCGGCTCAGCCGTCGAACGCAGTTGCGGTTCCGCTGCGCGGAGCCGGACAAGCTGGATTTTCCAGCGCCGGAGCTATGCGCACGCCGCAGACGCTGAATGGACCGGTTGTCGCAGCTCCAGCCGCAGCGCGTCCGGTGACGACTCCGCAGGCACAGACCAAGGCGGCCGCAAACGCGCACGCGAAGACTCATGCTCGGCAGGCCAAGCCTGTACCGGTTAAAAATCCCATTGCTCCAACTACCCGCTGAATTAATCTGCAAGGACTGGCTGTCCAGGCAGAGGGCGCTTGCGCGACCTAAAATCGTGATTTCCGCCCTACGATCACCCAATTACGAAGATTTTCGAAATCCATCTCTGAATTAATCTGCACGGTTTGAAAATAAACAGGGGGGGTGGGGGGGGCCTCTTCGCCTCACAGTCTCACAGTTTCACAGTTTCACAGTAAATAGGGGGGGGAGGGGGGTACCTGAAAAACAGGGAACAGGGATCAGGGAAAAGGAAAGGCCGCGCCTCTGGAGATTGTTCATTTATTGATTGTGCGCCGAATGAGGGAAATTATCTGCAAGGAATTACGAGAAAGATTATGAATTCCCCTGTTTCGAAGGCGGAATATGGGCATCCGGCATCAATGCCAAAGGTGTGGCGCAGGATAGAAACCTGTAGGTGTGGACGAGAACTCGTTAGCGGGCCATTCAAGTTCGCAATAAGCTCGCGCATGATCCTCCTCGATTCCCCGAAGTTGATCTGTGAGTAGCGCAATATGAAGAACCATCTTAGCCGCCACGATTTTATCCAGTAACCCCACAAACTGCCCGTAAGAAACATGTGGGTCCGCAACCACATAAAGAATCCGATCCCCCCGGTTTTCCATAACTTCTTTGACAATCGTAGTTAATCGATCTAGTGGAATCTCGGTTGAATTCAACCACACAACACCGTCCTGAGCCAGTCGGAGATAAACTATACGATTTGGATCGGAGCAATCATTCTTTGGCTGATCAGGTACCCGAATCATCGAAATCTGTATTCCAGTCGTGTCAGGCCTTCGTACCCCGAACATACAAAGCACCATTATCAGAAAGAGGGCGGCCATGGGCGCAGCCAGGATCGATCTGAGACGATTCAGGTCCATACATTACTCTGACACCGCCGGGCAAGGTTTTGTTCCCCGAAAAAGATACGGAACCGTGAGGTGAAGTTTTCTCCGGGGCTAAAGCCCGCTTTTATTCTGTTGGCTTTTGCGGGGGTTGAAACCCCCGCCTCCCTCCGCAAAAACCTTCCCTCAGGGGCTAAAGCCCGGGGTATTTTGAGGCGCTATCGGCACGACTGAAGTCGTGCCCTGACACTTCTTGCTTCACCATCAGCATTTTTCTGCGAGTTGTGAAGCCGTGCCCTGACGCTTCGTGCTTCACCATCAGCATTTTTCTGTAAGCTGTGAAGTCGTGCCCTGACGCTTCGTGCGACTCCCTCCGGAAAAAGCTTCACGCAGGGGCTAAAGCCCGGGGTATTTTGAGGCGCTATCGGCACGACTGAAGTCGTGCCCTGACGCTTCGTGCTTCACCATCAGCATTTTTCTGCAAGCTGTGAAGTCGTGCCCTGACGCTTCGTGCTTCACCATCAGCATTTTTCTGCAAGCTGTGAAGTCGTGCCCTGACACAAAACCGATTTATGCAACTAGTTCCGAAAACGCGCACAGCTTACGCGTTCTTGGTGGCAGCGCGGATGAGCATGCCCAGCAGAGCCAGCACTACCGCTCCCCAGAAGGCCGGCCAGAATCCGTCCACATGAAAGCCGCGGACGATTTTTGATGCCAGCAAGCCGCTCCCCAGAAGGCCGGCCAGAATCCGTCCACATGAAAGCCGCGGACGATTTTTGATGCCAGCAAGATCATCAATCCGTTGATGACCAGCAGGAAGATGCCGAGGGTGAGGATGCTGATGGGGAAGGTGATGACCTTGAGGACGAAGCCCACCGTGGCGTTGAGCAGGCCGATGATCAAGGCAGCCGTAAGAGCTGAACCCAGGCCCCGCACATAGAAGCCGGGCACGAGATTGGAAACAACCAGCAGGGCAAAGGCGCTCAAGAGCCATTGAACCAGAAGTTTGACCATTCCAGGAGTTCTCCTTATCGCTGAAATTCTAACATCCGCGTGCTACCCCACCCTAGTGTTTAGACCACGTGAATTAGTAATCATTCTTGGACAAGCGCGGGCGTGGACGCCCGCGCTACAGCCGGCCGGGAGGTCGGCGCTACATTCCGTAAACAAAAATCGCTCGCCGGGGACCCCGATAGCCGCAAAAGTTACAAGAAGCAGATCTTTCGACTCCGCTACGCTCCGCACAGGATGATAGCGGCAAGGGTGGGGCACCCAAAGTTTTTTGAACAAGGGCGGCAAGTTAGCCTCCGCTACGCGGAGTTAGCGAGTTAGCAAGTTGGCTTCCGCTACGCGGAGTTAGCGAGTTGGCAAGTTGGCTTCCGCTACGCGGAGTTGGCGAGTTGGCAAGTTGGCCTCCGCTACGCGGAGTTCGCGAGTTAGCAGATTAATCTCCGTTGCGCGGGGTTAGAGAGTTAGCAAGTTAGCGGAAGTTTCTTTCCCCGTGTTCGGCAATGCAGGTGGACGACTGACACAAAGCTGGCACGATTTCGAATGAATCCGCAGCGAGTAAAGCCAGTATCAATATTGCCTTCTTATTTGTCGAGGTTAAAACCTACCAGACCAGACCGGAAAAACTTCAAGATTATTCGGCCAGCGGGGGCTCGAGTTCCTCGATAGGGCGAGAGTCGCCGGGATGCGGCGCAGCTTTGGTCTTGATTGTCGCAGTAGTTATCACGAAGACTGCCACTATGATGGCCGCCATGCCGATAAACTCGGCACGCTCGGGCCGTTCGTGGAGCAGGACGATACCCAGCAGAACCGCGACCACCGGGTTCACATAACAATAGGATGCGACTTTGGCCACCGGGACGTGCTCCAGCAGGTAGATGAAAGCGGTGTAGCCGAGCAGCGAGCCGCCGGTAATGAGCCAGGCCTGCGAGCTAACCGAAGCAACATTCACGTGGAATTGGGGCCATTGGCCCAGCACAGTACCCAGCAGGATGTTGAATGCGCCGGCGATGAGCATTTGCCAGGACGCGGCCACAAAACTATTGACCGGCAGGCGCGCGTGCCGCGAGAGGAGGCTGCCCGCGGTCCAGGCTAAGGCTCCGACCAGCATCGCGCCAATGGCCAGCAGGCGCGCGGAGTCCCCGGCAAAACCGCTGTGCAGCGAGGGCCACACCAGAGCGGACAGGCCAGCAAAACCCAGCGCCATGCCCAGCCAGCCGCGCGCCGGCAGAGGCTCACCCCCCGGCAGCATCATCTCAGCCAGCGCCGCAAAGAGGGGCATCGCCGCCATCAACAACGAAGCGAGGCCGCTGGTGATGGTCTTCTCCGCGTAGACCAGGGCCACATTATTTATGCTGAGGAGGAAGAATCCGACCAGGCCGAGGATCAGCATGGTTCTTGGCGGCCACAGGAGCCGCAGCCCGCGCCAGCGGCACCAGGCAAGCAGAATCGCACCCGCGATGAAAAAGCGAGTCCCGGCCAACAGCAGAGGCGGCATCTGGGCCGCACCAATGCGGATGGCCGTATATGTGGAACCCCAGAAAAAGTACACGCTGGCAAAGGACAGCACGATGGAGGCCGTGGAGGCCGCTTTCTTTGCTGGGTGCGCTGAAGAGTTCGTCATGGGCTGATTCCATGCTAATGCTTGGAGGCCGGGCGCAACGGAGTTGCTGTACAGAACAAGCAAAAATGTACTATTCTCAAAGCAGCGGGGATTTCATGCACACGTGCACCACTTATCGACTGCTTGCACCGGCCACCAGGCGCTGGTCGCAGTCGCGCGCGCGCGGCCTCTGCCCGCGGCGACCTCTGCACGTGCTTCCCAACCTCTCTCGACCTAGCCTCTTCGGCGGCGACTAGGTCAGCTCCGTCGAAGATACTCTCCTACTCTATCTCGTCCTCAGGACGAGCAGAACTGGATGACCCCACCCCTTTGGGGTCCGTGGCCCAGCATCGTAGAGATGCCGCAGAGCCGCACAACCGAATCCGCCGAGGAGACAAGAAGATGACAAAGCAAGAATTGCACGCGCAGTACGGGCCCAAACTCGTTTGTCCGCTGCCCGGACCCAAAGCCAAGGCCGCTGTGGTGGCCGACGACCGGCTTATCTCGCCCAGCTATACACGGTCTTATCCATTAGTGGCCAAACGCGGCCGCGGCATTCGCGTGGAAGATGTGGACGGCAACGTGTTTCTAGATTTTGCGGCGGGCATTGCCGTGGCCTCTACCGGTCACTGCCATCCCGAAGTGGTTGCAGCAATTCAGAAGCAGGCCGCTGAGCTGATTCACATCTCCGGAACCGACTTCTACTGCGAGTTGATGACTGATCTGGCGGCACGGCTTTCGGCCATCGCGCCCATGCCCGGACCACACAAGGTCTTCTACGGCAACTCCGGCGCAGAGGCCATCGAATGCGCCTTCAAGCTGGCTCGCTACCACACCGGCCGCCAGAATGTGATTGCATTTCTGGGCGCCTTCCACGGCCGCACCATGGGCGCGTTGTCGCTGACCGGCTCCAAGCCGCAGCAGAAACGCCGCTTTGCGCCTCTGGTTCCCGGCGTGACGCATGTGCGCTATCCATACGCGTATCGCGGCTGCACGGGCGGCGCACAGGCGGAAGAAGCCTTCAGCCTGGGCTGCGCGCGTTACATTGAGGAAAAACTTTTCAAGAGCATTCTTCCGCCCGAAGAGGTGGCTGCGATTTTTGTTGAGCCGATTCAGGGCGAGGGCGGTTACGTGGTGGCACCCGATAATTTCATGCGCGAGTTGCGCGGAATCTGCGACCGGCACGGCATTCTGCTGGTGGCCGACGAGGTGCAATCGGGCGCGGGCCGCACCGGCAAGTGGTGGGCCATTGAGCACACGGGCGTGGAGCCGGACATCGTGTGCATGGCCAAGGGCATCGCCAGCGGCATGCCGCTCAGCGTTTGCATGAGCCGCGCTGAAATTATGGATTGGGTTCCCGGTTCGCACGCCTCTACCTTCGGCGGCAATCCGGTCTCCATTGCCGCTGCGCTGGCCACCATGAACATTCTGGAGCGCGAGGGCATCGGCAACGCCGCACGCGTGGGAGGTCAGATGCTGGAGCGGCTGCGCGGCTGGACGAAAACTCACCCGCTGGTGGGCGACGTGCGCGGACGCGGCCTGATGATCGGCGTTGAGCTGGTGAAGGACAAGGCTACGCGCGAACCTGCCACTGCCCTGCGCAACCGAGTGGAGACGCTGGCCTTTGAGCGTGGCCTGATTGTGCTGGGCTGCGGCGAAACCACTTTGCGGATTTGTCCGCCGCTTATTGTCAGCGAGCAGGAAGCTACAGTGGCCCTCGACATTCTCGAGGAGGCAATCACGCTGGCGGAAAAGGAACACGCTCAGGCGTAAGCGCGGCTTTGCGGAAAAAGGGATTGAGAGGCCGGTGCGATGAAAAGCGCCTGCTGTCAATCCCTTTTGCTTTACCCTGGCCGCTTGTCCCCGGTGCCATCCTGCGTTACGACACTTATTCTTTGATGTGAATATTGGCAATCTCCGAGGTCCGGTGCGCGGCCCGCTCCAGATTATGCGCCATCTCCTGCGTGGCCAGATGCTGCTCTTCGGCAGCGGCAGCCATCTGCTGAGAGAGCCCCGACAGTTCCTCAGTGTGGCTGGAGATCTGATCGATTGCCCCCATGGCGGTGGCTACGTCTACGCCGATGGCGTTCACCTTGGCCTGAATCTCTGCTGTGGCATTGGCAGTCTGCTCGGCGAGCTTCCTCACTTCACCGGCCACCACGGCAAATCCCTTGCCATGCATGCCCGCCCTGGCCGCCTCAATGTTTGCATTCAGCGCCAGTACGCTGGTCTGCGTGGCGATGGAGGCAATCAGCCCTGCAACCTTGGCCACACCTTTGCTCGATGCTTTGAGGCTCTCGATAGCCGTTTTGCTCTCCTCGCTGGCGGCACGCGATTTATCCGCTGCCTGTGAGACGTCCATGGCGTTTTTTGCAATCTCGGCGATGCTGGACTCTATTTCATGCGTGGCCGTGGCCACCAACTGCAGATTGCCATTCAGGTGCTCGATGTCGCTGCGCTGCGCCTCCTGCGCCGCCCGCAACGCCTCAATCTTTCCCTGGGTGCTGACGCCCCAGAGAACCACCGCGCCGATATACTCGCCGCGATGGCCGATCATCGGCTCAACCTCCAGGTCGAGCTTCACCGGGCCCAGCGCGATGGTCGCTTTGTGCGGAAGGTGATGGATGCTCTGATGCTGTTGCGAGCCAAGTATCCGGTTGATGTTTGCCTGGTTCTTGTGAAAGATGTGGATCGATTTGCCCACAATTTTATCTACAGGCACAGGCAGATACTGCTGCAGCGTGAGCAGGGTCTTGCGAGAAGTGCGGTTTAGATAGCGCAGAATCAGATCGCGGTCGCAAAACATCGCGTTGCACGGCAGCGCGTCCAGCGCAAATTCGAAGCTGCGATCCGCCTCTGCCTCGGTCAGAATATCCATGGGCGCCTCGATACTCATTGAAACTGGCGGCGCCTGCGTACTGCGCCGCGAAGACAGACTGTCGAGCAAGCTGTGAGCCATAGCCCGTTTCTTCTCCTGCAACCCTTCAGTTTCGCTGATTTCCTCCTCGGCCGAGTGCGCGGAAGGCTCACAATCTGCGGCTACATGCCGAGACTTCCCATAGACGGATTTGCTGGTTCCAATTTGGCAAAGCGGAGGCCGCTCCTCATGCATCCCGAAAACGTACGACAACTTCAACCGGCGCGGTTCTGCCTGCTGCAAGCCTGATTTGCGCCTTTTGCACATCAGGGTGAGAGAATGGAATGCCATGGGATGGTTCGAGCAAATGCGGATTGGCTGGCTGGAGCGAGCGCAGGCCGGCCTGGAATGGGTGGCGCGCCGGCGAGCAGGGGCCGAAGGCCTGCCCGCTCACCTGGCCACCGGCATCGAGGGCGAGAACACGGCTTTTTTCCATCTGCGCCGCAAGGGTTACATCGTGGTGGCGCGGCGCTGGTCGTCGGGCGACCTACCGGGCGATGTGGACCTGATCGCCTGGCAAGGGCTGATGCTTTGTTTTGTCGAAGTGAAGACCCGCACCGCCCGGGACGCATCTCCGGCCGAAGTCGCCGTGGACTCTCATAAGCGCAATACCCTTCGTCGCCTGGCTCGCCAATACGTTCGCCAGTTGCCGCAGGAAACCGCCCCGCCGGTCCGCTTCGACGTGCTCAGCGTCTACCTTGTACCGGGACAGAAGAAAGCATTTCAGCACTTCGAAGGCGCGTTTGGATGGAGTGAGCGGGAGGATTACGAGAGATATTAGGCCATTGGCCTCAAGAACCGGGTGACTGCCAATGCGCAGCTATCTATCCCTTTGCATCCTCAAACTCATTGTGCCAGGCCATCTGAATAGCCTCCAGCCGCGGCTCGTTCGACTTTGCCGGGTCGTCGGCAAAGCCTTCAAGTTCCGTCACGAAGCGGTGCAGATCGGTGAAGCGCACTGTCAAGGGGTCCACGGCCGGAAACTTCTCTTGCAGTTGAATGCCGATCTCCTCGGCGTCGGTCCATAGAAACTCACGCGGCATGGCTTATCTCCTGATGATGGGGTCTATCACCCACCCTAGCCGCAAAAACAAGAACGCGGCGAGGGTGGGGCACCCAGATCTACTTCTCTTCGGCTAGCGTCAACGGCTTGCCCTCGGTGACGTAGTTGCGGTTCCATGCGGGAATCTCAACCACATAGTCTCCGGGGCGCGTGATGACGGCCTGACAGCCCAGCCTTGAATTCAACTGCTGATCGGCGGCCATGTCCAGCCTATCCAGTTCGTCGTCGTCCGCCTCGCTGATACCCTCCTGGTCCTTGATCCAAAGATGGCAGGTGGTGCAGGCGCAGACGCCTCCGCAGGCATGATCGAGAAAGACGCTATGGTTCTCCGCAATATCGAGAAAGGACATCGGTTTGCCATGATGCTCATAGGGCAGCGTGCCATACTCGAACTCCACCGTTTTGCCCTCAGGCATAAAGGTGACGCGCACCAGCTTATCGGCGG
The DNA here is from genome assembly GCA_050013195.1 of Occallatibacter sp. Lineage (GTDB taxonomy): Bacteria > Acidobacteriota > Terriglobia > Terriglobales > Acidobacteriaceae > Telmatobacter. The sequence continues at coordinate 10,812 of JBEKFS010000080.1, forward strand.
GGATGTTTTTTTCGGTTGCTTCGCTCATGGGTTCAAACTCCTCGTACTGTGCCGCCTTACTTGAACTCCGCCGGCGCCATGGCGTGTGGCGCGGTAACGGCCTCGGCCAGCTCCTCGCCGGCTGTGTTCATGGTTTTGCCACGCAGTGCGCTGGAGACTGCGGCCTCCATCATCAACTCCGCAAAGCGGCGCGTTGCGTGGTCGAGAATCAGCGTGCCCTCGCGGATTGCGGCTGCATTCTCGCTTTGTTTCACTTTGTACAGGTAGTCGCTGGCGAGCTTGATGGCTGTCTTCTCGTCGCCGGTCAATTGATTCCACGCCGGGCTTGACGGCGCACGCTCCACCGCTGCCAGAATCGTTTCGGCTTCGTTGCGCGCCTCGATCAACAGCCGCTTGGCAAAATCCGCCTCAGCGTTGTCGAAGGAATCCAGAATCATGCTCTCGACCTGCTCGTCGGTCAGTCCATAGGTCGGCTTCACTTCAATCTGCGCTGCCGTTCCGCTGCGCTGCTCGCGCGCCGTGACGTGCAGAATGCCGTCGGCATCGATAAGAAACTTCACTTCAATGCGTGGCAATCCTGCGCTCATCGGCGGAATGCCCTTCAAATCAAAACGCGCCAGCGATCGGCAATCGGCGGCCAATTCGCGCTCGCCCTGGACGACATGAATGGCTACGTTGGTCTGGCCATCGACGCCGGTGGTGAAATGCTCGGTGGCCGAGGCGGGAATGGTTGAGTTGCGCTGGATGATGCGCGCCACGGTCCCTCCCAGCGCCTCGATGCCCAACGAGAGAGGAGTTACGTCGAGCAGCAGCATCTCCTCGGAGGACTTTGATGCGCCAGACAGAATATTAGCCTGCACCGCCGCGCCCAGCGCGACCACCTCGTCGGGATTGAGTTCCGTGTGCGGGCGTTTGCCGCGAGCGGTGAGGTGAAAAAGTTCATCGACGAGTTGCCGTACAGCGGGAATGCGCGTGGAGCCACCAACGAGCACTACTTCATCAATTTGCTCAGGTGTGAGGCCGGCGTCGGTGAGCGCCTGCTTGCAAGGGCCCACTGTGCGCTTGAGCACCGGCTCAATCAGCATCTCGAAGACCGCGCGCGGAATTTCGCGCTGGTAGCGATCGCCGTTGGGCAGCTCAATGTCAAAATGCGCCATCGGCTCGGTGGAAAGCTGTATCTTGATCTCGATGGCGGCCTTGCGCACGGCCTGCACCGCGCCTGGATGCAGCCGCAGATCGACGCCATGCTCGGCGTGAATCTCGTTGAGAGCGATGGCCAGCAGCAGGTTATCGATGTCGTCGCCACCCAGGTGCGTGTCGCCGTTGGTGGACTGCACCTCGAAGATGCCGTCGCTCAGCTTGAGAATCGAAATATCAAAAGTTCCGCCGCCCAGATCATAAACCGCGATCGTGCCCACCTTGGCGCGATCCAGCCCATAGGCAAGCGCCGCCGCGGTCGGCTCGTTGACCAGTCGCAGCACTTCAAGTCCTGCCATGCGCCCGGCATCCTTTGTGGCCTGGCGCTGCGCGTCGTTGAAGTAGGCCGGCACGGTGATGACCGCCTGCGTGACCGGCGCGGAGAAGAAGCGCTCGGCGTTTCGCTTGAGCTGGCGCAGGATGTAAGCGGAAATCTCCGGCGGCGTGAAGCGAAGCTCGCCCAACTGAATGCGCGGCACCTGATTGGGATCCGGATTAGAATCCGGTGGACCGGCATCAACGTCCCCGGCAAGGTGGAAGGGAAACAGTTTCAACTCGTCCTGAATCTCTTCGAGTCCGCGGCCCATCAACCGCTTGACAGAGTAAATCACCCGCTCCGGCGTCTGGATAAGCGCCTTGCGCGCGCTGTTGCCCACGGTGACCGTGGGACGATAGCTGCCATCGACCGGGAGTGGGACTGGAATCGGATCAAGCGCCACCACCGACGGCACGAGGTTCGAGCCATCGACGCCGGGAATCACCACCGGTGTGTCTCCCTCCATGTAGGCGACCAGGGAGTTGGTGGTTCCCAGATCAATTCCGACTATGCGTTCTTCCGACATACTTTCTCAAGCTCCTAGAACTTCGTTCACTTCGCGCAGCAGATTACTGAGATAGCGCCGACGGTCGAGCAGGGCCACCATTCTCTTCTGCGCAGAACTGCGCGCAGCCCGGTTGCCCTCATCCCACGCCTCCCATTCGGAGCGCATATCCTCGTCCACCGCCTCCAGCAGGACATGGTATTTTTCTCTGGCCTGGGTCAGGCTTGCCTCAAGCGCCGCGTCTGCCTCGCCTGTCGCGCGAGCCGCGCGCATCTCTTCAAGCTGCATATTCAGCTCAAAGACTTCTTCCAGCAGATCGGCTGGCGCTCCCGCGCTTTTACCTTTTTGGCGATCATTATCGGCGCCGATCTCCGCGCCCTCCAGCTTGAGCAGGTATTCGGTGCGGCGCAGAGGATCCTTGAGAGTGCGATATGCGTCATTGAGCAGCGCCGTGTCAGCCAGGCTCCACTGCTTTTCGTTATCCATAGCGCGTGCAAAGCGGTCAGGGTGCAGCTTGCGGCTGAGGCGGTGAAACTCGTGCTCCAGCGCGGCCAGATCGAGATTGAGCTTTGGTTCCAGGCTGAAGACAGAAAAATAATCGCCGCCCGGCGGAGGCTGAATCTTGCTGCAATGCGGGCAAAAGAGCGTGGAATCGTTGTGGCCGATGGAACATGACCAACAGGCGACGGGAACCGCTGAATCAATTACTTTGAACATGGTTTCACACTTACTGTTTTTCCAAAGAAAGCTGTGCAGTTAATGATGCGGGGGAAAGCTCGTCCGCTTCACCTAAAACCGGTGAAGCGAAAATGTGCGCGGAAACAGCCGGTGATTTCCCGGTTGCCGCCTTGGGAGTGATCGGCGTAGGAATCAGTTTGATTTCTGCCGCCGGTGACGCCAGAGTCATCTGAATGATGGTGTCGATCGAACTTGCGCTTCCGTTCAGAGTGACTTCCACTGCGGAATCGCTCTGCTTGCATGAAACCTTACCGCCGGTAAGAGAAGCGCAGGCGAGAATTTTTGCCGGGAGCGCAGGCAGCTTGAGCGTTGCGCCGGCCGGGTGGAGGATATGCAGATAGATCGTTTTGTCCCGATAGGTTGAAACTCCAAAATCTCCCGGCAGGTAAGGACCGCCGCGGGTGGCGTAGATGCTCTCGCCATACTGATGGAGCCACGCTCCCATCTCGCGCAGGCGCGCAGCATGCGCCGGATCAATCTGACCATTCGGCCGTGGGCCAACGTTGAGCAGAAAATTTCCGTCGCGCCCGACGGCGGAAACCAACAGGCGAATGAGGTAATCCAGAGGCTTGATCTTGGCGTCGGGGACGTATCCCCATGCGCCCTCGGTCAGAGTGGTGCAAAGCTCCCATGGAACCTGGTTATCAAAATCGCCCAGCGCCCTGTCGCCTTCACGAGATTTAAAATCCGCCGCGGCGTCGGTCCGGTTGTTGATGATGATTGACGGCTGCAGTTTTCTCAGGTTGTTGACAGCTTCATCGTCCTGCCAACTAAATGAGCCGGAATAGCGTTCACCTTTAGGCCTTGCGTGCCATCCACCTTTGAAGCTGACCCCGCCGAAACCAAGCCAGTCGCCTCCGCCGCCATCAAACCAGAGAATATCGAGTTTGCCATAGTGGGAGGCTAGCTCGTTCAGTTGGCGATGATATTGCTCGCGCATTTGCTCGGCGTTCGGCTTATAAATGCCCGGAAAGAAAAATCCGGGATAGCGCCAGTCGAGTGGCGAGTAATACAAGCCCACACGCAGCCCGGCCTTTCGCACAGCCGTCACATACGCGGCAACAAAGTCGCGATGAGCGGCGGAATTCATGGCCGTAAAGCTGCTCTCCGGATCGTCGAAGAGCGCAAAACCATCATGGTGGCGAGCAGTAAGCACGGTGTACTTCATTCCGGCCGCTTTGGCCAGAGCAGCCCAAGCATCCGGATCGAAGTTATCGGGATGAAACTGGTCCGCGAGTTTGGCGTACTCGTCGACGGGAATTTGCTCCTGCCATTGAACCCATTCGCCGCGGCCGGGGATGGAGTAGACGCCCCAATGCATGAAGAGGCCGATCTTGGCGTCCCGCCACCAGGCAATGCGCGCCGCCGCATCCTTGTCGGTAACCATGGGCGCCCATTGCGCCCGCGAAAACAATGACACGGTAAAAATAGCCAATAAGATGCAAATAAATCTCGTGCCACGAACAATCCTGTTCATCTTTCCTCCAGGATTATGCAAATCCCTACGCAGAAAACGACGAGCCGCAGCCGCAGGAGCGCGAGGAGTTGGGGTTGATGAAGTTGAACCCCTGGCGCATCAGCGTCTCTTCGTAGTCCAGCGTCATGCCGTGCAGATACAAAAATGATTTTGGGTCGACGAAGACCCTCACGCCATCAAATTCAAAAATGCGGTCGCGCTCGCGGGGCTTGGAGTCGAACTTGATGGAGTAGGAAAGCCCCGAGCAGCCGCCACCCATCACACCCAGGCGCAGCCCGCCCTCTGTGGGCGAGATGCCTTCCTTGGCCATGGCAATGCGGATGCGTTTGATGGCTTTTTCCGTAATTTGCAAACCTTGCGGCGGGGCTGACTCCGGCATCTGCGGTGCGTCTGACTGAGGCTGCGCCGCCAATGATTCCTGCGAAGGAGAAGTTCCAATTGTCACGACGTTCGACATAATCGCCTCTTCATTACTGCGCCACTGCAACAGCAGCGACCTCGGCCGTCTGCGCATTGCCGTTCTTCTTCTTCCAGTCGCCGATGGCCGCGCGAATCGCATCCTCGGCCAATACCGAGCAGTGAATCTTCACCGGCGGCAAAGACAGCTCCTTCACGATGTCGGTGTTCTTGATGCCCAGTGCGTCGTCCACGGTGCGGCCCTTGATCCATTCCGTGGCTAGAGACGAGCTGGCAATCGCCGAGCCGCAGCCGAAGGTTTTGAACTTGGCCTCTTCGATGACCTGCGTCTCCGGGTTCACGCGGATTTGCAACCGCATCACGTCGCCGCACTCCGGCGCGCCTACCAGGCCGGTGCCGACTTCCGTCGAGCTCTTGTCGAGTTGGCCCACGTTGCGGGGATTATTGTAGTGGTCGATGACCTTGTCGCTGTATGCCATTTGATTGCTCCTTTTGCGGGGGGAAGCCGCGAAAAACAGTTGTCAGTTTTTAGTTCTCAGTTCTCAGTTTTTTGTCCCCCAGCCTTGCTGCATCATTTTCGAGATCGGCAAAGACTGAGAACTGAAAACTGAGAACTCGCTTTTAATGCGCCGCCCACTGAATCTTGGTCAGGTCGATGCCTTCCTGCACCATTTCGTAGAGCGGAGAAAGTTTGCGCAGATGCTTCACTACGTCGATGACCTTGTCGGCCACGTAATCCACTTCGGCTTGGGTGTTGAAGCGGCCCAGACCGAAACGAATTGAACTGTGCGCCACATCGTCGCCCAGTCCTAAAGCCTTCAGTACGTAGGACGGTTCCAGCGTGGCCGAGGTGCAGGCCGAGCCACTGGAAACCGCAATGTCGTTGATGCCCATCAGCAGCGACTCACCCTCGACGTAGACAAAACTCATGTTCAGATTGCCGGGAAGGCGATGATCCATGGAGCCGTTCACGTGAATGTAGTCGAGGTTTGCTTCGAGCTTATCCTTGAGCCGGTCGCGCAAGCCTTGCAGACGGCGACCCTCTTCCTGCATTTCTGCCTGGGCTAACTCGCAAGCCTTGCCCAGGCCGACGATGCCAGGTACGTTCAGCGTGCCGGATCTCATGCCGCGTTCGTGTCCGCCGCCGTCAATCTGCGCGGCGATCTGAACGCGCGGATTGCGCCGCCGCACGTAGAGCGCGCCCACGCCCTTGGGGCCGTAAATCTTGTGCCCGGAAAGTGAGAGCACATCGATGTTGCCGGCGATTACGTTGATGGGAACCTTGCCTACCGCCTGCACCGCGTCGGTGTGAAAGAGTACGCCCTTCTCATGACAGAGCTTGCCGATTTCGGCGATGGGCTGCAGGACGCCGATCTCGTTGTTAGCGGCCATGATGGTGACCAGAATCGTTTTGTCGTCGATGGCTCTTCGCAGGTCATCCATGTCGATCAGCCCGTCGGCTTTAACCGGCAGATACGTGATGCGACAGCCGGACTTCTCCAGCCGCTTGCAGGTGTCCAAAACAGCCTTGTGCTCGGTGACCTGTGTGATGATGTGGTTGCCACGCTCGCGATACATCTCTGCGATGCCTTTGATGGCGAGGTTGTTGCTCTCGGTGGCGCCGCTGGTGAAGATGATCTCCTTGGCGGTGGCGCCGATCAGCCGCGCAATCTGCTCGCGCGCGGTCTCGACGGCAGCTTCCGCCTCCCATCCAAAGGAGTGGTTGCGGCTGGCCGAATTGCCAAACTTCGTGGTGAAGTAGGGCATCATCGCTTCCAGAACGCGCGGGTCCACGGGGGTGGTGGCGTGGTTATCCATATAAATCGGCAGGTGTACGCCTGCAGGCGCTTCTATCTGGCTGGCAAATGTATTCCGCGTATCCATAATGGTCTCCATCCTCATCAATTGCTCTTCCGAGCGAATGCGGGTGTTCCTAAAAACTTCCTTCAGGGGCTAAAGCCCGTGTCTTCAGGTGGCCTTTGCGGCACGACTAAAGTCGTGCCCTGATACAAAACTTGCTCAAATTCGAGTTCTTCCGCAAGCTGTGAAGTCGTGCCCTGACACTTCTTGCGACTCCAAATGAGTTCTCGTCAACTTGTAAAACCGTACCCTTTCATAACATCGATAAAACAAAAATCCATTAAATCGTCAACGCAACCAACGCCTGTGCCTCGCGGACTCTATCCTGGCGTCCTCGCGCCGCAGGTTGTTCGCGTTCGGTCAAATCCTGAATGCTGATGCTCTTCAGCACTCCGGCAATGGTCTCGTTTACCCGCGCCAGAGGCTCCTTGATGGTGCAGCTCGATCCCAACTCACAGCCGGTCTTGCCCTTGGTGCAGGAGGTGATAAAAAACGGTCCGTCGATGGACAAGATGACCTCATAGGCCGAAATGGAGCGCGCCTCCCGGGCCAGCGCGTAGCCGCCGTTCATGCCGGCGGTCGAGCGCAGCAACCCGGATTTGGTCAACTGCTGCAGGATCTTGGCCAGCAGTTGCGCCGGAATCCCATAGGCATCGGCCACATCTTTGGTGCTGAGTGCAGGCGTCTCAGGGTGCTCTGCCAAGTACTTGAGCGCCATCAGGCCGTAATCCGCTTTTTTGGTCAGCTTGAGCATGGAATATCCGACTTCTTCGGTCCGTATTTAGTATACGACCATTTCTGTCGGAATTACAAGCCCCAACCTGAAATTGTTCCCAACTGCCTGAAAATGCCATCGGGAATAAAATATTCATCAGAATTTGGTTTTCAAATGTGGGAAAATGCCGATAGAATCTGGCGGGAAGAGTACTTTTTCCCCCGATACCACGACCGATGGCAACCGTCTGCAAACACCCCAGGGTACGCGTCGTTTCCCGGCACGATGACAGTGAGTTTGTCGAGTGCCTGGATTGTGGCGAGGTCTTTGACTCCGAAGAGTTTCGCGACATGGAGATTGAAGAGACCGCCGAACCAGAACCCAGCCTTGAAGACTCCTGAAGCACAGCGCCGTTCCCAGGTTCATCGGGAACGGAAGATGATCTGCGCCAGCTCGGGAGACTGAAGAGGCATGCGGGCTTGGCCTGCTTACTTGCCGTTGTGGCCGTTGCCGCCGTTTCCGTTAGCGCCCACGCGCCTGGCTGCGATCCATGAGTAATGCAGTCCCGAGACGATGGCAAGCGCCATGGTGACCCAGAACGCACCTTGCTCGAAAATTACTACCCAATGAACCGGTGTGAGCTGATGCACCAGAACGGCAGCCACAGCGGCAATCTGCGCCAGGGTGCTGCCTTTACCAAAGATGCTGGGACGAAACTCCCGTCTGCCGACGGTCGCATAGAGAATCGCCGCCACCACCAGGATGCCCACATCCCTGCCAATCACCATCGCTGTCACCCTACCCGGAATCAGATCCTTATAGGTAAGCACCAGGAAGAGCGTACTGAGCAGCAGCTTATCGGCCACCGGGTCAAGGTACTGGCCCAGCATGGTGTACTGCTTCAGGATGCGAGCAAGCAAGCCGTCCAGCAAGTCGGTGAGTCCAGCGACCACGAAGAGGCCAAAACCAAGCGCATAGTGGTTGTCCAGGATGGCAGCCACCAGAAGCGGCGCCAGGCAGATGCGCGACAGCGTGAGCAGGTTGGGAGCGGTGCGAAATCGGTGCAATCTTTCGTTAGCGGCATCTGGCATAAAGGTTACAAGACAGCAAAAAACGATGGTACAGCATGAAGGGTGCTGCCTGCCCAACTTTTCCCGCCGCCCGGTTCCTGATAGACTACCTGAAGTTGCACTGCAGGCGCGTAGCTCAGTTGGTTAGAGCGCTTCCTTGACACGGAAGAGGTCGCTGGTTCGAATCCAGTCGTGCCTACCATAT
>JBEKFS010000081.1:0-14811 GCA_050013195.1 Occallatibacter sp.
AAAAACCGCATATCCCCCGCAAACAAACTCCCAATCTCGCTGATCCCGTACTTCATCATGGCGAACCGTTCCACGCCCATCCCAAACGCAAATCCGGAAATCTTCTTGGGGTCGTACGCCGGCTGCTTCTCCGCCGCGAACGCAAACACCGCCGGGTCCACCATCCCGCAGCCCAGCAGCTCAATCCATCCCGACTGCTTGCACTTCCGGCATCCCTTCCCGCCGCAGAAGATGCAGCTGATCTGTACGTCCGCGCTCGGCTCCGTGAACGGAAAGAACGATGGAAAAAATCGCGTCTTCACCGCCGAGCCAAACAGCGCCTTCATCGCATGGTCCAGCGTCCCCTTCAAATCGCTGAAGGTAATATTCGTGTCCACGCACAACCCCTCCACCTGGTGAAAAATCGGCGAGTGAGTCGCGTCTGCTGCGTCGTTCCGGTGCACCTTGCCCGGAATCACAATCCGCACCGGTGGCGGCTGCTGCTCCATCGTCCGCATCTGCACCGGCGAAGTATGCGTCCGCATCAGCAGCCGGTCCCGCTGCTGCCGGCGTTCCTGCCCCGCCACCACCAACGTGTCTTGAGTGTCCCGCGCCGGATGGTCCGGCGGAAAATTCATGCTCTCGAAGTTGTAGAAGTCGGTCTCCACCTCCGGCCCCACGCCCACCGAGTAGCCGAGCGCCGCAAACACTCCAACAATCTCGTTCAGCGTCCGTGTAATCGGGTGCTCCGCCCCGGTCAGCCGCCGCGTTCCCGGCAGCGTGATGTCGATAGCCTCGGACTTCAGAGCCGCGTCCGTCGGACCCGCCCCGAGAGCCGCGTCCAGCAACCCCTCCACCACCGCCTTCAGAGCGTTGAAGCGCACCCCCAGCAGCTTTTTGGCATCCGAAGGCGCAGCCTTCAGCCACCGGCCAGAGACTTCGTTGAGCCGCCCCTGTTTGCGCCCCAGCCACTCCAGACGAAAGGCCTCCACTGCCGCCTCATTGTCCAGCGACGCCGCCGCCGCCCGCGCCTGCCGCTCCAATTGAGCAAAGGCCCGGTCGAGCGCAGGCTCATCAAATGCCGTTAAATTCGGAATCTCTTCATTCATATGCTTATTCAGAAGGATAAATCACCAAGGGTGCGCCTTCTCTCCGCGCCACTCCTCCACCCATCCCCGCACCGTCGCATGATACCCGCTCCACGCACCCCACACACTCTCCGCCCACTCCATTACTCGCGCCTCATGCTCCGCCGGTGTCACGGCCGCTAACACATCCCGCACCGTCCGCTCTCCCATAAACTTCGGCGGCGTCAGCCACGGATAGCTCCTCTTCTTTGCGGAAATCTCCACCATCGCCGCGTTGGCCCGCTCCATCGGCCAGCCAAGCTCCAGCAGCAAGCACAGCCGCGACAAATGCACCCCCACCGAGTTGCGCGCCTGCGCGTTATCCACTCCCGGATGCTGCACCGCATAAGCGTCCACACTCAGCCGGTGCAACCGGTAGTAAGCCTGGTCCTGATACTCTCTCGCCAGCACCTGCCCATAAGCCGCCCAGCAACCCGGAGACGACAGCATGTATTTGTGCACCGGCCCCTCTTCATCCCCAAACTCCGCCCCGCATCCACAACACCGCATCATCCCTCCCCAACTGATCGCCAACTACTGATCACTGACCACGCCCATATGTACGCATAAATCCCCAGGAATCCAACGCAAATTTACACATAAAGACGCATAAACACCCCTCAAATCACACCCATATATACACATACAGCGCCGGGTGTCTTAGGTCTTGCTTTTGAGACCTGGGAAACCTCGTACCTCAACTGGCAACTCCCCCCACGCCGAAGGCAGTTGGCCACACCGCAGGTGGTTGCAGATTATTTCCCCCTCCCGGCGCACAATCAAATCATGAACAAGGTTCAGAGGGCGGGCGCTTTTTTTATTCCCTATTCCCTACTCCCTGTTCCCTGTTTTTCAGGTACCCCCCACCCCCTCCCCTGTGGAAATCATTTTTCGACCCGTCCAATGCTTTTAACTTGCATTATATCAACAACATGCATTTTTGCCCTGTTAACCAATCAGTAACTACAAACCCCCGATTTTGCCCCTTTTTAGCCCCAAAAAGTGCCCTTTTAACCCCAAAATGCCCGCTTTTTCGCCAAAAAAACAACCCCGAAGCATCGCTCCAGGGCCTTTCCGCTAACCCGCTAACTAAAACGGCCCCGCAACGCGGAGCCGTTTCGCTAACTTGCTAATGTGCGCGCTGCGCACGCTGTCTTGCTGTCTTGCCCTACTTGCTTTCCTTTTCCGCCGCCAAAGCTAACTTGGCCTGTTCCACCAGCTCGGTGAAACCCTTCGGATCCTTCACTGCGATCTCCGCCAGAATCTTGCGGTCCAGCTCCACTCCTGCTTTCTTCAGTCCGTTGATGAGCTGCGAATAGCTGAACTTGTTCAGCTTGGCCGCCGCCGCGATGCGCACAATCCACAGCGAGCGGAACTGGCGCTTCTTCTGCTTGCGGCCCGTGTAGGCAAACTTCAGGCCGCGCTCAACGGCCTCCTGGGCCGCCTGGTAAAGCTTGGATTTGGTAAGGAAATAACCGCTGGCTCGGTTGAGAATCTTCTTGCGGCGGTCACTCCGCTTGGTACTGCGTTTTACGCGGGGCATATCGATTTCTCCATTTTGCGTTCGGTTGTGCGGCTGGAGGCAGGAGGCCTTCGCCCTTTGCGGGCAGGCTGTAAACCTCTTCACTCGCTTTTATCAAGCCTGAATCTCTCGCCGGTGCGAACGCGTTTCGCATCCAGCGGGGGCCATGTTTTGTTTTGGCCCATCAAAAGCAGCAGCACGAACCCAATCCAAGGGTCCGTCCCGCCGCAAGTGGTCAGGCGTAAGGAATCATGCGCGCTACCTTCTTGTAGTCGCCATCGGAAACCAGCAGGGTTCGGCCCAGCTTGCGTTTCACCTTCGGCGATTTCGAAGTAAGGATGTGCCGCGTCTTCGCCTGGCCCCGCTTGATTTTGCCGGTGCCAGTCTTGCTGAAGCGCTTTTTCGCGCCCGTATGGGTCTTCAACTTGGGCATTCTTTTCTCGTTTCGGAAGGGTGGGTTCACCCATAAACAGTCGCAAAGCAGGGATTTCCTTGCCCTCTTGCGTCCTTAACCAGTATATCGCAATCGGTGGCCGAAGGTACGGGCTTCGATGCAGCGAGACTCTATTCTCAACCGAGAAGCGTCAGGGCACGACTTTACAGCTTGCGGAAAAATGCAAATGGTGGAACAAGAAGTGTCAGGGCACGACTTCAGTCGTGCCGCAAACGCAAATAGAAAACGCGGGGCTTTAGCCCCTGAGGGAATCAGCGCAGCAGCTTACTTCGCCTTCACCTTGGGTGTGGCGTCGGGAGCTGGCGGAGCGGCGGCGGGCTTCGCCTTGGGCGCATCCTGCTTCTTGGCTGCCGCCAGAATCGCGTGCAGAATGGTGCCTTCCATGCGCGGCATGAACTCCACAATCGCCGCGTCGCCCACGTCCTGAATAAGCTTGTTGATGATGTTGTAGCCCAGTTCGCGGTGGGCCATCTGCCGTCCCCGGAAGCGCAGGCTGGCCTTCACCTTGTCGCCGTCGGCAAGAAATTGCAGCACCTTGTTCTTCTTGGTCTGGTAGTCGTGTACGTCTACGGTCACGGAGAATTTGACTTCCTTGACCGTTATCACCTTCTGCTTCTTCTTGGCGGCCCGTTCGCTCTTTTCCTTCTCGTAGAGGAAGCGGCCGTAGTCCTGGATGCGGCAGACTGGCGGAACCGCGTTGGCAGAAACCTCCACCAGGTCGAGACCTCGTTCACGGGCAAGCTTCAGCGCCTCAAAGGGCGCCAGAATCCCCAGTTGCTCGCCATTTTCGTCGATTACGCGGATTTCACGCGCGCGTATCTTCTCGTTGATGCGAATAAAGGACTTTGCAGAACGTTTATCGAGTGCGATGGGCTCCTCCAAAAGTCGTTCCGGCCCGCATCCGGCTGCTGCCGGAATCATTGCGGGCACATGAGCGCAAACTGAGTATAGCATTGGCTCGGCTTATCTGAACAAAGGGTTTATGACAGTTTTCCGCCGGCCTCAGCCTCCAGCGCTCCCTCGGCGTTCAGCCCGGTCACCCGCACCCTCACCAGCCGGTTGGCTTCCAGCTTGCCCTCCAGCTCCACGGGCAAAAAGTTCTCCGTCAACGCCGCGCTCCGGCCACGCGCCTCCAACTCCCCCGGCGTGTGCAGCGTGATAGCCTCCAGCTCCCGCCCCACAAAGCCCCTGCGGTGCGTTTGACTCTTTTGCGCTGCTAGTGCGCGTAAAGCAGCCATCCGCTCAGCGACCGCCTCAGCCGGAACCGGCCTCTCGGCGTGCATCCCCCAGCCGATTGTCGCCGGACGTGGCGAAAACGGAAACAGATGCAGGTAGCCGAAGGGCAGTGCCTGCACCAGCGCCACAGTCTCCTCAAACTCGGCGTCGGTCTCGCCCGGAAAGCCCACCATCACGTCGGCGCCCAGGGTCAGCTCCGGTCCGCAGGCCCGCCTCAGCGCTTCCACCTTCTCCACGTAATGCCACGGACGATACCGCCGGTGCATCCGTCGCAGCACAGCGTCCGACCCCGACTGCAAGGGCAGGTGCGCATGACGCGCCAATCGTACTCCGCCGAATTCTTCCATCAGCCCGATCAGTTCGGCCTCCCAATCCATCGGCTCAATCGAACTGAGCCTCAACCTGTTGAGCGCCGTCTGCTCGAAGATCTCCCGCACCAGCCCTGCAAGCGTCGGCCTGCCAGCGCCTTCGAGGTCTCTGCCCCATCGCCCTAAATTTATTCCTGAGAGCACCAGCTCATTCCCGCCAGCGGCTACAAATCCCTCCACCTGGCGGAGAACGCTTGCAGCGAGCAGACTTTTTGAAGGGCCGCGCGTCTTGGGGATCACGCAAAAGCTGCAGCGGTTCCCGCAACCCTCCTGGATTTTGAGATTCGGCCGGGTTTGCGTGCCGGGCACGATCTGCGTCTCTTCTAGAAACGAGTGTGCGAACCTGTCGTCCGCCCAAACCACCTGCGCCACCTGCGGTGTGGCCAACTGCTCGCTCATCGCTCGCTCGAGGTTTGTTGCAGTTTGTAGCTGTATTAACCCGTTGCCTTCGTGCAATGCCGCGCACCCCAACAGCCTCAAAATAATCTCCGGCGCCAGCGCTTTGTGGCTGTTGCCCACCACGGCGGCCACGCCTTTCTGGCCCGCCAACTCCTCCGGCGCGCGTTGCGCATAGCAGCCGGTCACCACAATCCGAGCAGCAGGGTTCAGCCGGTGTGTCCGGCGTATAAACGCCCGCGCCGCCCGGTCGGCTTCCGCCGTCACGCTGCACGTGTTCACCACCACCACATCGGCCTTGGAGGACTCGCCCTCGCAGAGCCCTGCGGCGCGCAGCCGGTCGCTCACCGCCTCGCCATCCGCGCGTGCCGCCCTGCAACCGAAATTTTCGACCGAATAACTCTGCACATTCCTAGTTTAGAGTGCGTGGAGTCCAACAACAGGTTTATGATGGCAGAAAAAGAAGAATGGTGAGTTATGCATCGAATTGCGAAATGGATTTGCACTCGGCCGCGCCCAAACCTGACTGCGGGAATTGCGCGACTTTTGCTGCTGGGTGTGGTCGCAGGGATGCCGGCCGCCGCACAGACTCTGCCGCGGGTACTTGTATACACCCGTAACTACACCAGCGACGGCAAGGGGTATGTGCACGCCAACATTGCGGACAGCGTGGCAGCCATCAGGAAAATGGGCGCGGAAAAAGGATTTGCGGTAGATGTTTCGGAAGACCCGGTAGTGTTCACTGAAGCCAACCTGAAACAGTACGCAGCCTTGATTTTTTCAAACAGCAACAATGAGGCGTTTTCAAACGATGCGCAGCGCAGCGCCTTCAAACACTACATCCAGGCCGGCGGGGGTTTTGTCGGAATCCATTCTGCATCTGGTTCAGAGCGCGATTGGCCCTACTTCCAGTCGGTTCTGGGTGGCCTGTTTGAGGCCCACCCAAGGATGCAACCGTTTATCGTACAGGTGGCCGATCCGGCCTTTCCAGCGGTCAAAGGTCTTCCGGCGCAGTTTACCTGGACGGATGAATGTTATTTCATCGATCATTTGAACCCCGATATCCATCCGGTTCTGGTAACCGATCGCGCCAGGTTGACCGGGCTCGACGCGATCAAGATCGACGTTTCGGCCTTCCCCAATCCTCTGCCGCTGGCATGGTATCACCGTTTCGATGGAGGGCGGGAGTTTTACCTGGCGCTGGGGCACAACAAGGAGGACTACGCGAATCCAATTCTCTACGGGATCATCGAGAAAGGCATTCTGTGGGCCATGGGAATGACAAAATGATTCGTTATACTAGATAAAGAACCTGCCCATCCCAGGACTGCAACTTAAACCATGGAAATATCTACAGCTTCCATCGATTCAAATTCACCATCGGTCACAGCCAAAGGCTCGACCCGCCACATTCTCGGCTTCGTCTATTTCACCTTTGTGGTCTATCTTTCCATCGGGCTGCCGCTGGCCGTCCTGCCGCCGTATGTGCATCTGCACATGGGCTATAGCGCGGCGCTGGCAGGCCTGGTCATCAGCATCCAGTACATCGCCACGCTCGCCAGCCGCCCCTGGGCCGGACGCATCAGCGACCGCGCCGGCGCCAAGGTCTCCGTGCTATGGGGCATGGGCGCCTGCGCGATGAGCGGAGCGGTGTTGATCGTTGCCGCTGCCCTGCACTCCAATCCCTGGTTCAGCATTTCCATTCTGCTGCTCAGCCGCCTGGTGCTGGGCGTCGGCGAGAGCCTCGGCTCGACCGGCTCAACATTGTGGGGTATTACCAGCGCAGGCCACGACAGCACCGCCAAGGTCATTTCCTTCGCCGGCATCAGCACCTATGGCGCCATGGCGCTGGGCGCACCGCTGGGCGTGGTCCTTGACTCGTTCTGGGGAAATCCGCAGATAGGCCTGGCCTCTATCGGCCTGCTCACTTTGCTTATCTGCGCCTTCAGCTTCGCCCTGGCCAGTCGCAAGAGCCCTGTCCCGGTACACCCCGGCGAGCACCTTCCCTTCCACCACGTAGTGGGCCGCGTAGCACCGCACGGCATGGGCCTGGCGCTGGGCGGAGTGGGCTATAGTGTGCTGGCCACCTTCGTCACCCTCTTCTACGCCAGCCGCCACTGGAACGGAGCCGCCCTCTGCCTCACGGCTTTTGGATTGGCGTTTATCGCCGCGCGCCTCCTCTTCATCCAAACCATCAACCGTTTTGGCGGATACCCGGTGGCCATCACCTGCCTCTCGGTCGAATCCCTGGGGATGCTTCTGCTGTGGCGCTCCTCCTCGCCGTGGATGGCCTTCAGCGCAGCCGCGCTCACCGGTGCAGGCTTTTCGCTGGTCTTTCCCTCCCTCGGCATCGAAGCGGTCAAGCGCGTCGCCATCAACAATCGCGGCGCAGCCCTCGGCGTCTACACCGCCTTTTCCGACGTTTCCTTCTTTTTGACCGGCCCCCTGGCTGGCGCGGTTATCGGCCTGTACGGCTACTCCAGCGTCTTCTTCTTTGGGCTGGTGTGTTTGCTCACCGGGCTGGGAATCGCCATCGTCCTCCGGCAAGTACAGGGCGAATGACTCGCAGGTTAACAGCGCATTCTCCTTGACTTTTAATTTGGCGGGGAACAAAATCGATGCCATCCGAGATATTTTTTCGATGAGGCGTTTATGGTATTGCGTTTCCTGCGCATACTCTTGGTTCTGATTACAGTTTTTGTATTCCATGATTTCGTATTAGGGCAATCTGCCCACATCCAGACTCCGCCCGCCGCCGCTCAACCACAAAGAGAAGCTCCGCAGGCTTCGCAAACCTCAAGCATCGCCGCCGGAGAAGAGAAGGCGTTGCGCAGGTATTTAACCCGCACGCATTATCGCTATTTTGTTGAGTTTGTTGACAGAGAGAATTACCTGGACCAGACCGCTGAAAGAATTGATTACAAATCGGCCATCGGCATCAGTGATACGGAAGAGCAGGTTATGTCCTCCATCATCCTTGATGCCAGTTCCAGGGTTATCGACGATTGGGATCAGAGCGATGCGCTTACCAAGAAGTTTTTGCAGGCGCGCGGAGCAGGCGAAAAACTATCCGACAATACAGAATTCAAAACCGTCAGTGAGAATCTCCAGACGCTTGTCGACGAATTGAGAGATCATCTGAAGGATGAACTCGGAGAAGAGTTCATCAATAAGCTTGACGCCTATGTCAATCGGGAATTCATTAACAGGAGAGGGCCCGTTTCTCTCCGTTTGATTAGGCCGAAGCCATCCGTATATGCGTCTAAACGTGCGCAACCCGAAGCACCGGCAATAGCCGACAGAAGAGCATTCGAACTTTTCTTCGAGCTTACAGGCGCAGCGGTTGAACGCAACCAGGAAGCGGCTGCAGTGGGGAAGGCACCACAGACGATCCCCCTTCCTCGCAGCGCCCCCGAGGATAAGAAACAGGAAGTCTTCGCCATTGTCCTCGGCGCCCACCGCCAACTCTATGAGAATGCACTACAAGAAAATGCCGCCATTGGGGATTACCACCGGGAGCATGGCCCCCAGCCCATTCCCTTCCCTTTTCCAAATGAGTTTGTTGAACTGGGGAGGAAACACTGGGCAATCGTTGATGAAAACATTGCAAAATTGAAACAGTTATATGGGGAAGAAATGTTCAAAAGATTGGACGAATACGTCAATCAAGTCTTTGGAAAAGAACTGAGTACCACTGCAACAGATCCGGCCAACCCGCAAGAACCACGCTAATTAACGAATATTCTGCCCAGGCGCAGACTGTGGCAACACATTCATCCCTGACCAGAAATTATTTGTGCTAAATGCACAACGGCCACCCCTCCTGCATACGGGGTGGCCGTTGTGCATCTTGCGTAAAGAAAAAGCACCTTACCGTTCGTTCTTGTTTCAGGCCATCAGCTTGCGTTTGATGAGTCCGGCCAGCCCAGCCAGCCCGCTGCCCAGCAGCAGGAAGCTGGATGGCTCCGGCGTCGTCGCCGGCGGCTCTTCGTAGCCGAAGTCCGCTCCCCAATAACCATCGGACACGGTGTCATTCGCGGTAGTGCCGGTGAAGGCCGCGCTCGTCCCATCATTACCGACCCAATAACCGCCCACCAACGTGATGGGCGCGTTCACCGTGAAACCTGAATCATTCCAAGCCCAGGGATCGTCCTCGCCGCTGGCGCTGTCGATTACGTAAGTATCGCCCGCAATCAGCGTGATTGGCGTGATGTAGTTGAACTTGAAATGATCTGACAAATCCGGCAACGATGCATTCGTAATGATCGTAGAAGCCAGCGGATTTCCGCTCGCATCGTACAGGATTACCGGGTGGGAATCGGACATTCCAGTAATCGTGTCGTAGAAATAGCCCAGGTAGTCAACGGTGATATTCTGCGTCGGCGTGAAGACTTCACCCAAGGTATAGCCGTACGTAGAGCCGCCGCTATTGGTACCACCTTTAGAGGTGAACTCCCATGCGGGGGAAGCCAGCGAAGTGCCCCCAGGAAAAGCCCTGGCGGTAACAGGCAGCATCAAGCCCATAACAAGAATCAATCCGAAAAGCTTTCTGTTCATAGCCTTATCTCTCCTGCACTACTCAGACAAGTACACTCACGTACCAGGACATACCAAGCCCCTGGAATGCCTCTAGCAGCGCTCTGACTTAATGAAAAAACGTAATTATAGCCAACGCCTTCTCGTATCCTACAGAAACTATTGACCTTTTTAGTCCCGCCTCTCTTCGAATACTATGTTTGTCATCACGTATCTATGTGACAAGAATATTTATTTGCTGACCCTATACGCACAACGGCCACCCCGAAGGATGGCCGTTGCTTGTTAGCACGGGAAAAGCGCCTTATTACTCGCCCTTTTCGCTCTTCTCGCTCTTCCGCAGGTTGATGAGGTCTCCAAGGGTGGTGGTGGAGCTGGAGACGGGAGCCTTGTGGCTCTCCTTCTTGTAGCTCTCCACCTGGGTGCGGCTGGCCTCGTGGCCCGCTGCGCGCAGGCTCAGGCCCACCTTCTTCTCTTCCACGTTGATTTTGATGATCCTGAACTCGTGCTCCAGGCCGGTTTCCAGCTTGGAAGCTGCGTCTTCGCCGGCCTCGGAGATGTGGCACAATCCCTCCACGCCCTCCGCGATCTCGACAAACGCGCCGAACTGCGCCGTCCTGAGCACCTTGCCGTGAACCTGGTCGCCGACGCGATGGGTAGCAAAGAAGCTCTCCCAGACGTCAGGCTGCAGTTGCTTGATGCCCAGCGAGAGGCGGCGATTCTGCGGCTCGACGCCCAGCACGACAGCCTTCACTTTTTCGCCCTTCTTTACGATTTCAGAGGGGTGTTTGACGCGCTTGGTCCAGCTCAGGTTGCTAACGTGCACCAGTCCGTCGATTCCGTCCTCAATCTCGATGAAGGCGCCGAAGTCGGTCAGGTTGCGCACCCGGCCCTCGACGATTGTGCCGGCGGGATACTTCTCCGTCAGATTCTCCCAGGGATTTTCCATCAGCTGCTTCATGCCCAGCGAGATGCGGCGATCCGCCGGATTCACGCTCAGCACCACGGTATCGACTTCGTCGGCCGGCTTGACCAGCTTCGATGGATGCTTGAGGCGCTTGGACCAGGTCATCTCCGAGAGGTGAACCAGGCCTTCGATGCCCTGCTCCAGCTCGACAAACGCGCCGTAGTCGGTGACCGAAAGCACGCGCCCATGAACGCGCGCGCCGACGGGGTAGCGCTCGGTTGCGTCGAGCCACGGGTCGGGCGTCAACTGCTTGAAGCCCAGCGAAACCCGCTGCTTGTCCTTATCGAACTTGAGCACCTTGACCTGAATTTCGTCGCCCACATTCACCAGGTCGCGGGGGTGCGTGAGGCGGCCCCAGCTCATGTCCGTGATGTGCAGCAGGCCGTCGATGCCGCCCAGGTCAACGAATGCGCCGTAGTCGGTGAGATTCTTCACCGTGCCGGTCAGCACCGCGCCTTCGCCCAACTGCTCCAGTGTGGTGGAGCGCTTGGCGTTCTGCTCTTCTTCCAGAATTTCCTTGCGGCTCACAACCACATTGCCGCGCTTCTTGTTCAGCTTGATGACCCGGACTTCAATTTGCTGGCCGAGATAGCCGTCTAGATTGCGAACGGGACGAATTTCAAGCTGCGAGCCGGGCAAAAACGCCTTCAGCCCGATGTCCACAGTCACGCCGCCCTTGACGCGGCTCACCACCGTACCCATGATCGGGGTCTTATCGGCGGCGGCCTTCTCGATCGTGTCCCAGATGCGCAAGCGCTGCGCCCGCTCGTAGCTGGCCAGGTAGCCGCCCTCCGGCTCCTCGCGCTCAATCACCACGTCAATCACGTCGCCGGGTTGGAACTTCACGACTCCCGCGTGATCCAGAACCTGTTCGAGCGGCACCAACCCCTCTGACTTCAGGCCCACATCGATGACCAGATGCTTGTCCGTCTGCTTGACTACCGTGCCGGAGACAATCTTGTCACCATAGGCTTCAACGGCGGCGGCCTCCGCGGCCTGCTCGCGTTCAAAGGCCTCCAGGGCGGCGGAAAAGTCGTCCATGTGTTCCAGACTGTGCTCTGGCTGTCCATGCTCTGCGTGCGCGGCGGCCTTGACGGGCGCCGGCGCCGCGGCAGCCGGCTCGGGTGGCGCGGGAGCTTCCGTTGCAACTTTGGCTGCAGGTTCGGCTTCCGCAACAATCTCGGGTGGCGCGGGAACATCCGTTGCAACTTCGACTGCAGGCGCGGCTTCCACGGTGGCTTCCGCCACTGGCGTCACCTCGGCTACAGGAGCTACAGGGGCAGGCTCGGAAGGGGCATCGGCGTCCAGCGCTGAAATTTCAATTGCTTTTGGGGGTTCGGGGTTGGACGTGGATTCAGGCGACGGCTGCACTTGCTCCGTCGCAGGCTCTAGGATTGGGCTTTCCAATTCAGTGTTCAGGGTTATGCTCTCGGGTTCGGGATTGACGACGTTTGCCATTACTGCCAGCTCCGGGATTCCTTACTCCCGCGACTCAAACTTGCCTGCCGCTGGGAGGTGGTCCCTCTGCAGCTAATGCTTTGAGGGATGCCGGAGGCCATCTCCACGCGCACAACCACGCGCCTGTATCCGTAGTGCTTTCACAAGGATCAGTCCTTCCCGCCGGTCAGGCTGGCGCTAAAACGACTGGTCTCCTAGGGAAACACCCGGCAGGCGGCGGCTGTCTGGAGGGCGGCCGCAACTCGCTGCTGGAATCCGCGCAGGAAGCTACGCTCACCAGTGTAGCAACCGCCGCATAGCCCCGTCAATGCAACCATCTTCCGGTAGTGCGCGGTCGACCGACCAGGTCAGGGTCAGGGTCGGCCAACTGCCGTCGGTATCTCATCTTTGAGAATCGTCTCTCCCTTCACCAGCCACGCGATTCCGAATGCAAACAGAGCTGTCGTCTCGAAGCAAAACATGGCGCCCAGGCGCCCAATCAAATACGTTTGTCCAAGCAGTTTGCATAGGGTAATCAGGCCAATCGAAACGAGGATCGCCCATCCGCAGACCAAGTAAAACGTATTCCGCTGACGCTTCCTTCGGGTCACCACTCTGTCTGCCGCAGTCGTCCTAAACAGCACAAGGCAGAAATACGCAAGGGTAATAAAGAGGAGCGACGCAAAGATCAAATGCGTGGTGCCAACATGTTGCTGGCACGGCGTTGGCACAACGGAATCGGGCGTTGTGGGACAAAATGCCACGCCCAGCGCGCATACGGCGGAAAAGGCTCCGGCTGCCTCATCCTTCCAGTCGTAACCCCGGCAACACAGGTTAAACAGAGCAATAGCGCATAGACAGCCTTCAAAAAGGTTTCGCATTCCGGTGTAGTAGTATCCGCTGATTGACGTGGGGAGCGTATGGTTTCCCAGAATCAACCAGGGGATGATGAGCGCGAATGGGAGTCCGAGGGCTACCCAACCAACCGCTTTTCGGAGTTCCAAATAGGAACTAACCGCAGGATCTGTCGCATTTAATACTTGTGGCATCATGCACCTTCCTGGTTGGAATAGAAACCGGGTCCAAACGGACACAGATCAGCATAGTACGGTTTTCCAAATGTCACGCATATTTTCCTGGACGATGAGAGCCTGGGCCATAAATTTATTGAGAGATCGGGAAATCCACGAAGCCTCACCCCGCAACCCTTCCCGCGCAACAACCTTCTATACTGATGCAGACAGGACCCAACCCATGGACATTCTCTGGACTCCCTGGCGTTTTGCCTACATCACCGCGGCCGACAGCGCTGCCCGCCCCGGCGTTCCCCCGAGCCTGGCGGCATGGCCCGGCGACCATCGCTGCGTCTTCTGCAACCTGATCGCCTCCATCGACTACGCCATCGCCAAGGGAATGAGCCGGGATGACGCCGAATCCGCCGGCGGCCTCGTCTTGAGAGGCCAGCACTGCTTTATCTGCCTGAACGCCTTCCCCTACACCTCCGGCCACGTGATGGTGATGCCCTACGCCCATCTGGACCGCCTGACTGACCTGCCCGCCGCTACCGCCCATGAACTGATCGACCTGGCGCAGCGCGCCGAGCAGGCGCTGGAGAAGCTCTACCATCCGCAGGGCTTCAATTTCGGATTGAACCTGGGCCGGGCCGCCGGCGCCGGCGTCCAGGGCCACCTGCATTTGCACGCTCTGCCCCGCTGGTCCGGCGACACCAACTTCATGACCACGGTGGCCGAAACCCGCATCCTGCCCGAAGAGCTGGAAACGACCTGGAAGCGGATGCGAGCGGCGTTTGCGGAGTTGAGCTAGTCCTCCGGCGCGCTGGACTCGTCATCGCTGGCGGCAATGGACAGCAGTGGCTGCGACCACTCCTGCGACTCCATCTCACGCACATCAGGTTGCAATCTCACGATCTCGGCTAACTCGCCGTCGGAGTGGGCCAGCTCGCCTAACTGCCTGCCGTAGGAAAAGACTCCGCCCTTGCCCTCGATGGTACCGAGAAATTTGTTGTAATAATCGACGCTGCTACTGAGCGCGTTGCCCAGCTTGGTCACGTGCCCTTGCGCGACCACCAGCTTCTCGTAAATCTTGCGGCCCATCTCGTGGATCGCTTTTGCGTTCTTGGTGATCTCCGATTGCTGCCAACCGAACTCGACGGCCCGGAGCAGGGCTATCAAAGTCGTCGGAGTCGCCATCACCACATGGTTCTGCGCGCTGAACTCAATCAACGACGGGTCGGCCTCCAACGCCGCGCTGAAGAGCGCTTCACTGGGCAGGAAGCAAACCACAAAATCGGGAGCCTTCTCGAATTGCTTCCAGTAAGCCTTGCCCGACAACTCCTTCAGGTGCGCCTTGACGCGCTGCGCGTGGGCGGCAAAACGAAGCGTCTGCGTGGCCGCATCCGGTGAGCCGCTTGCATCCAGAAAAGCATCCAACGGAGTCTTGGCATCGACAACGATCTCGCGGCCATTGGGCAGTTGAATGGTCATGTCCGGGCGCAGCATCTTGTCGTCCTCGTCGCGAGCGGTCACCTGCTCGGAAAACGAACAGTACTGCACCATTCCGGCGTATTCCACGCAACGCTTCAGTTGCAGTTCGCCCCAGTTGCCGCGCGTTTTGGGAGCCCGCAACGCCGTGATTAACTGCGCGGTTTCATTCTTCAGCGCGTCGAGCGATGCGGGAATCGACTTCTGCATATTCTCCACGAGGGTTTCTACCTTGGAGTAAGCCCCCGAGCGCTGCACCTCCATCGCGCGAGCTTGCTCATCAAGGGC
>JBEKFS010000082.1:0-14204 GCA_050013195.1 Occallatibacter sp.
ATGTCGCCGGTCTTCACTCCCTTGGCCGCCTGCAGCTTGTCGCTGAAGACCACCTCGTGCATCGACGCAGTCTTGTATGGCAGCTCAAAAACGTCCTGGAGCTTGGCGCGGATATAGTTGGCATTAAGCACAGCGTCTTCGGTGGTCTGCCTTAGCCCATCAGGCCCGTTGGCCAATATGTAAGCCAGTGCGCGAATCATCACTCCCACATTGCCGAAGAAGGCGCGAACCCGGCCCACCGATTGCGGCCGATCATAGTTCCAGTACTTCGCACCATCCTTGTTTTGGACGAGCACCGGGATGGGAAGAAACGGCTCAAGAAACTTTTTACAGGCCACCGGACCGGAGCCGGGACCGCCGCCGCCGTGGGGCGTCGAAAAAGTTTTGTGCAGGTTCAGGTGCATCACGTCCACGCCAAACTCGCCGGGCCGCGCCTTGCCCACCAGCGCATTCATGTTGGCGCCGTCCATATAAAGCAGCGCTCCTTTGGCGTGCAGAATCTCGGCAATCTTCGCAATCTGGCTCTCGAAAACTCCAATCGTTGAAGGATTAGTCAGCATCAACGCAGCGGTCTCCGAGTCAACTTGGCGAGTAAGTGCCTCTAAGTCAATTCCGCCCTCGGCGTTAGACTTAAGATTCTCCACCGTGTAACCGCAGATGGCCGCTGTGGCCGGGTTGGTGCCGTGGGCCGAGTCGGGGATAAGAATCTTTTTGCGCGGGTTCCCTTGGCTTTCGTGCCATCCGCGAACCAGCAGAATTCCCGTGAACTCGCCATGCGCGCCCGCCGCAGGCTGCAAGGTGATGGCGTCCATGCCGGTGATTTCGATCAGGCAGCGCTGCAGCAAATCAATCACTTCGAGAGTTCCTTGCGCCAGCGAGTCTGGCCGGTAAGGATGCGCCTCAGCGAGACCTTCAATGCGAGCCACCAGCTCATTCACTCTCGGGTTGTACTTCATGGTGCAGGAACCCAGCGGATACATTCCCAGATCGATGGCGTAGTTCCAGGTTGAGAGCCGCGTAAAATGGCGAATGATTTCAATCTCGCTCAGTTCAGGCAACTCTCCGGGGATGGTCCGATGCGCCGCGCCCAGCAGTGCCGCGGCATCCACTGCGGGCACATCGAGCGGAGGCAGCATGTAGGCGCGCTTGCCCGGCGAGGACTTCTCGAAGAGCAGAGCCTCATTTTGCGTCGGATGTGGACGAACTTTTCCGTTGATGCGTGAAACCTCAGATACTGCCATTTTTGCCTCGCTACAAACTCTTTGATCCTATTCAGGCTGCTTTTCTTTGATCGAATCCTTTTGCTTCATCGCGCCTGAATAGCGCCTTTCGTTTATATTCCACGTGCCCCACGCCCAAAGATATCCGGCGAAAGGACAGGCTATCAACAAGCTAAGCTCAAGCCACCAATCCATCTTCCCGTGGCAAGTAAGAGCATTGGTGAAAGTGGTCAAGACAAACACAATGCTGCCCCACCTCAGCACTCCCCTGCGAAAAATATATGATCGCTTGCCTCGCCTCCGCTTCTTTTCCCATTTCTTGTGTTGCCTGTTGATCATCGCGGCTTTGAAGCGCTCAAACATCTGTACGTCTCCATTCGCAAATGCAAACCAGACAACCTCGACAACCTGGCCTATGCCTTCACCGGCCTGGCAGACAGAGCTTTAGCCGCTGCGTCAATTTGCGCGCGGGTTATAATCTCGGTCGCGCACCAGAGCGTGCAATTGCGCAACTCAGGATACCAACGACTCAGTTCAATGCCGCCGACGATCTGATTGTCGAGTAGCCGCTGGCTCCATTCTGCCGGAGACTCTTCGGTCTGCAAAACAAACTCGTGGAAGCGCGGCGCGCCGGTAAACAGCAGCTTCGCTCCGGGTTGAGCGGAGAGAGTCTTGGCCGCATAACTCGCTTTCGCCAGGTTATGCTCGGCTAACTCGCGAATTCCTTCCTTTCCGTAAACCGAAAGGAAGATAGTTGCCATCAGTGCGACTAATGCTTGATTCGTGCAAATGTTAGAAGTCGCTTTCTCGCGTCGTATGTGCTGCTCGCGAGTAGAGAGCGTCAGGACGAATCCGCGATAACCGGTGCTATCGACGGTTTGGCCGACGAGGCGCCCAGGCATCTGGCGAACGAACTGTTCTTTGGCCGCGAGAACGCCGCAGAACGGGCCGCCGTAGCTGAGCGCAACGCCAAAGGATTGCGCCTCCATGCTGACGATATCCGCCTCGATCGGAGGACGCACGACGCCCAGCGAAATCGCCTCGGCGATGGAGACAATGAGCAGTGCGCCCTTGGCGTGGGCGATGGCTGCGATGGCCGGAATATCCTCGATGACGCCGAAGAAGTTGGGACTTTGCACCAGGATGGCCGCCGTTTCATCCGTGACGCTGGCTTCGAGCGCGGCCAGATCGATGCGCCCCGTCTTGTGGTCGTAGCCGGCAAGAGTCGAGGGCAGGCCCTGATGCTTTGTATAGGTGTCCAGCACCTCGCGGTACTCGGGATGAACGGTCGCGGCAACGACGGCCTTGTGGCGGCCGGTAGCGCGAACGGCCATCATCACCGCCTCGGCCGCTCCAGTTGACCCGTCATACATGCTGGCGTTGGCCACGTCCATGCCGGTCAGTTCAGCGATCATCGTCTGAAATTCGAAGATAGCTTGCAGCGTGCCTTGACTTATCTCCGCCTGATAGGGCGTGTAACTCGTCAGAAACTCGCCGCGCTGGATCAGTGAGTCGATGATGACAGGGCGGTAGTGGCGATAAGCTCCGGCGCCGAGAAAGCTTGCGTAGCCGGTTGAATTCTTCCGGCCGGCAGCGCGAAAGTAGTCGATGATTTCGCTTTCGGCGTGTGCGCGAGGCACATCCAGGTCGCGATTAAGGCGGTGACTGGCGGGTAGGCCGGCAAATAATTCGTCAATGGAGGCCGCGCCGATAGCAGCCAGCATCTTTTCACGTTCGGCGGGAGAATTGGGCAAGTAGCGCATGGAAATCCGATCTTTAATGGAGTTTGTGATAAGGGACTAGGGACTTAGGGACTAGGGACTAGGCGACTTGGATCGTAGTGTCTTCATCATCGCGCCTAGCATGCGGCCTACCTCATTGCATAAGTCTTCTGACGTTTGGAGCATTTCCTTCGAGCCAAAGCCCAACGCTTTTGAAATGACGATCTGTGTCTCCACCTCGGAATTGGAACCTCGAGCATGACCTAAAAATTGAAGATACTCTCCTTTGGTTGAGCGGCCATGCCCTTCTGCAATGTTGCTGGCAACTGACACGGCTGCTCTACGAAGCTGATTCGTGAGCCCAAATCGCTCAGAATCTGGGAAAGTGGAGGTGAGTTTATAGACAGCCAGCGTCAATTCAATGGATCGCTGCCAAACGGCGAGATTCCTGAAAGATTCGCCCACTGTCTACTCCTTGCACATCATTTCCTAGTCCCTAGTCCCTCAGTCCCTAGTCCCTATCTAGCTTTCTTCCGCGATGAAGGCCTCGTAGGCGGCGGCGTCGAGCAGGGCATTGAACTCAGCGGGATTGGCCAGATTGACCTTGATGATCCAGGTTTCGTGAGGCTTCTCGTTGATCTTGTCGGGCGCGTCTTTCAGTTCTTCATTGATAGCGGTGACCGAGCCGGTGACGGGCGAGTAGAGGTCGCTGACCGCCTTGACGCTTTCCACCGAGCCGAAAGTAGCGCCGGCAGTGACCGCGTCGCCTACCTTGGGCAGGTCCACGTAGACAATGTCGCCGAGGGAGTTCTGTGCGTAATCGGTGATGCCGATGGCGCCGATGGAGCCCGTGAGCTCAATCCACTCGTGCTCGCGGGTGTAACGGTAATTTGCGGGATAGGCCATGCAGTTCTGCTCCTCCAAAAGCGAAACCCCAGTGTACGACTTGAGGGGTGTTGATGGAAAACAGGGGTCAGAAGCCCGCTTTGTTCTTCACGCGGAGCCGAAGCCGGGATAGGGCGCAAGCGGGGCAACCACCAGGATTTCCAACATTCCGGCCTGCGCGATAGGCAGGCTGTCGAGGGCTGCGCGTACCTCGGCTTCGCTGGCCGCTTCCCAGAGAATGGCCGCACCGGGCATGTCGCCGCGTCGCCAGATTTGGCGGAGCAAGCCGGCGGCGTAGAGTTCCTTCACACGTTGCGTCTCGCGAGCCATCAGCTCCGGGGTGAAGGCTTCAGGCGGAAATGCATCTGTGCGGCGGCGGGAAAGCGATAAAAATTGCATGGAAAGATTGTAAAGGCTGGGAATAGGCAGAGTTGCATTCCTGCACAGATTTGTTGGTTAAGGCACATTGGTTTCCAGTGCTCGGCCACAAATCGCCCAGAAACACTCCAAATTGCGATATGATTCTTTTACTTGGCGCAAAGACTAAGGAGGTCTTCCTCATGCCGAAGTTCGTTATCGAGAGAGAAATTCCCGAAGTAGGTAAATTGTCGCCGGAGCAATTGAAGGCGGTATCACAGACATCCTGCGGTGTTATCAGAGAGATTGGCCCACAAATTCAGTGGGTTCACAGTTACGTCACAGACGATAAAATTTACTGCGTATACATTGCGCCGGATGAAGAGACAGTGCGGGAACATGCCCGCCGGGGCGGTTTCCCGGCCAACCGGATCTCGCGCATTCGCTCGGAGATTGATCCCACAACAGCGGAATAGCCGCGGAAATTGTCTGTCCGCCTTATTGTCCGCTACTTGTCAAAGAACCTGCCATGCCCTCCATTAGCCCACGGGTCATAGTGTGCCGCAAAGTTGGCGCGGCTCTGCACGCTGGGGTGGCTGTAGGTCCAGAACTCGACGAAGCGGCTGGGATTGGGGTCTTCCAGCCAGGCTTCGCCTAAGTGGTTGAAGGCGGAGACAGCGGTTTTCTGCGGATCGGCGACCAGGCCGTGGATGGCCTCTTGTCCATAAACGTCGGCTTCATGCTCGAAGTAGCGGCTGAAGGTGCTGCTTGCGGGTTGAAGAATGATACCTGCCACCGAAAGCGCGAAGAGCAGCACCAGAAAACCCTGGCGGCTGGCGAGCGGAGATGATCCATCGGCCGGCGCCAACTGCCATCTGTCGCTGTAGCGGCGTGCCAGCCAGCCGGCAAATCCCGCGCTGGCCCATAACACAAAGAACGCCCCGGCAAGTAATCCGGCAAGTTTCTTGGGAATGTGGTTGAGGACGTAGTGGCCGCTCTCGTGGCCGAAGATGAAGAGAACTTCGTCGTCGGGGATGCGGCCAGCGGTAGTGTCCCAAACGACGATGCGCTTGGTGGCTCCAATGCCGGTGACGTATGCGTTGAGGCCATTGCTTTTGGCGCTGGCCTTCATCAGAAACATGCGCTCGGGCGGAATCCTGGTTCCGGTGCGGGCGACTACGGTTTCCAACCTGGCCACCAGGGCGGAATGATTCTTTGCAAGCGGCTCGAACTTGTTGAAGATGGGGTCAAGCAGCGGAGACGCAAAGATGGAGAGCACAATGAGCGGCAGCGTAACCAGCCACATCCAAATCCAGTAGCGGCGTGGAGAACGGCGTACAAGCCAGTTGAAGAGCAACAGCACAGGTGTTCCAAAGAGCAGCGAGAGGCCCATGGCTTTAGCCAGATCGCCGAGCCAGCTGAACCAGCTCTGGACGCTGATTCCGTAATGGCGGCTGACCGCATGGCCGATAACATCCAGTGGCAGGTCTGCCAGTGCGCCGATGACCAAATAGACGGCGAAGAAGAGCAGCCCTTGCAGCAAGCGGCGGTGCAGCAGGCGCTCAGTCCAGGCAGCCAGTCCCGCGGCCCAGCGAAGAGAAAGCAGCAGCCAGAGGAAGGCCAGTCCCCAGAGTGAGCCCACAATCTCCAGGGCAAGGGAGATGTGGCTGAGGGTAATGGCTTTGGCCAGTTTGTCGGGCGGCAGAGAGTATGCCTGTGTGCTGGCGGGTTGTGCCGGCGCAGCTGTGGAAGCCGACGCAGTCTGTGCCGGCGCGGGCTGGCCGGAGCAAAGGCGCTCAGTGAGGCCGGTGAGCAGCAAGACAAGGCAAAGCATTGGCAGCGTTCGGCGCACAAACATCATGGTAAGTTTCCTCTTGAGTAGCTTACTCTGAGACAATTCCCTTGAAGATGTTTTACAGGGATTTTTAGCCTATGAGAAAGTTAATTTTTGCCTTTGTAACGCGAACGGCCAATAGAGCCGGTATCCGCGCGGTTTTTGCCGTATTGGCGTTGGCCTTGCCCATAGCCGCCGGAGCGCAGCAGCAGGCCGCGCCGCCTCTACACCCCGCGAATCAAGACCCGTCCACGGGGGCCTCAGTGCTGCTGGACGCGATGACCACCGAACTCAATCGCGCCTTTACCTCGCTGGGCAAGCAGAGCGACGCAAAGCAGTTGCCGCCCTACTTCCTGAGTTACTCGGTGAGCGACGCGACGGGTGAGATGATTCAAGCGCAGTATGGCGCGCTGGTCAGCAGCATATCCAATCACGTGCGTGTAGCCGACGTGCAGGTGCGGCTGGGCGAGCCCAAACTGGACAACACGCACGGCGCACATCGCAGTTCGGCGGTCAACAGCGCCACGCTGCCGCTGACGGACGACCGGGAGGCGCTGGCGCGGTCGCTGTGGATGGCCACCAACGCCGGCTACGGAAAAGCGCTGGAGAACTATCTGCAGGTAAAGACCGAGGCCGAAGTACGCGCCAGGGAAGAAGACTCTTCGCCGGATTTCAGCCAGGAGACGCCGCAGGTCTACCTCGGAAAGCCCGCGCCGCCTGTAAAGATTGACCGCATGGCCTGGGAGCAGCGTATTCGGGCGCTCTCGCGGATCTTCCGCGAATTCCCAAACGTGAATCAGAATGTGGTGATGCTCGCCGTGCAGAATGAGACCGACTATTTTGTCTCCTCGGAAGGTTCGCGCGTGTTGACGCCGCATGTGCAGGCAAGGGTGTTAGTGCTTGCCATGACCCGCGCCGACGATGGAATGGACCTCTTCCGCATGCAGACCTTCGAGGCCGAGACGGCGGAGGGCCTGCCCACACAGGCGGTGATGGAAAAGGCAGTGCGCGCTCTCGGCAACAGCCTGGAGGCATTGCGCAAGGCGCCGGTGACCGAACCGTTTGACGGGCCGGCGATACTCTCCGGCCGGGCCGCGGCGGTCTTCTTCCACGAGGTGCTGGGACACCGGCTGGAGGGTCAGCGCCAGCGCGGCGATGACGAGGGCCAGACATTTACCAAGGAAGTGGGCAAGGAGGTGCTGCCCGCGTTCCTGTCTGTGGCCGACGATCCGACACTGACCACCTTCGGCAAGACCTGGCTCAGCGGCAACTACCAATATGACGACGAGGGCCAGAAGGCGCAACGTGTCTCCCTGATTGAGAACGGCGTACTGAAGACTTTTCTTATGTCGCGCCTGCCCATTGCCAGCTTTGCCAACTCCAACGGTCACGGGCGTGCCTCGACAGGGCATGTTCCTACCGGCCGGCAAGGCAACCTGATTGTGACCTCGACCAGGAGCGTGTCCGAAGCCAAGCTACGCAAGCAGTTGATCGAGGAAGCGAAGAAGCAGGGCAAGACCTACGGTCTCTATTTTGAGGACATCTCTTCCGGCTTCGCTGTCACCCAGCGCCGCTCGCCACAGGCATTTGAAATCATTCCTCTGGTGGTTTGGCGCGTGTATGTGGACGGCCGGCCCGATGAATTGGTTCGCGGCGTCAGCATAGTGGGCACGCCGCTGGCCGCCATGAAGCGCATTCTGGTCACCGGCGACAAGAGCGAGGTCTTCAACGGCGAGTGCGGCGCGGAGTCGGGCACGATTCCAGTCAGCGCGGTGGCCCCGGCCATGCTGGTCAGCGAAATGGAGACGCAGAAGCAGGCGCAAAACACAGCCCGACCGCCGATTCTGCCGATTCCAGGAGCGGAAACAGATGCACCCGCAAAGAAGGAGGCGCAATGAAATCGATTCGTTCTGTTGCACAATTTGCCGAAGCTGGATTTCTTGCGGCCATCCTCGGCGCCGCCTGTCTTATCGCGGCCGGACAAAAGCTGCCGCAGCCCACTCGTGCCGACGCCGAAAAAGACCCCGTGCTGAAGGCCATGCTCACTGAGCTGGACCGCAGCAAGAGCCAGTTGCAGTTGAAGGATTTTCAAAAGCCGTTCTTCATCCAGTACCGCATCGAAGAGATCGACAGCTTCGAGACCAAGGCGCAGTTTGGAGCCGGCGAAGGCTCTCTGCACTTCCAATTGCGCAGGGCGCGAGTCACGGTGCGGGTAGGCGACTACAAAACCGACAGC
Organism: Occallatibacter sp.; assembly: GCA_050013195.1. Lineage (GTDB taxonomy): Bacteria > Acidobacteriota > Terriglobia > Terriglobales > Acidobacteriaceae > Telmatobacter. The sequence goes on from JBEKFS010000082.1 coordinate 8,254, forward strand.
TCCGGTGGCCGTGGCGACGGAGCGGTTCAGTTGACGGCTCTGGACAATGACCCGATTGCGTTGCGGTCGGCGTTGTGGATGGCCACCGATCAGGCGTACAAGAACGCTCTCGATGCCTACGCGCAGAAGCAGTCCCAATTAAAACAAGTGGAGACGCCTCCGCAGGCCGACGACTTCAGTCGGGAGACGCCGGTCATCTCACTGGCCGAGCCGCTCAAGTTGAAGGTGGACGAACAAGCGTGGGCAGAGCGCGTTGCGCGGGATAGCGGGCTCTACCGCACCGATGCCATAGTCAAGACCGGCCAGCGCGACGTGCAGTACTCCAACGCAAGTTTTTCCGCTCGGGTAACGACCACCTGGCTGGTTACGAGCGAGGGAACCATAGTGCGCAAATCGGCAGCCGGCTACCAGGAATCTTTCGGGGTGGGTACGCAGGCGGCCGACGGCATGAGGCTGGACCGCTCTTATGCGACCACTGGAACTTCGCTCAAGGATCTGGATGCGCCGGAGGCCTTCGAGAAAAAGGCGGTCGCGCTGATCGCCTCGCTTACCGATCTGCGCAAGGCTCCGCTGGTGGAGGAGGAGTATCACGGACCGTTACTGATGAGTGCCGATGCCGGCGCTGATACGATGCTCACCCTGGTGGCGAGCGGGGTGACGGCGACGCGGCCCAGGCTGGGCACCGAAGCGCGCACTAACGGACCGTTTGCGTCCAGCTACCATGCGCGCGTGTTGCCGGAGTTTATTGACGTAGTCGATGATCCCGGCCTGAAGAGCTACAACGGCAAGGGGCTCGTGGGCGCATACGACGTGGACGACGAGGGCGTTCCGGCTCAGGCCGTCAAGGTGGTCGTCGCCGGCAAACTGGAAAATTACCTGATCGGACGCGAGCCGGTGCGCGACTTTCCGCAATCGAACGGCCATGGACGCGCCGGACTCGCCGCGCCACCGAGGCCTGCCATCGGCGTGCTTCAAGTGACGGCGAAGGACGGCGTGACGGACGAAGAGTTGAACAGCAAACTGCTGGAGCTGGCCAAGGATCGCGGCCTGAAGAATGTCTATTATGTGGCCACCCTGGGCGGGAGGCTGGTGCCGCGGCTGCTCTATCGCGTCACTCCGGATGGCAAGCGGGAACTGGTGCGCGGCGCAGAGCTGAGCGACCTGGACAACCGCGCGCTGCGCTCCAGCGTGATAGCCGCGGGCAAGCAACTGTGGGTCGCCAACTACTTCGGCGAGGTGCCGCAGACGGTGCTGGCTCCGGCGCTGCTGATCGATGACGTGACCATCCGCCGCGCCAACAGGAAGAACGACAAGCTGCCCTTCTATCCGCCGCCGGAGTAGACGGCCGGCGGATATGGACGTCTACTTCTTCTTCCACGCGCCGACAATTGCGCCCATCAGGATCATGCCCAGCAGCCAGAAGCCGGCGTTGATGCCCAGCAGGCTCAGGGGACGAACCTCAAAGACGTAGTTGGTGCAAAAGACGGGAAGCACGAAACAGAACCACAGCATCGCCGCCACCATGATGCCGCGCAATGCCGTCTGTTCTCCAGTCTGCTGAGTAAGGCAGGAGATGCCGAAGGCAATGACAAACCCTCCCGCCAAAGCCACGGCGTATTGAAAGGCAGGATTGACGCCAGTGCTCGAAAGATCCTGCATTGTGCGCCCGATGCCGTTCAGCCAGCCCTGGATAAAAATTGAATACCAGGCAGCTTCAAATAAAAAACATGCAATTGCCGCAATGACAATCGCCAGATAGTTCTGTTTATGGATCGTTTGCGAGTCTGTCATTTCAATCTCCATTTCAATTTCACTTGTGGGAATTATTTGCCGCGGACGAAATGGCATTTGGGAATCGAACCCGATTGGGAAAGCCATCTCAGCGCATCCGCCCATCTAACTAGAGATGGTGGAATCCTGGCGCCTGATTCGAGACTTTTTCGCGAATCCAAAAAATAATTCAAAAATGTGGTTTCATGCCTCAGTCCAGCCGCGTGAGAAATGCCTCGCCCTCGGCGGGGCGTAGCTGGCGGGCAATGCGCTCGGCCTGCTTGCGGTCGTCTCCCTCTGGCCGGATGCGCACCCAGTAGCTGTTTTCGCCGGAGAACTCGATCACGCTGGAGCCGGGGTACTTGCGCTCAAGCTGCGCCTTCAGTTTTTTCGCCTTGCGCTCGCTCTCGAAGGCGCCGATCTGTACGCACCAGCGGCCGCCGGAGTTAATGGGCTTGGGAGTGCGGTAAACGTCCACACGGACGCGGGCCGTACCGGGCACATAAACGCCCGTGGCCTTTGCCGAGGCGATGGTGAGATCGATAATCCGGCCCTCCACAAACGGGCCGCGATCCGTGATGCGCATGGCGGCGGATTGGCCTGTCTTGAGATTGGTCACAACAATCAACGAACCCATGGGCAGCGTGCGGTGCGCGGCGGTCAGAACGTGGTCGTTGAAGACCTGGCCGTTGGCGGCTTTGCGGCCCTTGTAGGGCGCGGTATACCAGCTCGCGGTGCCCTCCTCGGTCAGGATGGGCTTGTGCGTTCTGATATATTTCCGGTCTTCGGCGCTGATCCCGCCCAGAGACTCTGGTGTGGGCTCGATGCGCCCATGCGTCTGGCCCTGAGCCGGGGGAGGAGCAGCTTGCGGCGCGGGCAACGAAGTCACATTTTGCTGATGCCCACAGCCGGACAATATCAGTATGGAAGAGGCTGCGAACGCAAGACTCACTACGGCGCCGTGCCGGATACACCACGCAATCCAGGTGCCCCAGGTCCGGGGTCCCCACGGACTCGGGGCCCCCGGCGAACGATCTTTGTTCGCTGGGGTGAAGGGACAGGTCTTAGTCCGTGAGGTGCAGGTCTCGATTTTGAGACCTGGGAGGCCACGAACCTCAACCGGCGTCTTTATCACCGGCGCGGGCTCCCGTTCTGCTCAAAGCGGTCGGCCAGATCGCGCAGTTTGCCGGCCACGGTGCGCAGGGCCGTAATCGATTCCTTGCGAACCTGGGGAACCACTGCGTCGTTCACGTAAGCTACGGCGTGGCGCAGCTCCATCTCAATCAGTTCGATAGCCTCTTCGATGCGGCTGCCCGCTCCGCCGGGGCCGGGAGCTGGACCGGGAGCTGAACCCGGAGGGGAATAAGAACTCATGGGATGCACCTCGCGCAATCAATCTCTTTCTCAGTCTGCGATGCGCATCGCACCGCGTCAATCGCCTTCAGGCCGAAGGTGCCGCAATGGTTAATACGAGAGCCGCGTCCCCGGCAGTGGTGACATTGGCTCTTGATTAACCTGCTTGTAATTTTTCACAGAAAATCCGCGTCTGACTCATTAGACTCTCAGGAAGGATGGTTCTGCGCTTGCCCGTTGCATCCGATAATCAAATCAGGCGGCAAACTGATTTTATATACCAAAGCGGTCTACAATTTCGTCAGCGGAGCCAGTTATTTTGGAAAGCGATTGCAACGAGACCCGGAATCGGCGCACCGGCCAAGGGAAGTTCGTTGGGGTGCGGGCAAGGAGTCATGCCGTCCTGGCGCTGCTTGCGTCCGCTTTGCTCTTTGCGGCAATTCCGGCATGGGCCGTGCAGCCTGAGAACCCCGATCTGTCGCTTCCGGAAGCGCCTCAACCAAAAAATTCCACCCACGCCGCTGCGCCGGCAACCGCGCCCTGCCCGGCCGGGAACGTCGCTAAACCCGTGCCCCTGGCAACCGGTCATGCGCCAGCCGGAGCCAACAGCCAACCCGCTCCGCAACCAGCACCATGCCCTCCCAAAAAGGAGATCAACTGGTATATGCGGTTCACCAACGGGCCGCAAGTGAAGCCGATGACGCCCAGCGAGAAGCGCTGGCTGGCGGCGCGCAATGTGGTTGACCCCTTCAACGCCGTCACGATTCTTGGAAGCTCGGCCATCGCGGTGGGCGCAAACGCGCACTCCGCCTACGGCCCCGGCATGACTGGCTTTGGCCGCTACGTGGGCGTCAGCTATTCGCAGGACGCGACCCTCGAATTCTTCTCGACCTTCCTGATTCCATCCCTCGTTCACCAGGATCCGCACTATCATCGCATGCCCGGCGCTTCCATTCCTCGCCGCATCCGGCACGCCATGGTTCAGGAGTTGTGGACTCTGGGCGACAACGGCAAGCCAATGGTGAACTACGCCGACATCGTGGGCTTCGCCATCGTAGACGAGATGGGCAATTTTTATGTCCCCGGCCAGAAGACCAACCTGCCCGCCAGCGCCGAGCGCTACGCCATCGGCCTGGCCTCTGCGCCCACCGAAAACTTCGTGAACGAATTCCTGCCCGACATAGCCCGCCGTCTACATGTACGTGTGGTTCTGTTCCAGTGGATTATCAACCAGGTAGGCAAGACAAGCGCGCCCTGATCGCCGCAAGCAGGGGCGCGCCAGCCCCGTTTGTTCCTCTACTCCTGCCCATTCGGCGTCTCCAAACTGCCATTCAGCCGAGATTTCCGCCATTCGCTGTATCACCTTTGGATTGACCGAACCCCCCGGTTACCCTAGTAGTGGATTTTAAGACCCTGGAATCCCCATCTATATGGGCGCCCAAGGGTTAGCCGGCGAGTAAGCGCCAGGCGACGACTTCACTAGAGGAGACCTCAACATCATGGCAAAAGCAGTCAAGTACGCCGAGAAAGCCGTCGTCTACGCGGCCAGGGGCGCGTGGGCCGTCTTTGAGCGCCTCAACCGCATCAGCCCCAACCCCGGATTCACTCCCAAGTGGAGCGACAAGCCTCTCCAGAAGTCCTATGAAAAGGAGAAGCCGCCGCTGGGCTGGCCTCGCACCACGGACTCGCTCTGTCCCAAATGCGTGCCCGAGATCCGCAAGCAGATTCTCGACGGCAAGCTGCCCTATGAAGTGCTGCTCAACGAGAAGGTAGGCGAAATCAAGGCGCAGATCATCGAGCGCAACGGCGAAATCTGGATGGTCAAGGACTGCCCCAAGCACGGCCATTTTGAAGACATCATGGCAACCGACGCGGCCTTCTTCAAGCACCTCGAAGAGAGCTTCCCCGGACGCGACATCCGCGCGCACGGCGAAAAGGCACTGCGCGCCCACGGCACCTCCACCATGACCCACGGCCGCGGCTCGGTGCTCACCATCGACCTCACCAACCGCTGCAACATGATGTGCGATCCCTGCTTCATGGACGCCAATCAGGTCGGCTTCGTCCACGAACTCGGCTGGGAAGAAATCAAGACCATGCTCGACAACGCCATCCAGGTCAAGCCCAAGCGCCAGATGAGCGTGCAGTTCTCCGGCGGCGAGCCTACTCTTTCTCCGCACTTCCTCGACGCCGTCGCCTATTGCCGCAAGGTCGGCTACAACAGCGTGCAGGCCGCTTCCAATGGAATTGAATTCGCCAAGAGCAAGGAATTCTGCCGCAAGGCAGCCCTCGCCGGTTTGCGTTACGTCTATCTCCAATTCGACGGCATTGGCAACGCCGCCAACTCCCACCGCAAAGTCGGCAACCTCTTCGACGTAAAGCTCCAGGCCATCAACAATCTGCATGATGCCGGCGTGGAAATCGTACCCGTCACCACCATCATCAACGGCATCAACAACGAGCAGGTGGGCCGCATCATTCAGTTCGCCCTCGACAACCCCAAAACCATCAGCTTCCTCAGCTTCCAGCCGGTCAGCTTCACCGGACGCGACGAGGAAATCACCGACGAGCGCCGTTTCGCTCAGCGCTACACCCTCTCCCACATGGCCCACGACATCAAAAATCAGATGGGCTTCGGCGAGCCCACGCGCGACTGGTTCCCCATTTCCTTTATGTCCACATTCTCCGACTGGGCCGACCTCATTCACGGGCCCGCCGCCGATTGGGGCCAGCTCTCCTGCGGCTGTCATCCCAACTGCGGCATCGGCATGGCGCTGATGATCGATAAGGAAACCAAGGAAGCCGCTCCCGTCACCGCCTTCCTCAAC
>JBEKFS010000083.1:0-14119 GCA_050013195.1 Occallatibacter sp.
ATTGGGCTGATGGCAGTTCTGGGTGACTGCCCTGCCGCTGGCAACTTCGCCAGTGCGACACCGTTCGTCTTTGTGAACGAGGTCTCCACTATCGCCGCCGCCTACGCCATGGCGGGTTGGGCCATGGATGCCACCGACGTCTCCAGCGGGGGCATTACACTCGCCACGACTGGCGTGCGGAATGCTTTCGCCAATGCCGCCAACCTGGCCAGCATCTCGACCGGACAGGCGCTCGCCACCACACCCGCATCCAGCGGATCGAACATCGGTACGGTTCCTCAGGCAACCATCAACACCCTGGCCAATATCCTGGCCGCCTGCATCAACTCCTCCGGCTCCAGCTCTACCCAATGTTCCACTCTATTCAGTAACGCCAAGTCCGCCGGCTCCTCCGGGACGACTGCGACCGACACGGCCACCGCAGCCATCAATATAGCGCATAATCCGGGGGCGAACATCACCGCGCTCTACGACATTGGCGGCGCGTCGGGTCCGTTCGAGCCCACTCTCGCCTCCGCGCCCAACGACTTCACCATCGCGCTCAGTTTCACCGGTAACGGCCTGAGCCAGCCCTACGGGATCGCCATTGACGCCTCCGGCAACGTTTGGGTCGCGAATGCGGGCGGCAACAGCGTCTCCGAGTTCACCAGCGCCGGCGGGGTCGCAGGCAGCTCGCCCTTTACCGGCGGCAATCTGTTTGCGCCCATCTTCATCGCCATTGACGGTACAGGCAACGCCTGGGTCACAAATGAGGGCTCTTACCCCTTCAGCAACAGCGGCGTCACCAAGTTCACCAGCGCCGGCGCTGCCGTCAACAGCTCGCCCTTTACCGGCGGCGACCTGAACGAGCCCGAAGGGATAGCCTTTGACGCCTCCGGCAACGCCTGGGTTGCGAATTACAACGGCCCCTGCTGCCCCTACACCTACTACGTCACCAAGCTCACCAGCATTAGCTCTGCCACCGGTTACACCGGCGGCGGCCTGGAAGGGTCCGTTGGGGTCGCCGTCGATGGCGCCGGCAACGCATGGATTGGAAATCTCTTTAACAACAGCATCTCCAAGTACACCAGCGCTGGCTCCGGCTCCAATCACGGCGGCGGCGGCCTGAACTATCCCGAAGGGATCGCCATCGACCACTCAGGCAACGTCTGGGCCGCAAACAACCGAAACAGCAGCGTCAGCGAGTTTTCCAACGCCGGCACTGCCCTCTCCGGTTCCGGTTACACCGGCGGCGGCCTGAACGCGCCTTACGGGATCGCCCTTGACGGCTCCGGCAACGCCTGGATTGCGAATAACGGCAGCGACAGCGTTACCGAACTCAACAGCTCTGGCGCTGCCATCTCCGGCTCCAATGGTTACACCGGCGGCGGCCTGTATAACCCCTTTTGGATTGCCATCGACGGCTCCGGCAACGTCTGGGTCACGAACTACAGTGGCGCCGCCGGCAGCAGCGTCGCCGAGTTCATCGGGGCAGCCACGCCGGTGAAAACGCCGATTGCCGCGGGCCTGCCCGCCACGCCTACGTCTGATGGGAGCAGCAATCTCGGCACGCGGCCCTGAGTTCATCGGCGCTGGCGTGGTTTCTCAGGTTTCACCAATGGCATCCGGGGTGAGCCCACCGGGATCGCCGTTGACGGCTGCGGCTTATGTTGTCTTGTGCACTACAGGTTCTTCCAATGTTGTCGCAGGCTTCGATTCAAGCCTGCGACAACCAAAAAATTAAGTGGCGTAGGCCAGGAGTGTTTTGTCATGAAGACTTTCTATCGGGTTCTGCTTGTTTTGACCGTGCTTTGCATCGCGCTGCCGCTGTATGCCCAAAGTGGCTGCGATGATTCGCCTGAAGATCCCACGGCGATTTTGGCGCTGGTGGGAGCAGCCGGAGCATTTATCAGCGTGGCGCGTTCCCGCTGGGCGGCGCGCCGCCACAAGTAAGGGAATAAAACTGCCCCCTGGTCAAGCAGGAGGCCTAACGTCATGAGCCGCGCACAGCGGCTCGCTCGGGGCTGCTTGCGCGGCTTTGCAACGCGGTCAACGACCATATCGGCTTGGAACCCGACCAGGGCGGTGATGCAGTAGTCGAGAACCTGATCGTTGAAAGATGGCAAAGAATGATTTCAGGCTCCAAGAACAGAAATTCATAGGAGGTCATTCCGACTCAATACCCTATGGGATGCCAGGAGGATTCGTGTCGGGTAACGCCCTTCGATCCGGGAATGACGTTGAGTCTGATTATCGGTAATTCGACAATCTGGAAGGCATATTCGAATTGCTGGAGTCGATCGGTAAAATGAAAGTCGTTATCACTGAATTCCAGCTTGAACTATAAGCCATCTCATAAATGCGGCTCAGTCCATGCAAAGCATCCCTCAGGGGCTAAAGCCCGACAATTGTTTTGATGCGCTTACGGCACGACTGAAGTCGTGCCCTGACACTTCTTGCTCCGCCATTTGTTTTTTGCAAGTTGTAAAGTCATGCCCTGACACTTCTTGCTCCGCCATTTGTTTTTTGCAAGTTGTAAAGTCATGCCCTGAAACTTCTTGCTCCGCCATTTGTTTTTTGCAAGTTGTAAAGTCATGCCCTGAAACTTCTTGCTCCGCCATTTGTTTTTTTGCAAGTTGTAAAGTCATGCCCTGAAACTTCTTGCTCCGCCATTTGTTTTTTGCAAGTTGTAAAGTCGTGCCCTGAAACTTCTTGCTCCGCCATTTGCATATTTCCGCAAGTTATAAAGTCGTGCCCTGACGCTTCTTGCTCCGCCATTTGTTTTTTGCAAGTTGTAAAGACCTGCCCTGAAACTTCTTGCTCTGCCATTTGCATATTTCCGCAAGCTGTAAAGTCATGCCCTGACGCTTCTTGCTCCACCTGTTGCATTTTTCCGCAAGTTGTAAAGCCGCGTCCTTTCAAAACATCACCTAAAGCAGAGATTCCCTAAGCCGCGAGGTTCACTCCGTGAACCTTCTTGAATAGTTGGACGATTCGTTCGATCTCGGCCGTGGTCTTTTCTTTCGGCCAATGCTGTACCTGCGCGACGATGGCCGCCAGCTCATTTAACAAAGACGGAGTCAATTCTCCGAGGATGCCGATTAATGTGCGGCGCATGATCAGATCGTCCAGGTGGACAACCCGCTCGTTGAGGGCAATGAATTCGATCTCACGGCGGGAGTAACCGGCATGATGGGCGAGCGGCGCATCCGGGCCCGCGCACATATACGCGGCGACGCGATCCGCGCTGGTTCCATAACGATTTTGCAAGGTCAGGAGCCGCTCCTGAGATAAGCCGGTGCCTTGCGGAAGGCGGGGATAGCCCTTGCCGCCGCCGATGGGAAGATCCGCGGAACTGCGGAGGCGCGGGCGACCCAACACGCGCAGAATTTCGTCGGCAACCTGCTCGGCGAGCGCGCGGTAGGTGGTCCACTTTCCACTCACCAGCGAGTAGATGGGAAAATCGATTCCGTTGCCCGCGGGCAGCACAGGGAAGCTGTGATCGCGGCTGATTTGGCCAGGCGTGAGCGCATTGCTGCGCGGCAGCGGACGAACGCCGCAGATGCGGAAGACGACATGCGAGCGGTCCACCTTTATAGATGGGAAGGCCTGACTCATGGAGTCAAGCAGGTAATCGACTTCGCCTTCATCGCAGACGGCATTCGGATCGTCCGTAGGAATATCGGTTGCACCGGCGAAGACCTTGCCTTCGATGACATAGAAGAGACAGATGCGGCCGTCGCGGTTGACGAAGTAAATCATGTCGTCGCCGGTAGCCGCCACCAGCTCAGGATGGTGGAGCACGATGTGTGAGCCTTTGGTGCCGCCGATGAATTGGCTGGCGCGACCGATGGTTTGATTGGCGCCGTCGATCCACGGGCCCGTGGCGTTGACGACGATCTTCGGCTTCACCTCGCATGTTTCGCCGGTGATTTCGTCATGCAGGACCACGACGTTGCCCTTGGCGCTCTTCATGCGGACGTAATTCATTGCTTGCGCTTGAGGACACGCGGCTTCAGCGTCCTGAACCAGTTCCAGGCAGAGCCGTTCCGGATGGGTGATCTTGGCATCGTAATAAGTAGCGGTGCAGATTACGCCGGGATTTAATGCAGGCCGAAGCGCGCGGGCAGCACGCCCGGAGCGAAAACGATGTCTCGGCAGCGGAGATTTGCGACCGGCGAGAAAGTCGTACAAAGTCAGACCGGTTTTGATCAGCAGCGCGCCACGATTGCCTGGCTTGGTGGGCCAATTCAACAGATTCCGGATTCCCGGAATAATTCCCGACATCCAATTGAAGATTGGAATTACCGTAGGCATCGGCTTGACGTAATGGGGCGCGTTTTTGAGTAGCCGGTTCCTTTCCAGGAGCGCCTCGCGCACCAGACGCAACTCCGCATTTTCCAGATAGCGAAGGCCGCCGTGAATGATTCGCGTCGGGGCCGAACTGGTTCCAGAGCAGAAATCAGCTTTTTCGACCAGCAGTACGTCGATTCCCTGCAATGCCAATTCGTTGAAGAGGCCAATTCCGTTGATGCCGCCGCCGATGATCAGAACGGAGACGTCGGGATGATTATGAAGCGCAACAAACTCTGGACGCATCCTGGCTCCTAAGTCATTGTGTTAAAAGTACGTTACCACACAACTTTGTGTGCAGTCCAAGCTGCCCAGACTGTCTGGTTGGGCAGACTGATCACTCTTTGTCTTGCAGGGTAGCCGGGGGTATGATTGCCCAAAAGTACGCGGCAACGATTCCCGAATTGCGGGTTTGATGGGGATTTCACCTGAAATGATGCATTTCCCTTCAGTTATCCACAAGCAGATTGCAACAAGGACGGAATGAACCCAATCAGTCAAGATATCCACGTATTTTTTTGTTACGAAAGGGATTAGCGTCTGCTTATCCACGCAAAGTCTTGGCATAATTCACTCAAGAGCGGTTTCTCAGTAACTGTTCCAAGCGCCGAGTCCAGGGAGGGCGGGGTTGAGAATCCAAGTTCAGAGCCTGGTTCCAAACCCGATGCTATGCCGGACCACCCAGGGGAGCACTGAAGAGTGACCAGCTATAGCCGCCAGGACGTGTTGCGCATCCTGCAGATCGGCTCCCGCCAATTGCAGGGATGGGAGCGCGCGGGAATTGTTCCCCAACAACAGAGCTACAGCTTCCAGGACCTGGGCCAGTTGCGCATTCTGCGCGCCTTGCGGGAGGAAGATGTGTCGGTGGCGTCTATCCGGCACTCGATTGTTGCCATGAAGGCGGTGGCGGGCATGGCCAATCCGCTGATGGAGGCGAGCCTGGTGAGGACCGGGACGCGGCTGGCCTTCCGGCACCGCGGGGCGATGGTGGACCCCATCCGCCGGCAATTGCTCTTCGACTTCGAGCGCGCGGAACAACAGATGGGCAGACCGTCGGCCAGTTCGGAGCCGGCGCCGTTGCGCAGGCCGTCGGCGGAGACTCCGCGGGGCGTGCAGGAGATGTTTCTGGAGGCGGTGCAGGCCGAGGAGGCCGGCGAAAAGATTCGCGCCATCAAGATTTATCAGGAGATCATGGAGCTCGACCCCAGCTTTGCGCCGGCCTGGATCAACCTTGGTACAATTCATTTTCATCTTCGCGAGTTTGGCTGTGCCGAGCAACTTTATCGCCGTGCAACGGAGATCGATCCGGCTTATGTGCTGGCGTTTTTTGATCTGGGCAACGTACTGGACGAGTTGCAGCGGCCGGATGAGTCGATTACCGCCTATCGGAGGGCGGTTGCGCTGGCACCCGGATATGCCGACGCTCACTACAACTTAGCTTTGGCCCACGAGCGCAAGGGCGAGTTGCGGGCGGCGATGCGCCACTGGCAGTCTTACGCGCGGCTGGACAAAAGCGGCCCCTGGGCCGACCACGCGCGCGCACAGATTCGCAAACTGCTCGACCGCGAGAAGCTGGCCATCGCGTGGCGCTCGGAGGGCTTTATTGCACCGCACCAAGGAACAGCGGCGCTGGAGCTGGTGAACGCCGAAAACTGAAAGCACCTGTAATTTCGAGTAAAATTCGGGATTTTCCCGGCGTTTTCCGGAGGTGGTTTCTTACCATCTTGTACGGCGGTGTCGTATTCATGTGGAAAAAGACTCAAATTCAATCTATTGATTTACGCTATCAATCCCTTTGTATTGAATATGATGCGGAACTTCTCTTCCTTTCCTGCTGAATTAATCTGTATGGTTTTTTGGGAAATTATACCCCCCGGGGGTATAGGGGGGTGGGGGGTACCCCCTCGGTGGTCAGTAACAACCCGAAAGCGTGGCCTTTAATCATGCTTTCATTGTGCGCCAACGAATGGTTATTATCTGCAAACCGGGCGCGAATTCCATCGCGGACGGGAAATCGGCTCTGGCTGCTGCGGGCGATCCCACCCTAGCCGCAAAAACAAAGACGCGGCGAGGGTGGGGCACCCATGTCCTCACTATTGGTGAAAATGCGCTAGTTCACGGTCACCGTGAAGGTTTGAGTGGGCGCAGGTGTGACCGCGGGGTTCCCGGTTCCCGTCACCGTGAAGGTGTACGTGCTGGCCGAGGTTCCCGGATTGCCTGGAGGGGTCGAACCGCCGCTGCCACCGCAAGCGGCCAAGCTGCCCAACGCCACCATCACGATCAGAATACCGAGCATCGAGCGCCAACTGCGCCGCCGCGCCGGAATTCCCAGGAAGACGAGGAAGGCCAGAACCGCGCCGCCGCCCGCTCCGGTCCAGTTTCTTCCGGGTAACTTCGGATAGGCTAACCCACTGGTAGCTGCCGTTGTGTAGACCGTGGCAGTCGCCGTTCCGCTCGCGGTGCCGGAACTCAGCGTCACCGGCGAACCAGTCGTGATTGAGCAGGTGGGCGGATCGTTCAGGCTGGTTGGGGAAGTCAGCGCGCAGGTGAGCGTGACGGTTCCCGCATACAGCGTGCCAGAACTCACGGTAATGGTCGAAGTCGTGGATGCTCCGGGCGCGATGGAAGCGGTTGGCGAGGTCGCGTTGAGCGCAAAGACAGAGGTTGTCACTGTTACGGAAGCCGTTCCCGTGCCCGAGGCGTAGTTCGCGTCTCCGCTATAGGTTGCGGTGAGCGTATCGGTTCCGTTGCTCAGGCTGTTGGAGGGGATGGTGATGGTGCACAGAGCGGCTGTGCAACTGCCGCTGGTTGCAAGCGTCTGCGCCGCGGATGTATAACTGCCGCTGGCCAGCGATACCGTTCCGGTCGGCGTGGCCCCGGAGCCGGCCACTGTGATCGTCACGCTATAGGTTTGGCTCGAATCTATGCTGCCCGAGGCTGGAGCTATCGTCACGGTGGGCGTCAGCACAGCCACATAGGTCACCGTCACGGAGGTTGTGCCATGGGCTGACCCATAATAGATTGAGTCTCCACTGTAGGTCACAGTGAGCGTGTCAATTCCGGCGCTCAGGGAGTTGTAGGGGATGAGGATGGAATAGCTGCCGGTGCCGGAGAGCGCCGTCGCCGGCGATGTATAGCCGCCGCCGGTCAGAGTCACGGTTCCGGTCGGCGTCGGGCTGCCAGTGCATGTTCCTGAACAGCTCACTGTGCCCGACACGGTCACGGTCTGGTTGGAGTTGATGCTGGACGCCGAGGGAGTGGCCGTCACGGACGCGACCAGCCCATCCATCGCCAGAATAGCTGTGGTATTGGTCGCCGTGGCATAGGTCGAGTCGCCGCTATAGTTCACCGTCAGCATGTCATCTGGCCCGATGGGCAGGCTTCCCGCGGGAACGGTGAAGGTATAACTTCCGCCCACCAGTGTTTGTGACCCGGAGTAATAGCTGCCGCCGGCCAGCGTCACCGTCCCGGTCGGTGTTCCACTGCCGCCGGTCACCGAAACAACCACGGTAACATTCTGAATGGTGGTTGCCGGATTGGGCGAGACGGAAATAAAGTTGATGGTCGCCGTGGCCGATCCAGTTGCCGCACTCCAGTAGTTCATCAACTGTTTGACATCCACGCTGCCCAGCCCGCTAGCCAGGTCGTAGCCTGCGGTAGCGTTGTAGCCGCTCTCGTAGTAGTATCCTGCCGTGTTCAGGAGGCAATTGGGAGAGCTGCTAGTGCAGGGAACGGAATTATTGCCCACGGTTACATCGTGAAAGATGGCGCTTGCATGGCTGCCATTGTAGAGGGTATATAACTGCTGGGCTGCCTGCCCCAGCCGGGTGGTGGTCTTCTGCTGTACCAGCGCCAGCATGCCGGCGAAGGCCGGCGCCGCGGTGGACGTGCCGCCAAAACCTGCGAAGTAAAAACTGCCATTCTGGTTTGTGCAATTCTCCGTATAAGTCGTGCCGCCGCTTTTATATGTGTCAGCGGTGCACACCAGCCATGTTGCATTGTCATATCCATTGCCGGACATCAATGCGACATCAGGCAAGTCCCGCTTTCCATCTGCGGGCACACCCATGCCAGTTTGCCAGGAGGGCTTGCTGTAGCCGGCGCAAGTTGCGCCTGAGCCGGTAGCACAACTGCTCACGCCGCCGCTGCCGGCCACGATATTGTTATCGCTGGACGAATACCCCGCGCCTGACCAGGTCTCATTCCCGCTTAGGAGGGTGGTGTCGACATATGTCGAGTCGTTCCAGATCGACTCCGGAATGTAGCCCAGAGCCGTCCTGTAATAGGTCGCGGAAGTGCCCTGCGATGTGCTCACATAGGTAGAAAACGTACTTTGAGTTTCCAGCGCATAAAAATCCGTGCCGCCCACCGCGATGTTATACGGCGTGGAGGCATAGCCGCTTACCGCCAATCCGCCGACGGCATCGGGAACGTTTTTGCCGCTGTTGGTGCTGGGGTAGTCGCAGCCGGCCGAGCCGCTATCACCGGATGAGACCGTCACCGCAATGCCCTGTCCCGCCGCCTGTGACCAGTATTTGTTAATTAGTGCATTCTCACTGGCACCATTGTCCGCCTCGCACTCACCGAAGCTGAGGCTGAAGATGTCCACTACGTTCTGGTTTATGGCCGCCTCGATGCCCGAGTCGAGGTCCGGAGAAGCATAGTAGTAGATCGTTGCGCCCGGCGCCAAGCCTCCCGAGAGTTCGGTATCGAGATAGGCTTCGTCGGCATCGCTGGCGTCATATCCGGAACCAGGGGAGGTGGAGCAACTGCTGGAACTGGTGCAATAGTTGACGATGGGTTGGGTTACATTGTTGAGACACAAGCTCCGGTAGTTCGCTACGATAGCGGCGTTGATGATGGCATCTCCGCCGATGCCGATCTTGACGCCCGCGCCGGTATAACTTGTCCCCGAAGTGTAGTTGGCATTGAGGGTCGTGTTGGGCGTGTCATAGATGGTGGACGCATCCGCGGCAACCATCCAGAGGGTGTAAGGGTTGGAGGTTGTTCCCCCTCCGGTGGTGAGATTGGCTCTTGGCCCCTGGGCCAGCGCCGCATTGGCCGACTCAAACCGCTTGGTATCAGGGTTGAACTGGCCCACGTCGGCGAGGTGAGAATGCGGCCGGGGCCGGATGGTGTTGAGGTGCGCGACGCCCATCACCACCGAGGCGAGCGCTGCGGGAATCTGCGGGTCCGTGGTGTTCGAGTAGAACTGCTGATCGCCGGCCTGGAAGGAGTGCATGGTGGTGTGGAACGACTCCTCCACCTGGCTTACCGTCCCGCTGAAAGCGATATTCGTGCGTCCCGGCGAGAGCGGTTCAACCTGGAACCCGTGCGACTCCAGCCAAGCGACCAGGGCAGCAATGTCTGAATCCGCCGGGCCGTAGAGCTGGCCGAACTGCTCTGGAGTGAGCCACTTGTGGTAATTGGGCGAGGACTTGTCCTGCAACTCAGCGAGATACTGGTCCAGCGCCGCTTGCTGCTCGGTGGAGCGCGACAGGACCAGGCGCATGTGAGTCAGATGTGTCGAGGGGGAAGCCTCACCCTGGTCAAACTCCGCCCGCGCCAGATGCGGCACATTGCCTTTCAGCGTGGCCAGCGACAGTTCATTCACATCCGTCGTAATCCGCGGGGCGACAGAGGAATTCTGGGCAGACAGCGTTGTCGAACAAAGCAACACACCGGCCAATACACTGAGAGAAAACGCCTTCATCAAGCGCATAGTGGTTTTTTCCTAGACCCTTCCTTCGGAGGAAACCCCCGACCAAACAATAAGTTGCGGCATCCATCAAATCATACAGTTCATCAGAGATTCGCCGCATCCCATTCATTATTAGACGCGAGAGCCTTAATTATCGATTGTGCAACTTTGCAATGGAGCTGGGTGCTTCTTTTCGCTCATAATGCGGGGGAATCTTATCGATTGGGGAGGATTCCGGTCCTGGTCCCATTCTTAGCAGGCCGTCCGGGCGATGGGGATTACCCCCGGCCCTGGCGTTGACGAAACTCTGACTAAGACAAAATTCAAGCCGTAGATTCTCTCAGGGCTAAAGCCCACGTTCATTTTGATGCGTTTGCGGCAGTCAGGGTTAAACAGGCTGCGGAAAAAGTCGGAATAACAGGAGAAATTGACGAAAAACGTTCTTCCGGGGCTAAAGCCCTCATTGATTTGATTGGCATTATGCGGGGTTTGAAACCCCCGCCTCCCTCCGTTTCGAGTTTTTCCGCAAGCTGTAAAACCCTGACCTACCAGTCGTGCCCTGACGCTTCTTGCTCCACCATTTGCCTTTTTCCGCAAACTGTAAAGTTCACCCCATCGACGAAAATCTGTCGATGGGGACCCCGAAAAGCCGTGCCGTTTCAAAACATCGACTTATTCAGAGATCTCCTAAGAGTTCTTTTTCAGACCGCAACTTTGCGCCAACTTTGGTGTCTAACCGAGCGGCTAGTTGCTGCTGTGTCCCGGGGAGACCCTGGAGACAGCGCTGATTGCGCGCCCGGTCTGGCTCGCTTTACTTCCTCCGAGCTCCTGAAGGCGGAAGCGGGAAGAGGCGCCTCTGCTCTGGCTTTGGTTCGATCTAGAAACCTCATCGGTCTGTGCGTGTATGCTTGGACTTTCGGCATTTTAATTCACGAGGTTGGCAATGAAAACACTGCTTGCATTCTCACGGCAAAGGCGGCTATGGGTCTGCGGCTGGATCGCTGCCTGCACAATGGTTGCTTCCCATCTTGGCGCGCAATCGGTGGCTCCCCGCATCACCTCCGAGATCACCAACTCAGAACAAGCGACGCTGAAGGGGTCGTTGCATCCGATGGCGCAGGCTCGATTCGATGCCGGACGTGTGCCCGCGGATACGAAGCTGAACGGCGCCAGCATCTACTTCAGCCGCACGGCGGAGCAAGAGGCCGACTTGCAACAGCTGATCGCCGCGCAGCAGGATCCCGCCTCGCAGCTCTATCACCAGTGGCTCACCCCGGACCAATTCGCTACCCGCTTCGGCGTGGCCGATTCCGATTTGACCAAGGTGAAAAGCTGGCTTGAACAGCAGGGTTTTTCTGTCGATTCGGTGGCCCGCAGCCGGAACATGATGCGCTTTTCCGGCACGGCGCGGCAAGTGGAGCGGGCGTTTTCCACTGAGATGCACTACTACAATGTGGAGGGCGCGCGACACTTTGCTCCGTCCACTGAATTGAGTGTGCCCGCGGGCCTTGCGCCCGTCCTACTGGCCGTCCGCAACCTGAGCGACTTCCGCCCCAAACCCATGCACGTTGCTGCGGCGCGGCCTGCCTTTACCTCCAGCCAATCGGGGGCTGTACACTTTGCGCCCGGGGACATCAAAGTCGCCTATAACATCCCCTCCAGCTACACCGGCACGGGCCAGTCGATTGCCCTCATGGGCCAGTCGGCTGTGTTGACCAGCGACATTGAGAACTTCCAGACCGCATCAGGTCTAACCGTTAAAGACCCCACGCTGGTGATGGTGCCGGGCTCTGGATTTTCGGCGTTCTATGAGGGAGATGAGTCCGAGTCGGACATCGACCTGGAGTGGTCGGGCGCCATCGCCCCCGGCGCCAACATTGTTTTTGTCTACGTCGGCAGCAACTCGAATATGAGTGTCACCGACGCGCTTCATTATGCGGTGGACGAGGATATAGCGCCCATTATCAGCATCAGCTACGGCACCTGCGAGACGGCCCTTGATTCGGCGGACATCACCACAGGAGAAGCCGTAGGCGCGCAGGCCGTTGCGCAGGGACAGACCATTGTGGCTTCCTCGGGCGATTCCGGTTCCACAGCCTGCTTTGATTACTTCGGCACTACTGACAACGGCACCACTTTTACCACCGCAATGGACCAGGCGCTGGCTGTCAGCTACCCGGCCAGCAGCGCCTATGTCACCGCTGCCGGCGGCACGGAGATTATCGCCGCCAATTCCGTTTCAACGAACTCGACTTATTGGGATGCGCAGGGTACCTCCGATATTCTGAACTCCGCGAAGATCTACATACCTGAAGTGGCATGGAACGATGACGCCCTCAGCGGCACATATAGCCTCTCAAATGGCGGCGGCCTCAGCTCGAGCGGCGGCGGCGCCAGCGCGCTCATCACCAAACCGAGCTGGCAGACCGGTGTCAGCGGCATCACTGGAACTATGCGCCTTGTTCCGGATATCGCCCTGTACTCTTCGCCGAATTATCCCGGCTATCTGTTCTGCTCCAGCGATCCCTCGAATGAGATCGCGGGCAGTTGTTCGAACGGTTTCCGCGACGCCAATGACAAATACCTGACCGTGGCCGGGGGCACCAGCTTTGCCGCGCCCATCTTCGCCGGCATGGTGGCTCTCATCAACCAGGCGAAGGGCTACACCAGCGGACAAGGGCTGATCAATCCAACGCTCTACACTATGGCCGCGAACGGTACGACCTATGCCTCGGCCTTCCACGACGTGACGAGCGGCAACAACTACTGCACCGCCGGGACAACATATGGATATTGCAGCAGCTCGGGCAGCACGGAAGGTTTTGCCGCAGGCACGGGCTACGACGAGGTGACGGGGCTGGGATCGGTGAATTTGACCAACCTGATCACGGCATGGACTCCTCCGGCGCTCCCCGTGATCCCAACGCTGGTGGGCACGACAACCACGATCACCGCGGCAACACTCGCGCCGGCGGTGAGCGCGTCAGACACTTTCACTGTTACAGTAGTTGCCGCCAGCGGCACGACTACGCCATCAGGCAACGTAACCCTCACCATCGATGGAGGCACGACGACCTATAGCAATAGCGGCTCGACGACGACGGCTGCTCTGGTGGCCAGCGGCACACCGGGCAAGGCAACAGCCACCTTCTCAATGGCCTTCACGACGGCGGGGACACACCAGATCATCGCGCAGTTCCCGAGCAACGCTACCTTTGCGCTTTCGACGGGGGAGATTCAGGTGGTGGCGGGAGGGATCAGTTCCGGCGTGGGCAGCTTCACTCTGGGGGCAAGTCCCGGTACGCTGAGCTTGAGCCAGGGTAGCTCAGCGGTCGAGACCATCACGATTACCCCGGCGGGCGGCTACACGGGCATCGTGCTGATGAACTACAACACCTCTAACAATATGGCGCTTGCAAATCTCTGTGTCTACGCCAGATATGTAACCAACGGCTATGCGTCGATACAGGTTGTCGGAACCACAGCCGAGACGACGACGCTCACTTTCGACACCAACGCGTCGGATTGCAATGCCGCGGCGCCGGCCGGCAGCACACCACTGCGCATCCAGAGCGGGACGCAGCATTCCAAAAACAACGCGCCGAATCCCGCGCCTTTGGGCGTGGCCTTTGCCGGATTGCTTTTGGCCGGCTTCCTGGGCAGGCATTCGCGGAAGTTCCGTACCATTGCCGGGATGATTGTTCTGCTGGTCGCGACACTGGCGATTTCGTCGTGCAACAATTCCTCGAATTCGCCTATGAATCCGACGACAGGAACCTATACCATCACGCTCACCGGGCATGACTCGGTGACTTCAACCATCACCGCGCAAACAACCTTTACCCTGACCATTCAATAAGCCCGATCCGGCAAGGGGCGGCTGCAACGGCAGCCGCCCCTTTTGTTTTGATTTGGTCCGGCTTAAAAGACTAGAAGCCATCTCATAAATGCCCTTCAGTTCGAGCAAAGCGTCCCTCAGGGGCTAAAGCCCTCGGTTTTATTGGGTATTTTGCGGCACGGCTAAAGCCGTGCCCTGACGCTTCTCGGAACTCCAAGTGAATATTTCAGCAGGTTGTAAAGCCGTGC
>JBEKFS010000084.1:0-15419 GCA_050013195.1 Occallatibacter sp.
CGTAGCGGAGTCTACACAAACAGTATGGTCAAATACTCGATTGTCGTTCCTTTTCACAACGAAGAGGAGAACGTGACCATCTTATACGCGCGCCTGAAGCAGGTGATGGAGCAGGTGGGCGCGAGGTATGAGATGGTGCTGGTGGATGACGGCTCCAGCGACAGCACCGGCAAGCTGCTGGGCGAGATTGCCGCGGTCGATAGCCGTGTGCTGGTCATCAAGCTGCGCCGCAACTTCGGTCAGACCTCGGCGCTGGCCGCAGGCTTCGACCACGCCACGGGTGAATTCATCCTGGCTATGGACGGCGATCTGCAGCACGACCCCAGCGAAATTCCAAATTTCATGGAAAAGCTCGAAGAGGGCTACGACGTGGTCTCCGGTTGGCGCAAGGAGCGCGTTGACAGTTTTGTCATGCGCCGCATTCCCTCGCGCTGCGCAAACTGGCTGATGGCCAAACTCTCGGGCGTGGAGATTCACGACTTTGGCACCACCTTCAAGGCCTATCGCCGCGAGGTCATCCAAAGCATTCCGCTCTACGGCGAGATGCACGAAATATTCCTCGCGAACACGGCAAGAGCCACTACGGCATCGGACGCACCTTTGGCGTCTTCTTCGACCTGCTGACCATTCGCTTTCTGCTCAAGTACATGAATCGGCCGCTGCACTTCTTTGGCGGCCTGGGCGTGCTGGGCATCCTGGCAGGCAGTTGCATGGCGGCCACCCTGCTGGGAATGAAGATTCTTGATCCTCATATGGACGTGATGCGCCACCATGGACCGATGTTTGTGATTGGTTCGGTGCTGATTGTCTCCGGCATCCAGATGCTGGCCATCGGGCTTCTCGGCGAGTTGGGAGTACGCCACTTCTACACCGGCCGTCAACGCACGCCGTATTCCATCGAGAGCATGGTGCGCTTGCGTGTATCGCAGGAGTCGCAGGTGCTGTCGAAGGAAACAGGAATCAGGGAATAGGGAACTGGGATCAGGGAATAGGGAACTGGGATTATAAAAGCATCAAGCTTCGCCCCTTGCCTTCGAACGCCCCCAGGGTTCATGCTGAACCTGAGATGAAAGCCATCCAGATTTACGAGACAGGCGGGCCAGAGGTACTGAAGCTGGCCGAGTTGCCCATTCCCCAGCCAGGACCCGGGCAGGTGTTGATCCGTGTGGAAGCTGTGGGGATCAACTTCATCGAAATCTACTTTCGCAAGGGTGTGTACAAGTCGGCGCTGCCGCTGACGCCGGGCAGCGAGGCAGCGGGCACGGTGGAAGAGCTGGGTCCGGGCGTGACAGGTTTTGCCGCCGGGGACGCGGTGGCCTCGGTGGGCGTACTGGGCAGCTATGCCGAGTACGCTCTGGTTCCGGCGGCTTCGCTGGTCAAGGTTCCGGCGGGGCTGAGCATGCAACAGGCCGCAGCCGCGCTGTTGCAAGGCATGACGGCACATTACCTTTCCCACTCGACGTATCCACTCAAAGCCGGCGACACGGCGCTTGTACACGCCGGAGCTGGCGGTGTGGGGCTGCTGCTGACACAGATGGCTTCACGGCTCGGAGCGCGGGTGATTACCACGGTGTCAACCACGGCTAAGGCGAAGCTGTCGCGCGAGGCGGGCGCCTCAGATTTGATTCTGTATACCAAACAAGATTTCGAATCTGAGGTTAAGCGTCTGACCGGTGGCAAAGGCGTGGACGTGGTTTATGATTCGGTGGGCAAAACCACATTCGAAAGCAGCCTGAACTGCCTGCGCCCGCGCGGAATGCTCGTCCTTTTTGGCGCATCAAGCGGGCCGGTGCCGCCGTTTGACTTGATTCAGCTCAGCAGCAAGGGATCGCTCTTCATCACCCGCCCCACGCTGTGGCACTATGTGGCCACGAGGACGGAACTGGAATGGAGAGCCGGCGAGGTGCTGAACTGGGTTGCCAAAGGTGAACTCAAGCTGCGCACCGAGCACCTGTATCCGCTCACCGAAGCCGCGCAGGCGCAGACAGATCTGGAAGCGCGTAAAACAACCGGGAAAATTCTGCTGGAGCCGTAAGAGCAGCAGACAGTTCACAGCTAACAGCTGTCAGGTAATTCAGATCCGTGATTCTTCACGCCGCCCTGGCTGCCGCCTCAATCTCCTCAGCCAGCGCCTTGGCCGCGGTCGCGCAGGCTGCGTGATCCACGTCGAGGTGAGTGACCAGCCGAATCGCATCCGGCCCGAAGGCGCTCATCCAGATGTTACGCACCTTCAACCGCGCCACAACATCGGCCGCGCTCACTCCCTTCAGCCGGAAGACCACGATATTGGTTTCCACCGCGTCCAGATCAATGGCAACGCTCTCAATCTTCGTGAGCGCCTCGGCCAGCAACCGCGCATTGGCGTGATCCTCGTGCAGCCGTGCCGGACCCTGCTCCAGCGCAATCAAACCTGCGGCAGCCAGCACGCCTGCCTGTCTCATTCCGCCGCCTAATGCTTTTCTGAATAATCGCGCCCGGGCCATCAGCTCAGCCGAGCCCACCAGCATAGACCCGACCGGTGCACCCAGCCCCTTCGACAAGCAGAACATCACCGTGTCAAAGCCGCTGGTCAGAACCTTCACATCGACGCCAAGCGCCGTGGCCGCGTTAAAGATGCGCGCTCCATCCAGATGCACCGGGAGTTTGCGCTCCTTTGCCCCGGCCCAAATCTCCTTCAAAACGCCAAGGGGCGTGCAGCTTCCACCGGCAAGGTTGGCGGTATTTTCAATCTCAATCAATCCGGTGGCCGCGCGAAAGGCTCCGCGCGCATAGATGGCCGGCTCAATATGCTTCCAGGTCAAAATGCCGCGCTCGGCGGGGACGGCGCGCACCAGGCAACCGGAAAAGACCGCCGTGGTGGCCATCTCCCAGTCCAGAATGTGCGCCCGCGACTCGGCAATCACCTCCTGCCCCGGCTGAGTATGCAAGCGGATGGCGATCTGGTTGCCCATGGTGCCGGAGGGCACAAAGAGCGCTGCCTCGCGGCCAAATCTTTCTGCCGCGCGCCGCTCCAGCAGGTTGACGGTAGGGTCCTCGCCATAGACGTCGTCGCCCACTTCGGCCGCGGCCATCGCCGCGCGCATCTGGGCCGTGGGCCGCGTAACCGTATCCGAACGCAGATCGATGATGGTTGGCATAACTTTTTATCCTCCGTTACTGGGACTTTACTCCTTGCTCCAATAAATTCTCAGGCCTCTCACACATAGCTTTATAACGGCTGGGGCAGAACAGGGGCAGAACAACGCCGCGCATAAACCCACAGATAGAAAACACCCAAAACCAGCAGGATGAGTGGGGCGGGAAATACCTGCACGGCGATCAGCATCTGCCCGGGCAGTCCGGTCGTGGGCAGGTGCAGATGGCCGAGAAGAACCAGGAGTATTCCCCAGGAAAGATCTCCGGTCAGCACCAACGCCGCAGTATTCAACAGGAGAGCAAACCGCCCGATCAAGCCACCCTCGGCCCAAAGCATGGCGCAGGCCGGAACTGTGAGCAGCAGGAGTTTTGCATCATACAGATGATGATAGACAGGCAGCATGGTAAGAGCCACGATGGCAGCCAGCGCCAGCCAGGTTCTCGAGGGGGTGGAGCGGGATCGCAGAGTAATGATCGCCCATACGAGCAGAAGTGGCGCGCATATCAGATAGCTGACCGGGTTATAGATGCGCGGGTCATCCCGAAATACGCTGATGACTGCCTGCAGGTCGAGCAGCATACCCAGGCCATGGGCTCCGGTCGAAGCAGGGCCGGGATCGTTTAAGCCGCCATGTACCGCATACGCCATGATGGTGGAGTGAAGCTCCTGCATCCAGTGTGGCGCCACACGCCAAACCCACAGAACTACCGGCAAGCTAAGGGCAACCGCCACTGTGAGGGTTTGCAGCGCGCGTTTACGGAATATTCCACCCGCCAATAAAAAATAGAGCCAGACCAGCCCCGTATCATGCGGCTTGAGGGCGAGACTGATGGCAAAACACAAGATGCCAACCGGCACATAACGCTCTCGAAGAATGCACCACACACCTACCAAGCACAGGCTGATCGCAATTCCGGCTGCATTGCCCGTAATCATGAGCAATTCGCAGTTGGCGAGAAGAAAACCAACCAGAACGCCGGAAACAAGTGGCGCATCATTTGCTCCGAGATTCCACATCAGAAACGAAGCGAAGATGAGGCTCCCAATAGTGAGCATCATCCAAAGAAAGTGCGCAGGCCCCCATGGCAGCATCGCAAAGGGAACCGTGAAGCAAAATGCGGTTGGCTGATATACATACCGCGTCGCAATCTCGCGAACCCTTTCAGTGTCCGATGGGTGATCTGCCTCGTCAGCCTGATAGATACGCAGCACCTGACTTTCGCTGTAAGGGTCGCAATGATGGATAAGACATCGTGCGGGGTAGTAAAGTCCTTTGAAGTCGATCATCGGGACAGCAGAGGCCTTCTCCAGCGCGGCGCCCAGCAGAAGAAACATGGCGCACCCTATCAGCACAAAATACAGGCCATCGCGCCGCGCACTTTTCATCTTCAACCTATCTCCCCATTTCTCTCCGGAGAGCGGCTTGGAGGCCATCTCTCAACCAAGTTAATGCTTGTGCCATGCCGGCAACTGCGCAGAGGATTCCTTTACGGAATCTGTGCCATGGGCAGCTCGAGCACCGGGGTCCGCTTGTTGTCCTTTACCGAGTAGGCCCATAACCCATGAAAGTTTTCGCGCAGACCCGGCTGCGCCTTTAGGAACGCACTCAACACAGCAATGGCTTCTGTCCTCTGTGCCGCCGGGTCAGTGATTCCGATCGATTCGTAGACCACGCCCAGGTCTGCGTGCAGCAGCGTAGGGTCCAGTCTCACCGCGTCAATCTTCCATGTACGCGGCCCGTCTGGGAGCGTCAGAGGAAATGCGCCTTGCGGAGAATTTTTGATCGCCGTCTGCTCGCTTCCGAGCTTTTCCAGGTTGGGTGTGGATAGAATATCCACCGGCAGGAGCAGCATCCGCGCGGTTTCGTAGGCGTACCAGGCAGCCCAAGGTTGGTCGGCTTTGGTCAGTTCGCGCGCGTGCGTCCACCACCACACGCCGTCCTGCCCGTCGATAGCGCCGGGACGAACTGTCAGGCCGCCCAGCTTCCAGCCGTCAGCGGGGCCGGCCCAGACCAGGATAATGCCCAACTGGCCGGCATAGGGAGCTCCGACCGCATCGGCCAACACCACGGCGTATCGACCCGGCGGTAGCGATCGCATGGTCAGGGTCACGGTCATCGAACCGCTGGCGCTGGTGCAGAAAAACTGCGTGTCGGCGGGCGCGGCCAGGCTGCTAGCGTCCAGAAGGTACAGGCTGCGTAATTGAATCTGCCCGCCCTTCATCAGAGACGCGGAAGACTCGACCACCCCGCGCATTCCCTCCCAGTCCTGAGCTAAGGAGGGCAGCAAAGCGGCCTTCAACGCAACAAAATCCTGCTCGGCCACGGCCACCGCCAGCCGTCCTCCGGCTGCCGTCAGCGCATCGCGGTCCTGCGGCAGCAACGCGGCCTGCGTGGTGCAACTTGTGGCGCTGACCGGCGCTGGCGCGGCAAAACCTGCCAACAATACCACCGGCGCGGCAAAAACCTTCCAGCAGAGGCGCATCGGTTGAACCCTTTCTGGCGCGCGAAATCTCTTGTGTGAGCGTCCGCGAGCCACTGTTAGTCTATTCTAGTGCGGCAATGGAATGCCGCCCATGGCCGGCGCTTCCGTGTTGGGAAGCTTCTGCCGGAAAACAACCATCGGAACACGGCATAGAGATTCAACTGCCGGAACCAAGGACCGTTTCCATGCGCACTGACCTCCCGCTCAACTCGCCGGTTTCGCACGGAATCCTTTGTGCGCGGGGATTTGTGCTGCTGGCCGTTCTAGCCGCAACTCTGGGCGGAGCACAGATACTGCAAGCGCAGGCGCCGGCAACCGCTGCATCTTCCACCCCCGCGCACAAGACGGCTCATCCACACAAGCACTCGGTGGCAGCGCAGACACAATCCCCAACGCCCCCGGCTGCGGCAAAGCCTCCCGAGCCCGAACTCCCAAAGTGGCCCGCCAACGAGAAGCCCTCCCCAGCCTCGGTCACCTGGGACAGCCAGGGCCTGCGCATAGACGCCGCCAACTCCAGTCTCGCGCAAATTCTGCAAGATGTGGCCACAGCCACCGGAGCAAAAGTGGAAGGATTCGACTCCGATCAGCGAGTCTTTGGCGCCTTCGGACCCGGCCCGGCCCGCGACGTGCTCAGCCAGCTACTGCAAGGTTCCGGTTACAACGTCCTCCTGATCGGAGACCAGGGACAGGGGACACCGCGCGAGATCCTGCTCAGTCACCGCCACGCAGGAACTGCAACGGCAGCCGTCAATCCCGCCCCTGCCAGCGACGAGGACTCCGACACAGACGAGCAGCCACAACCGGGCCAACCACCCATCCGTCCCGGCAGCATACCTGGCAGACCTCTCACTCCGCAGCAGATGCAGCAGCAGCGCCCTCAGCCGGTGCAGCCGCAGCCGGGACACCCGCAGCCGGGACAACCGCCCAGCAATCCGCAAAACTAGCCTCCGCAATCGGCGATAATATCTCTACCAGGTTTCAAGGAGAATTCCCCATGTCAGAACCAACCATTGCTCAAAAGAGTCCCTATGCCGTTGAAGTCGAAGCCGGCAAGAGCTACTTCTGGTGCGCTTGCGGCCTGAGCGCCAGCCAACCCTTCTGCGACGGCAGCCACAAGGGCACCGGATTCACGCCAGTAAAATTTGAAGCCACTGAATCCAAGACCACATACTTCTGCGGTTGCAAGCACAGCGCCAATCCGGTTCTCTGCGACGGCACCCACAAAAAACTCTAGCCCTGCGCCGATTACAGGAATTCGATTTCAATCATGCCCATCACTCACATCTCGGTGCGCGGGGCGCGTCAGCACAATCTGCGCGACATTCATGTGCGCATCCCTCGCAACACGCTCACGGTGGTCACGGGCCTCTCCGGCTCGGGCAAGAGCTCGCTTGCCTTCGACACCATCTATGCCGAGGGCCAGCGCCGCTACGTGGAGACGCTTTCGGCCTATGCGCGTCAGTTCCTGGACCAGATTGAGCGGCCCGACGTGGACTCCATCGAGGGACTCTCGCCGGCCATCTCCATCGAGCAGAAAACCACCAGCCGCAGCCCGCGTTCCACGGTGGGCACCATCACTGAAATCTACGACTACCTGCGCCTGCTCTACGCCTCGATTGGCACGCCCCACTGCCCCAACTGCGGAAGGCCCATTGCCCATCAGACAGCCGACCAAATTGTCCAGCGCATTCTCGAACTCGGCCGTGGCGAGCGCGTCACCGTGATGGCGCCCATCGTCCGCGGGCGCAAGGGCGAGTTCAAGGAACTGCTCGACCAGCTTGATCGGCAAGGCTTCCGCGCCCGTGTGGATGGCGAGCTGATGGACCTCTCCGAGCCGGTGTTGCTCGATCGCCGCAAGAACCATACCATCGAAGCGGTCGTTGATCGCATTCTGCTCAAGAATCCGGCTGCCGACGCGCCCCCGCTTACTCCCGGCAAGCCCTCCAAGCCTCCAATTGAAAAGCGCCTCGAAACCGCCGTTGCCAAAGCTCTGCAACTGGCCAACGGACTCGCGCTGGTGACCGTTGCGGGTGGACCCGAGCCTTCCAAGCCTCAAGAGCAGTTATTCTCCTCCTCCATGGCCTGCCCCGACTGCGGCCTCGACGTGCCCAAACTGGAGCCGCGCAGCTTCAGCTTCAACTCCACCTTCGGCGCATGTCAGGAGTGCCACGGCCTGGGCTCGCTCTATGATCTCGACCCCGCCAAGGTCATCACCGACTGGTCGAAGCCTCTGCTGGACGGCGGCCTTGGTCCCGGCTCGTCCTCGCAATATCTTCTCAAGCTCATCAATTTGGCCGCCGATCGTTACAAAATCGACCTGAAGACACCCTTCGAGGAGCTGCCCCCGCGCCAGCAGCACCTTCTGGTCTATGGCCCGCCCAAAGGCGAAGGCCCGCGCACCGGCTTTCACGGCATTCTGAGCTACCTGCGTGACAGCATTGAAGAAGCGCGCAGCGATTCATATCGCGAGTCGATGATGAGCTTCATGTCCGCCACGCCATGCCCTATCTGCCGCGGCAAGCGTCTGCGCCCGGAGTCGCTGGCGGTCAAGATAGGTGGTCTCTCTATCGCTGACTTCACCGCCCTGCCGCTCAATCGCGCACTATCGGCGGCCATTAATCTGAGCTTCACCGAGCGCCAGTCTCTGATTGCCGAGCGCATCCGCCACGAGATCGCCGAGCGGTTGGAGTTTCTCTGCGCCGTTGGTCTCAACTACCTCTCTCTGGACCGCAACGCCGCCACGCTCAGCGGCGGCGAAGGGCAACGCATCCGGCTGGCCACGCAGATCGGCTCACGGTTGCGCGGCGTGCTCTATGTTCTCGATGAACCTTCCATCGGTCTGCATCAGCGCGACAACAACCGGCTGATTCAGGCCCTGGAAAAGCTGCGCGATCTGGGCAACACCGTGCTGGTCGTGGAGCATGACGAAGAGACCATCCGCCACGCCGATTATGTTCTCGATCTTGGTCCCGGCGCGGGCCGTCTGGGCGGCCAGGTCGTTGCCCAGGGGACGCCGGCGGAGATCATGGCCTGCCCCGAGTCGCTCACCGGGCGCTATCTCTCCGGCGCCTCCGGAATGTTGCAACGAGCTCGTCCGCGGCCCCTTGCCGGCAAATGGCTCACCGTCACCGGTGCGAGAGAGCACAATTTGCAGGACGTGACCATTCGTATTCCACTCGGCGTAATGACCCTGGTCACTGGCGTCAGTGGCTCGGGTAAGAGCACGTTGATCAACGATATTTTGTACCGGTCGCTGGCAAAAAGCATCTACGGCTCGCGCGAGGAACCCGGCGCGCACGACACCATCACCGGAGCCGAGCAGATTGACAAGGTTATCCGCATCGACCAGTCGCCCATTGGCCGCACGCCGCGCTCTAACCCGGCCACGTACACTCAGGTTTTCTCGCCCATCCGCGACCTCTTCGCCATGCTGCCCGAGGCTCGCGAACGCGGCTACAAGCCCGGCCGCTTCAGCTTCAACGTGGGCGGGGGCCGCTGCGAGGCCTGCCAGGGCGATGGGCAGCGACGCATCGAAATGAACTTCATGCCCGACGTCTACGTGCAGTGCGAAATCTGCAACGGGCGCCGCTACAACCAGGAGACGCTGGCCGTAAAATTCCACGGCCACTCCATCGCCGACATTCTCGAACTGACTATCGAAGACGCGCTCACCGTACTCACCGACGTTCCGCAGGTGCGCCAGAAACTGCAAACCCTGGTTGACGTGGGCCTGGGCTACGTCCATCTGGGCCAGAGCGCCACCACGCTCTCCGGCGGTGAAGCGCAGCGCATGAAGTTGGCCCGTGAACTGAGCAAGCGTCAGACTGGCCGCACACTTTACCTGCTCGACGAGCCCACCACCGGCCTTCACTTCGACGACGTGCGCAAGCTGCTCGAGGTCCTCCACCGGCTCACTGACCTGGGTAACACCGTCATCATCATCGAGCACAATCTCGACGTAATCCGCAATGCCGACTGGATTCTCGACCTTGGCCCCGAGGGCGGCGAGGACGGCGGCCGTATTGTTGGTCAGGGACGCCCCGCAAAGATTGCCTCCACTCCCGGCTCCTACACCGGCCAGTTCCTCAAACGCTATTACTCCTCCAGCAGCGGCCGTCTTGCGCCCTCCAGCCTCGACGATGATGCCGCTGGCGCAGATTCAACCTTAACGCCGGATGCGCCGTCGATTGCGCAGGTTGTAACGGACGAACCCGTCGCACGCAGAGCCGCAAAAAAGACCGCCCCAAAAAAATCCGCAACCCGCAGAAAGAAGACGGAGCTGCAATGAATGACCTCGAACCCACGCCGCACGAGCCGGAGCAAAATATTTCTGTGGCGCCAGCGGAGCTATTTCAGTCCTGGTCTCATCCCGAGGCCATTCCACCCGCGCGCATTCCGCATTTCGGCCATCTCTGCTTGCTGTCGGCGTTTCTGCTTTTCGGGTTTGTGTGCATGACGGTGCTGATGTTGGTAGCCCTGCAATTCCATTGGGATGGCGTCACAACGCAGGATCAAATCAAGACCAATGCCCAATACCTGCTGGGCAGCGAGGCGGTACTCTATCTTGTCACACTGGCCCTCAGCATCCCTCTCTTCCCGCTGCTATGGAACAAGAGTTTCTTTGCCGGAATCCAATGGCGCGGCGCAACGGCTCTCCAATTAGGTTGGAGATTGCCCGCCATCTCCATGGGATGCTTCACACTTGCCATGCTGGATCAATGGCTGTTGCCCGGACCCGAGCACGCCCCCATTGAAGATATCTTCCGTTCTCCGGGCGCCGCGTGGCTGATGTTCGGCTTCGGCGTCACCTTTGCGCCTTTCTTTGAGGAGATCGTCTTCCGCGGATTTCTGCTGCCGTCCCTTGCCACAGCATGGGACTGGGCAATAGAAAAGAGCACCGGCAAGCCTGCACGCCCGCTCGACGCCAACGGCCATCCTCAGTGGTCCATCTTCGCCATGGTGATCGCATCCGTCCTCACCACGATTCCCTTCGCCCTGATGCACGCCGATCAGCAAGGCCATTCACTGGGTCCATTTCTGCTGCTCATCACCGTCAGCCTGATTTTGTGCGCTGTGCGCCTGGTTACACGCTCGTTAGCCGCCAGCACCCTGGTTCACGCCTGCTACAACTTTCTGATCTTCTTTACCATGTTGGTAGGCACCGGCGGATTCCGGCATTTGGATAAAATGTGAAAGACAGTGTTCAGTGATCAGTGGTCAGAGATCAGTTTTATCCCGGTAAAGCGACGGGTTTCGGATTTCCGAATCATTTGCTTGACAAGCGGGAAGTGTTGCGAACAATTCATCTGACCACTGACCACTGACCACTGACCACTGACCACTGACCACTGCTATGGACCTCTACGAGAAAATCCGCACCCTGCCCACTCAGCCCGGCGTATACCTCTACAAAAACGCCGAAGGCACTGTTATTTATGTAGGCAAGGCGAATAATCTGCGCGCGCGGGTTCGCTCTTATCTCTTAGAGTCGTCGCAGGCCGACGCCAAAACCGGTTCCCTGATGCGCGAGGCCGTCGATCTGGACTACATTCTGGTCGGCAACGAGAGCGAGGCTCTGGCTCTCGAAACCAACCTCATCAAGCAGCGCAAGCCGCGCTTCAACATCCTGCTCAAAGACGACAAAAGCTACCCCTACGTCAAGCTCACCATGGGCGATCGCTATCCTAAAGTTTTTGTAACCCGCCGCCTGCTCAAGGACGGCGCAGCCTACTTTGGCCCCTACTTTCCCAGCAGCCTGGCCTGGCGTGTCGTCGAGCTGATTCATCGCAGCTTCCTGATTCCCAGTTGCAAGGTCGATCTCTCCCGCTATCACCCGCGCGCCTGCCTGCAGTACTACATTCATCGCTGCCTGGGCCCATGCGTCCAGGAACTAACCACGCCGGAAATCTACGCGAGCGCGGTGCGCGACGCGCGCCTGCTGCTGGAAGGCCGCCACGCCGAACTCGAGCGCACGTTGACCGCGCGCATGACAGCCGCCGCCGAAGCCGAACAGTTTGAGGCCGCCGCCAAGTTGCGCGATCAGCTCTCCACCATCCACCAGCTCCAGGAAAAGCAACGCGCCGCAACCGCCGAGCAGAGCGACGACACCGACGTCTTCGGCTACCACTTCGAGGACGGCTCGCTGGCCGTCAACCTCTTCCACGTCCGCGCCGGAAAAATCGTCGACCGCCGCGAGTTCTTCTGGGAAGATGTGCCGGAGTTGATGGAAGCCACCGCGAATGAAGAATCCGAAGCACACTTTCACGCCGGCCATATCTTCAGCGCCCTCCTCAAGCAGCTTTACATCGACCAGCGTTACGTCCCGCGCTCCGTCCTCGTCCCAGCGGAGTTCGACGACCGCGAAGCCCTCGCCGCCCTGCTCACCGAGCAAACCAGCCATCGCATCGAAATCGCCGTCCCGCAGCGCGGCGAAAAACGCTCCCTCGTCGATCTGGCCGGCCAGAACGCGAAGCAATCGTACATTCAGCGCTTTCGCGTACTCGAGCCCACGCGCAAGGCCATTCAGGAGGCTCTCGCCGAAGCGCTCATGCTGCCCGAGCTGCCCCGTCGCATCGAGTGCTTCGACATCTCTCACATTCAAGGCGCGGAGACGGTGGCCTCGCTCGTCGTCTGGGAAGACGGCAAGATGAACAAGCAGGCCTATCGCAAGTTCAAAATCAAAACCGTTGCAGGCGTGGACGACTTTGCCTCCATGCGCGAGGTAGTCCAGCGCCGCTATCGCCGCCTGCTCGAAGAAAAAAACGAAAAGGCCGAAAAGCAGCCCATGCCTTCGCTGGTACTTGTCGATGGCGGCCTCGGTCAGCTTCACGCCGCCGCCGAGGCTCTCGAATCTCTGGATTTCACCGCGGCAGGCCTCACTCTGCCGCCGCTGGCTTCCATCGCCAAGCGCGAAGAGGTCATCTACCTCTACGGCAACGAGCAGGAGCCGGTGGTCCTCGACCGCCGCTCGCCGGTGCTGCATCTGGTCCAGCTCATCCGCGACGAGAGCCACCGCTTCGCCGTCGGCTACCATCGCCAGCGCCGCGCCATGCGCGATCGCGATTCCGAACTACTGAACATCTCCGGCGTCGGCGCACAAACTCGCCAGCGCCTCCTCACCCACTTCGGCAGCCTGCGCGAGGTGCAGCAAGCTACCACCGAATCACTCGCCGCCGTCGTGCCGCAAAAAACCGCCGAAACCATCTGGCGGCATTTCCATGAGAGTTAACCGGCGAGCTCTTGAGGGTCCTCTCTGCAAGTCAGTACCTACGCCCTGGCTGCAAACCCTGCTCCTGTTGCTCAACCAGGCGCTTACTGCAACCAACACGTGCAAAAACACGCGATTTGAATGAAAATAGAATGTGATGACTTTTTTCGACGACAAGAGGAACACTTGACACAAACGCAGATTGAAATTCCCCGGTGGACCGCCCCGGAGTTTGAACGGCTGGTTTTTGACAGCAACCCCAAAGTTGCAGTCTTCGATTGCGATGGAACGCTGTGGGGCGGTGATGCCGGCTTCGGCTTCATGGCCTGGTCGCTGGAGAAGGGCTTGGTTTCGCGCTCCACATGTGATTGGGTCGATACCCGCTATCGCGGCTACCTGGCCGGCCATGTGAGCGAATTTGATATGTGCGGCGAGATGGTGCAAATCTACGCCGGCCTGCGCGAACAGGAGTTGCGTGACGCCGCCGTCCGCTACGTGCGCAAATTTGTTCAGCCCCGCATCTTCGCTGAGATGGCCGCGCTGGTGGCTGCGCTCCAACAGGCCGGAGTCGCGATCTGGGCCGTCAGCTCCACCAACAAATGGGTGATCGCAGAGGGCGTGCGCGATTTCGGCATTCCTGAGGAGCGTATCCTGGCCGCCGAGGTTCGCGTCACCGACGGCCTCATCACCAGCGAAATTCTGGATGTGCCCACCGACGAGGGAAAAGCCTCTGCTCTGGCTCGCGCAGGATTCCCGCACCCTGATGCGGTCTTCGGCAACTCCATTCACGACCTGGCCATGCTCCAGGCGGCTCGCAACGCATTTCCGGTCAACCCGTCTCTGGAATTGCTCGTGGCTGCGGCAAAGAACGGCTGGGGCTACTTTTTGCCTGAGGCTGCCGAGGCTGGCAAATAAAAGTTCAGTCCGCGGAAAATCAGTACCTGTCTTCCAGCCGCGCTATCACCTGCTCCATCAGGCGCTCCAGTTTGGCGCTGATTCCCCCTGTCGGGAGGGCCACATCATTGAGGCGCGAATCGGGAAAGCCCAATCGCTGCTTCAGCGCCAGAATCTCCCGCATCTTGCTTTCTGGAATGAAGGTGAGCGGTTTGCCGATCTGCTGTGCGAGCAGGAAGGTCTTGCAACAGGTTTCAAAGATCTCCACCAGCCACTCGGCGTGCATCACCGTGTCTGCCCAGCAGACGATGCCATGGTTGGTGAGCAAAATGGTGTTGTGATCCTTGACATAGGGCAGCACCGTCTCGGCAAAGGCCTTGGTGCCGGGGGTCTCATAGGGCGCCACTGCTGCCGGACCTATAAATAACTCATACTCGGTGATCAGCCCGTTCGGCGGCGTGGAACCGGTGACGGCAAAGGCTGTCGCATAAGGCGGGTGGCAGTGCACCACGGCCTGCGCTCGCGGGTTGCCTTTGTAAATCTCCAAATGCAGCAGTAATTCGCTGGTCCGGGAGCGGCCGCCGACAAGGATGTTGCCGTCCAGGTCAGAGAGGCAGATGTCGGCCAACTCCAGATCGCCTTTACTCAGCATGGTGGGCGTGCAAAGCACGTAGCGCGGGCCCAGCCGTACGCTAATGTTGCCGCCGTTGCCGTCCACATATTGCCGCTCCCAAAGTTTGCGGCCGACACGCAGGATCTCCTTCCGAAATGCCTCGGCCTCCGGGGAACTGGCTGCCGCAAGTGGCAAATTTTCTTCGGGCTGCAGGGTCTCGGGCTTCGACACGAGGCTATCCGAGGACGTGGCCCGCGCTGCTTCCCTGCCCTTTTCCGCGGCTGGAACCGCTGTCTGCTGCATGGTTGACCTCACGCCGGGGATCGTTCGCCGGGCTCCGGCAAGCACCGGCATTTCTTCAAATTATATCGAGTGACAGACCATCGTTTGCCCCAAGCCTTCGATATAAAACAGGAGATGGCCCGAAAGGAGATTGCAGCGTTGTACGAGCGTGGCGAATGGGACAGCGGATTGACTGTGACGTAGTTGACTCCGGAGATAAAGCCGGCTTTGATTCGATTGGCTCATTGCGATGGTTGAAACCATCGCCTCCCTCCGTCCAAAAACGCGAAAAAGAGGTCATTTTGGGGTTAAATCGGCCCTTTTTGGGGATAAAAAGGGGCAAAATCGGGGGTTTACAGTTACTGATTAGTAAATCATGATGAAACCGCAAACACTTCAAGAAGCCATCATTCACTTCGCAAATACCGAGAATTGTTTGGCTTACATGGCGGCTCACCGCTGGCCCCACGGCGTCGAGTGCCCTACCTGTGGCCGCAAGGATGTTTCGTATCTGGCGAACCAGAAGAAGTGGCAGTGCAAGAGCGGCCATGCAAAGCGCCAGTTTACCGCCAAAGTGGGAACTATCTTTGAGGATTCGCCCTTGAGCCTCCAGACTTGGCTTCCGGCAGTGTGGCTCATCGCAACTGCTAAGAATGGCGTTAGTTCCTGCGAGATCGCCCGCTCCCTGGGCGTCACTCAGAAAACCGCATGGTTCATGCTTCACCGTATCCGCAAGGCTATGCAGAGCGGCTCTATGATGAAGCTGGGCGGCAACGGCAGCGGCGGCGTGGAAGCGGATGAGAC
>JBEKFS010000085.1:0-14803 GCA_050013195.1 Occallatibacter sp.
GAATCGGAAGCGGATTAAACCGGAGCTGCATCGTCGGATAGCTATTTCCTCTGAGGTCTTTGAAGATTAACTGCACAGTGTTGTAATCGTTACCTTCAGGAGCCTTACCGCGAAAATACAACCGCATTCCACGTGTTTCCGGTTGATTCGGGTCCAATTTAAAATTATCGAACTTCCCTAACGATTCAGCGCCTTCGATTCTAACGCCCGTAATGATCACCGGTTCTTTGATGTTGTCCATGAGAAGCGTCACATCGCCACGAACCATGTAGATCGGATCCTCCGCAGGGAGTGGGCTCGCCCAGCCCCAATCCGAGTCACCGAACCATGAAGTGTGCAGAACCGGCTCAGGTTTTTCGAGAGTTGGTGGAATAGGCGGCACTACATGCTCAAGAGAATGAATCGCAGAAACCTTTTGTGCTCTCTCTCAAGAACAATCCCACGACGATTGTGGTAATAGCCAGTACTGTGAGCGTGACCCACACCGGAAGTGAAGTGGATAGTGCTGCCATTATCCATTCAAGAGAGAACGATATATGTATGGGAGTTCCCGCAAGCCACAAACCAAGGAACATGAAACCTGCTCCGACTGGTATTCCCGTGGCAAGTGCGACGACGATAGGTATGACCCACAATTCCCTAATTTTCGGATTCATAACTGAATATTAACCTGAAATGAACCTTTTGATAGCCTCATTTTGGATTCCGTGCACGTGACAGGCAAACCGGAAACTGCGTCGCTGCCGTTTAAATCAGCCCGTTAATCGCATGAATAGCGATTCAGGTCTGATCGGAGATCGTTCCGCCCCTAACGGGGCTGGGATTTGTGGTGGGATTCGTTTCCCAGGGTTTCACCCTGGGCTATTCTCGTTCCCTCCCTCCGGGAGGGATTGCAGCGGATGAACGTCGTGGCGGTTCCCTCCCTCCGGGAGTGAGCCTTTTGCCCTTTGCCGCTGCCATCGGCGAGAATGGAAGAGCCGATGCCAGAAACCGCACGCACCTTCGAGCTTCCCTTCACCGATGTTCCCGGCGCACTGGCCGAGGTGCGCGCCGGCCGCATGATCGTTGTGGTTGACGATGAGGACCGCGAAAACGAGGGCGACCTGACCCTGGCTGCCGAGTTTGTGACCCCGGAAGCCATCAATTTCATGGCTAAATTCGGCCGCGGCCTCGTCTGCCTGGCTCTGACCGAGGAACGCGCGGATTATCTGCGCCTCTTCCCCATGACGCAGCAAAACTCGTCGCGCTTTGGCACGGCCTTTACCGAAACCATTGAGGCGCGCGAGGGCGTGACGACAGGGATTTCTGCGGCCGACCGGGCGCATACCATCCGCACAGCCATTACACCGGGCTCGACGGCAGCCGACCTGGCACGTCCCGGTCACGTCTTTCCGCTGCGCGCCCGACGTGGTGGCGTGCTGGTGAGGGCCGGGCAAACTGAGGCTTCGGTGGATCTGGCGCGGATGGCCGGACTGAATCCCTCTGGCGTGATCTGCGAGATCATGAAGGACGACGGCACCATGGCCCGCGTTCCCGATCTCATTGCTTTCTGCAAGGAGCACGGGCTGCGGATTCTTACCGTCGCTGAGCTGATCCGCTACCGGCTGCGCCACGAGCGTTACATTGTGCGCGCAGGAGAGAGCCGCATCCAGACCCGCTACGGCGAGTTTCGCATGATCGCCTACGAGAGCCAGGTGAACGGCGGCGAGAGCCACATTGCGCTGGTGCGCGGCGATCTTTGCGCCGACTGCCCCGCTGTCCACGCCGGCCCCGCTGCTGGCCTCGCCATTGGCCAGCCGGAAAATAGCGCCTCTTCCCCGGCGGAGTTGCGGCCGCCCTGTGAGCGTCCCGTGCTGGTGCGCGTTCACACCCGCTGCACGGCGGGAGACGTCTTTGCCGCCGACTGTAACTGCCGCGAGATTCTCGATCAATCGCTGCGCATGATCGCCGAAGAGGGTTGCGGTGTGTTGCTCTACCTGCACAACACCTCGCGTGGCTTTGAGATTGACCGTGCGGCGGCGGCGGCCAGCGCTTTTGAGCCAGCCAGATCTTTTGAGCCAGGTGGGGCGGCTATCCCTGCCGCGCATGACGCGAACACCGGTCAGCTGGTTCTGCACCAGGAGTTGCGCGCTCGCGAAGGTTCGCAGGCACGCACCGGCCGCATTTTGCGCGCCATCGGCCTGGGCGGCCAGATTTTGTCGGATTTGGGAATCCGGCGCATCCGTTTGCTCTCGAATACCCCCATGCACATTCCCGCGTTGGAAGGATTTGGCCTGGAAATCGTTGAGCAGGTGGCGATTCCGATGGAGAAGCGCAGTCGGGCGGGGTGAAGCTGACGGCTCGCCGATGTTTTCTGCTGTAGTTGACTTTGGGTCGTTCATGGGAATCTAATTATCGTGCGAGGAAATGAGTGTATAGTCGATTGACGATGTGAAGAAAAACAGGGTTTAATCGGGCCGAAAGGATCGGCGTTCATGACCCACTTCCCCAATGGCAACGAGCCGAAGAATTTGTACGAATATAGCTGGGCATACGCGCAGGACGCCAAAGTTGTGGTTGACATCGCTACATGGCTCCTAGTGGATGTAAACCCGGCAGCCATAGCTTTGACAGGCTATTCCCGCGAGGAACTCCTCGGGATGGAAGTAGTCATGCTGCACCCGGAGGCCGAGCGTGAGCTGGTTGCGGTTGAATTTCTAAAGTCACTGTTGCAGCCGGCGCCTCATTTCGATTTACACGTTCAGCGTAAAGATGGCCGTTGCGTGCCGGTTGCTATTTGGTCGTCGAAGAAGCTGGAATTGGATGGCCGATCGCTGGTCATTGGCGAGATCCGCGATATTTCTGAAGAAAAAGTAAACGAATCTCGCCTTGCAGCGCAGAACTGGGCTTTGACTGCCTTTTCTGCTGCCACTTTGGCGATAGGCCAGGCTCACAACACGGCAAGCTTGCTGCTGCAAGCCATTTGTGAGGCTATTACATTTCATTCCCACTATGCACTCGCCTGGGTTGGCATTGCGGAAGACGGTCCGGATAAGAAGATTCGGGTCGCCGCGGCGGCGGGGAACTCCAAGGCTTATCTGGATGGAATGCATCTAAGCTGGGCAGAGGATGAGCAATGGGGGCAAAGCCCGACGGGCATCTGCATTCGCACCAACACGCTGCAGATTACGGGTAACACCTGGACATCGCCGGCCTTTGGCCCATGGCGCGCGCGAGCGAAGCGATTCAAGATACGATCCTCGTTTTCCACTCCACTTCATGTTGAGGGTAGTTGGAACGGCGTGCTGGTGGTGTATGCAACGCGCATTAACGCCTTTGAAGCAGCACCAATCGGAGTGTTCCAGGACCTTGCCGAGCAGATTGCTTACGGCATTCGGGCACTCGAACAGAAACAGCTTCTGGAGGCTGAGCGGCTCAGCCATGAAGAGACACAAAAGCATTTGGCGGACGCCTTGGCCGCTTCGGTGGCGGCCATCGTCACCGCGATGGAGATGCGCGACCCACACACTGCGGGTCACCAAGCCCGGGTGGCCGAGATCGCAGTCGCCATCGCCAAGGAGATGGGCTGGTCTAAGGATCGATTGCTGGGGCTGCGCATGGCGGCGATGGTTCACGATATCGGGAAGATATCGATTCCTGCCGAGATTCTGACCAAACCAACCCGGCTAAGCAAGGGAGAATGGGCATTGATTCACGAACATCCAGAGACCGGCTACACGATTCTGAAAGACATTCCCTTTAGCTGGCCCATTGCCGATATCGTACGCCAACATCACGAGAAGATAGATGGATCCGGCTATCCATTCGGTCTGAAGGAGGACGCGATTCTCCCTGAGGCCAAGATCCTGGCAGTGGCGGACATTGTGGAAGCGATGGCCGCCGACCGGCCCTACCGGGCTGCACTCGGATTGGAGTTTGCACTTGCAGAGATTAAGGGACTTGCCGGAACGCTTCTTGATGCAGAGGTTGTGCGGGTATGCACGTACCTATTCCGCGAGAAACGTCTGAGTCTGCGAGCCGGCAAGCCTGGTGGATCCTTTCCTCCGGAAAAATGATCCGGGCTCTCATGCGCTGATTTCATCCGCGTCATCGCCCTCGCCGGGAGCCAGGAACAGGTTCGCCTCAAGCCCGTGCTGGCGTGTGTAGAGGTCGTAGTAGCGGCCGCCCTGGGCAAACAGTGCGGCGTGGTTGCCGCGTTCAACTATTCGCCCTTCTTCAACCACGAGGATTTGATCAGCGCGGCGAATGGTGGACAAACGGTGGGCAATCACAAACGTTGTCCGCCCCTGCATCAGTTGGCCGAGCCCAGCCTGGATCATTGCTTCCGATTCGGAGTCGAGCGAGCTGGTAGCTTCGTCGAGGATGAGAATGCGCGGTGATGCCAGCAGCGCACGAGCGATGGACAGCCGCTGGCGCTGCCCGCCGGAGAGCTTCACGCCGCGCTCGCCCACCAGGGTGTCGTAGGCCTCCGGGAAGCGCTCAGCAAACTCATCCACGCGGGCCGTGCGGCAGGCAAAGAGAAACTGCTCTTCAGTGGCTTCAGGTTTTGAAAACAAAATGTTTTCCCTGATCGTCCCGTCAAAGAGAAAAGACTCCTGCAGCACCACGCCTAACTGCGTACGATAGGTGTCCAGATTGACCTGCGCCAGATCCACGTCATCGACCAGAACGCGGCCGGATGTCGGCGTGTGAAAGGCGCATAAAAGACTGATAATGGTGGACTTGCCCGATCCTGACGAGCCCACCAGCGCGGTCACAGTTCCCGGAGCCGCCTCGAATGTTATGCCGTGCAGCACGGGCTTATGCGGGTCGTAGGCGAACTCCACATCCTCAAAGCGAACATTGCCCTTGATGGGCGGCAGCTTGAGAGTACGGACGGGGCTCTGGTTCTCTTCCAGCTCGGCCATGATCTCGTTGGTGCGGTCCAGACCGGCAAAAGCCTCTGTCAGTTGCGTGCCGATGTTCACGATCTGGAAGATCGGCGCGATCATGAAGACGAGAAACATGTTGTATTGAAAGTAAGTTCCGGTCGTCCAGGTCTTGGCGAAGACAAGGTGCCCACCGAGTCCCATCACAATCGCAAAGACCAGCCCCATCGCTGTGGTTGAGATAGCTCCCAGCGCGCTGGTCATGGTCAGCGACTTCATCACGTTGGCGAGCAGCCGCTCGACGCCGGTAGAGAAAACTCCAGCCTCCCGCTCCTCAGCGTGGTAGCCCTTGATAACCCGCACCCCGCCCAGCGACTCGGTCAACCGGCCCGTTACCTCGGCGTTGATGATGGCCCGTTCGCGAAAAATGGGGCGGATAACCCTGAAACCATACTGCAAGACGAAGACGAAGGCGCCCATCACCGCGAAGACCGTCAACGTGACTGCGGCGCTCAAATGCAAAAGGTAGAGGAAGGCCAGCACGGCGGTCAACAGGCCGCCGACAAATTCGACCAGGCCGGTGCCCACCAGGTTGCGCACGCCCTCCACGTCGGTCATGATGCGCGCCACCAGCGTGCCGCTGCGGTTCTCATCGTAGTAGGAGACGGAAAGCAGGCCGACATGGCGTTGGACTTGCCTGCGCATTTCTGCGATAAGCCGCTGGCCGGCCTTGGAGAGCAGTTGTGTAAGCGAGAAAGACGTAATGGCCTGCACCACCATGGCTGAGAAGACCAGCGCAATAATGCGGGGCAGCAGATCGGGCCGGGGATGAAGCGGAGATAAAACCGTATCCAACAGCCACCTGGAAGTAGCGGGCATCACCAGACCGGCAACGCGATTGACGACCATCAACCCCATGCTGGCTGCCAGCAGCCCCATGCGCGGGGCTACCAGCGCCTTGATTTGCGGCCACAACTTCTTCAGGTTTGGTTTGCGCCTGGGCAAATCGGCCTGACCTGCGCGCGCGCTGCCGCCTCGGGGCGTGCGCTCAGCGCGCCTGCCCATGCTCATTCCGCCACCGCCTGGCCCATGCAGTCCGCCCATCCGCTAAACTTTCCCTGAGCGCCGCACGGCGATAAATGAGCGCATACACAGGTATACATAAATCAGCAACAGCGTGGTCAGCGCCAGCTTCGACGCCATAGCGATGATCTCCGTGTTGTCGGTAAATGTGCCGTGCACATAACTGCGCACCACTTCAACGGCGCTGCCCAATAAACCAAGCACGCCGATGCTCACGTTAATATGCATGAACAATTTGCGCCGGCTCTCGCTCGGACTGATGGCGAGCAGTCCACCGAAGCCCAGGGCAATGCCAATCCAGGCTGGAATCAGCGCGGTGGGGTGCAGGCTACCAGTACCAAAATAGCCAACCAGGCCGAGGGCAATCAGGAGAACTGAGAAAACCAATGTCGTTTTTACCATGTGAACCCTCCAATCCTCATTCTTTCATCTGAATTATGTTGCAATACATGGATAATTGTTGATTTCGTGCTGCGTATCCTTGAACAGCCGCAACCTGTTTTTGTGGTGGTAAGTTGCTGGCGCGCTTGGAATCTCATTGTAGGGACAAAAGTACCTTGACACACAACCATATCATAAGCGATAGATACAAAAGAGGATACAGGAATAGTTGTTGATTTTATCTGGCTGCCCCCCAGGGATTCGAACCCCGATATGCCGCTCCAGAGGCGGCTGTCCTACCATTGAACGAGGGGGCAACAAGAACGCACAGGCTTGTCTTGCAGCCGTGCTGGCAGGGGCCGCGGCAGAGCGCCAGCGACCAAAAGCCAACTGGTTCATCATAAGGGGATTCTCTGCCCCGGTCAAACTTGCCTGGCTGCACCGTTTTTGAAGCGCCCCTGTTGTAGAATCGGAGCAAGAATGGAGTTGACCCTCAATCTCGTCTGGACAGTATTGGCCGTCGTGATCATGTGTCTGTGGCTGCGATTCTGCACGCGCACAGGTGCGGACCGGCGTATGCAGCTTGTCTCCTTGGCCATGCTTATTGCGATCCTTCTTCCCGTAATCTCGGTGACCGACGACCTGCAGGCACTTCAGAACCCGGCCGAGCTCGACTGCTGCGCGCGCCGCCATCATGTGGCCTCCTGTTCTCACTCCATGTTTCCCGCCGCCGCAACGCTTCCCCTACCGGTTTTTGCCGAACTTACCTTCGGGTTTTTGCGCTTTGCCGCGCCGAATTATCGTCCCACCCCGCTGGTAGAGATTCCGGCCCTGGCTTCCATTCAGAATCGCCCGCCACCTGTCGCCTGATTGGTTGCCGTCGCGTCTAACAACATAAGGCTCCTTTCATTCTGTGACCGTCGTGCTGACCACGTCACAAAGGCTTTGTATGAAGCAATTCTTCCTTTCGTCTGCCTCCTTGATGGCCGCGCTGATTCTCCTCGCGCCGGCTCACGTTCCTGCGCAGCAGACCAGTCCGGCGCTACCGAGCCCTGCACTTACCTGGGATCAGGTAAAGGCCAGGTTCGAAGCCGCCAACCCTGCGCTCCGGGCCGACGCCCTCGCCGTGGAGGAGATGAAGGCTGCGGAGATTACGGCTTTTCTGCGTCCCAATCCTACGGCTGGCCTGTCGAGCGACGGATTGCAAATCGCTCCGCACACGGTCCCCGGTTTGGGGACGCACTGGCTTCCGCTAACCGGCAACCAGCTAGTCCCCAGCATCAGTTACCTGCACGAGCGCGAGCGCAAGCGCGAGTTGCGCTTGCAAAGCGCCAAGGAAGGCACGCAGATAGCCGGCTCGCAGCACGAGGATCTGGAGCGCAATCTACTCTTTGATCTGCGCGCCCAGTTCGTTCAGACGCTCGAAGCCAAGGCGGT
Organism: Occallatibacter sp.; assembly: GCA_050013195.1. Lineage (GTDB taxonomy): Bacteria > Acidobacteriota > Terriglobia > Terriglobales > Acidobacteriaceae > Telmatobacter. Next base: position 7,770 of record JBEKFS010000085.1, read on the forward strand.
TCTCGAACTAGCCAAAGCCGACCTTGCTTACTACGACAACATCATCAAGATCAGCCGGGATCGCTACCGCGCCGGCGACATCGCGCAGATCGACCTGGACCGCATCGAGCTGTTTCGTGTCCAATATGAAGTGGAGATTCAGACAGCTATCGTCAACCTGCGCACCGCGAAAATTCAGCTTCTACAACTACTCAACGACCGCACCCCGGTCGAGCAGTTCGATGTGACCGGCGAGTTCGACTTCTCAGAGGATCTGAAGCCGCTGGAAGACTTCCGTCAGATTGCGCTGGATGCGCGCCCCGACTTGAGAGCTGCCCTTGAAGCCATCCAGCAGGCCCAGACCAACCACAAGCTGGCCGTAGCCAATGGTTCCACCGATCCCACCTTGAGCACCTGGTACTCCTACAACCCCGCGTTCAACAACAACTTTGGCCGTTATACGCTGGGCGCAAGCGTAAACATTCCGCTGCGCATCTTCGACCGCAACCAGGGCGAGAAGAAGCGTACCCAGATCGATATTGGCCGCAATACCGAATTAAGCGAGTCTGTGCGTGCCGAGGTTTTCAGCGACGTGGACTCGGCTTACACGCAGGTGGCCAGCAACATCGCGCTGCTCAAGCCCTACAAGGCGCAATACAAGGCGCAGGCGCTCAGAGTTCGCGATACGGTGACATATTCTTACCAGCACGGCGGCGCCTCGCTGATGGACTTCCTCAATGCGCAGAGCGACTATCGGGCCGTCCAACTGGCTTACGTGCAATTGATCGGCTCTTATCTGACCGCCGCCGGACAACTGAATCTTGCCGTGGGACGCGAGGTAATCCAATGATCGTTTCTTCTTCCTTGAGCCTTGCCCAAAAAATTTCACTATCTTTTATTGCAATGGTTGCGTTGGCAAGCCTCGCTCTTTCCGGCTGCAAAGGCAACAACGAAGGCGATGGCGCACCGCCGCCGGCCAAGGTCATTCAGGTGGCCGACATGAACCTGGTCACCATCGACGCCAACGACGTTGCCAAGTTTCCCCTCAGCGCGGCTACCCAGATCGAATCCGCCTCCGAGCTGACTGCCACCGGCGCAGTTTTTCCTGACATCGCGCGCGAAATTCCAGTCATCTCGCTGGCCAATGGCCGCGTGGTGGACATCAAGGCCCGTCTCGACGACAACGTGAAGAAGGGGCAGCTGCTCCTGAAGGTGCAAAGTCCGGATATTACTGCCGCTTTCGACACTTATCTGAAGGCGGCCAACGACGAGCACATGGCCAACATGGCTTACATGCGCGCCGACGATCTCTTCAAGCACGGCGCCATCTCTCAGGCAATGTTGGAGCAGGCCGAGGACACGGAGAAGAATGCCAAGACCGATCTGACGGCTGCCGAGGAGCAACTGAAGACGCTGGGTGTGGACAAGAACCACCCCAGCAGCATCGTCAATGTTTACGCGCCTATTAACGGTGTCATCGTGGCGCAGAACGTGACTCAGTCCGCCGCCGCGGGCGTCAGCCTTTCCGGCTCGGCCACTGCCTTTACCATCGCCGACCTCTCAACGGTGTGGATCATCTGCGATGTCTATGAGAACGATATTCCCAAACTGCAACTGGGCCAGGAAGCGAAGATCAAACTCAATGCATGGCCAGATCGCCCTCTGACCGGCCGCATCAGCGACATTGGCCCCGTTCTCGATCCTTCGCTTCGCACCGCAAAGGTCCGCATAGAGCTGGCCAACCCCGGCTTCCTTAAGCTGGGAATGTTTGGCACGGCCACCTTTACCAGCCGCACAAAGGAGACCCACGCCGTGGTGCCGGCCGATGCTGTTCTGCACCTGCATGACCGCGACTGGGTCTTTCTGCCGGCAGGCGGCAACCAGTTCAAACGCGTCGAGGTTTACGCCGGCAAAATGCTGGACGGCAGCCGCCAGGAGATTCTCTCAGGCCTTCAACCCGGACAGCAGGTCGTCAGGAATGCGCTCTTACTCGAAACCGCGGGGAATCAGTAGATGATTCGCGCACTCGTCGAATTCGCGCTCAAGAACCGCTGGCTGGTCCTCGGCGGGGTCTTCGTGCTCTCCGTATGGGGCATTTTCAGCTTTCGCGCATTGCCTGTCGAAGCCTACCCCGACGTAGCCAACAACTACGTGCAGATTATTACCCAGTGGCCGGGGCACAGCGCTGAGGAGATTGAGCGCCAGGTCACGGTGCCGGTCGAAATTCAGATGGCCGGCGTTCAGCATCTCACCCATCTGCGCTCCACCACGCTGGCCGGCTTGTCGAGCCTGATGCTGATCTTCGACGACGACTCCACCAGCGACATCAACCGCGAGCATGTGCTGGAGCGGCTGAGCATGGTCACCCTGCCCGCCAATCTCATTCCGCAGATGGGAACCGACTGGAGCCCTGTCGGGCAGATCTACTGGTACACACTGGAAAGCACGAATCCATCCTACGACGTGATGGAGAAGAAGGCGCTGGAAGACTGGACGCTGGAGAAGTCCTTCAAAGGCGTCACCGGCGTGGTGGATGTAGCCAGTTTCGGCGGACCCACCAAGGAGTACCAGATCAAGCTTGACCCGGAGAAGCTGGTTTCTCACGGATTGAGCATCAGCCAGGTCGAGCAGCAAATCGCCAACAACAACACCAACGGCGGCGGCAGCTTTATCGAGCAGGGCGCGCAGCAGATCAATGTCCAGTCCGTCGGCCTCTTCACCAGTGTGCAGGACATTGAAAACACCGTCGTCAAGACTCAGAACGGCGCGGCCATCAAGATTAAAGACATTGCCACTGTCGCGCAAGGCCCCAAGATTCGCCTCGGCCAGATCGGCAAGGCCATTCACAGGACAGACGGCCATCGCGACTGGATCGTCGATAATCCCGACACCGTCGAAGGCATTGTTCTCTTGCAGAAAGGCGCCGACTCCGACCCCGTCCTTGAAGGCATTCACGCTGAAGTCAACAAGCTTAACGGAGACAAAGACCATCCCGGCATTCTGCCCAAGGGCGTGAAGGTCGTTCCTTTTCTCGACCGCTCCGATTTAGTCAGATTCACAGTAGACACCGTGGAGCGCAACCTGACCGCGGGCATGCTCCTGGTCTCTATCATTCTTTTTCTCTTCCTCGGCAACGTGCGCGGCGCCATTATCGTCGCCCTCACCATTCCTTTCTCGCTGATGTTCGCCTCCATTTGCATGGATATCAGCCACATTCCCGCCAATCTGCTATCGCTGGGCGCGCTGGACTTCGGCATGGTCGTCGATGGCTCGGTGGTGATGATCGAAAACATCGTCCGACATCTTGCGCGCCACGACGACCCCCGCACACCGGCGCGCAGAATTCGCGAAGCGGCGCACGAGGTGCAGCGTCCCGTGTTCTTTGCGCGCGGCATTATCATCACCGCCTATCTGCCCATCTTCACTTTGCAGGCCGTCGAGGGCCGTCTCTTCAAACCGATGGCCTGGACCGTCACCTTTGCACTGCTGGGCGCTCTGGGCTTCGCCATGTTCGTGGCGCCGGTGATGGCCAGCCTGGTCTTCAGCAAGGGCGCCAAGGAGTGGCACAACCCGCTCATGCAGTGGCTTACTGAGCACTATCGCGTAGCCGTTCGCTCGGCCATTGAACACCGCTACAGAACCTTCGGAATCGCCACCGCCCTCTTCGCCATTGCCGTCTTTCTCACCTTTGGCGGACCCATCGGCTCGGAGTTCCTGCCTCATCTTGACGAGGGATCTATCTGGGTTCGTGGAACGCTGCCGCCCAGCGAAGGCCCCACCGCCAGTATCGAATTCACCAATAAGGCGCGCGTCGTAATGGCTTCGTTTCCTGAAGTCACCCAGGTGGTCAGCCAGACCGGACGCCCCGACGACGGCACTGACACCACCGGCTTCTTCAACACCGAATACTTTGTCGACCTCAAGCCCAAAAAGCAGTGGCGGCCTGTCTTCCACCAGGACAAGGAGCGACTGATCGCCGCCATGGACAAGGAGTTGAGTAAATTTCCCGGCGTTCTGTGGAACTACTCCCAGCCCATCTCCGACAACATGGAAGAAGCTGTCTCCGGCGTCAAGGGAGAATTGGCTGTCAAGCTCTACGGCGACGACCTGCGCACGCTGGAAAAGAAGGCTGACGAGATTCAATCCCAGATGGCAGCGGTCAAGGGCATTGAGGATCTGGGCATCTTCCGCATCATCGGCCAACCCAACCTCAACTACACCGTGGATCGCGCCGCCGCGGCCCGCTGGGGCATCAACGTAGCCGACATTCAGGATGCCGTGCAGACCGCCGTGGGCGCCAATGCTCTCACTCAAGTGCAGCAGGGTGAAGCTCGCTTCGATGTGACGCTGCGCTATCAGCAGCAGTATCGTGATACGCGCGAGGCCATCGAGAATGTAAGGCTGCTTGCGCCTTCCGGCGAGCGCGTATCGCTGGCGCAGTTAACCAAAATCTCGGCCGACGATGGCGCCGAGGAAATCTATCGCGAGGGCGGCCAGCGTTACATCGCCATTAAGTATTCAGTTCGTGGACGCGACCTGGGATCAACCGTCGAGGAAGCCCTCGCCAAGGTGAACAAGAATGTAAAGCTGCCGGCCGGCTACCACACCGAGTGGGCCGGCGAATACGAAAGCCAGAAACGCGCCGACAAGCGCATGGACCTCATTATTCCCATCACCGTTATGGCCATCTTCCTTATCCTCTACACCATGTTCCGCTCCTTCAAATGGGCCATTCTCATTCTGGTCTCTGTCGTCATGGCTTCCATCGGCGGGCCGCTGGCGCTGTTTCTTACCCGCACCAACTTCTCGGTCTCATCGGCGGTCGGTTTCCTGGCCCTCTTCGGGGTCTCTGTGCAGACCGGCGTCATCATGATCGAATTCATTAACCAGCTTCGCGCCCGCCGCAAAGGCATGGAAGTCTCCACCCAGGAGCACATTGTCGAGGCCGCCGTTGAGGGCGCGGTGCTGCGCCTGCGGCCCATCATGATGACCTTGCTGGTAGCCACTCTGGGTTTGTTGCCAGCAGCGCTTTCACACGCCATCGGCTCTGATTCGCAACGGCCCTTTGCCATCGTCATTGTCGGCGGCCTGCTCGCCAACCTGGCCATCGGCATCTTCCTGCTGCCCACCCTCTACGTGTGGATGGCCCGTGAAGATGACGTGTTGCCGGCGGTCGAATCTACCGAGGAGTTTTAAGACAGAGATCAGGGGTCAGAGATCAGAGATCAGCTTCCGAGTTAGTAACTAATACCTGAACCCTGACCCCTGATCTCTGTTTTCACTCTTCGCGCAGCACTTGCAGCGGCCGCAGCCCAAGAATCCTGTAGCTGGCGATCCAGCCCGTAACCGTGGCCAGCACCGATGTTCCGGCCAGCGCCACCAGCGTTGCTATCCAATCGATCTGGAAACCCACTTCCAGCTTGCTCAGCAGCACGCGCGTCAGCACGTTGGCAAAGATCACGCCAACAGAACCAGCCAGCAGGCCCAGCACGCTGAACTCCACGCTGAATGTGCGCACTATTCTCATGCGAGTGGCGCCCAGCGTCTTCAGCACCACCGCCTCGCGCATTCGCCGGAAGCGTGTGCTGGCAATGCTCGAAGCCAGAATCATCAGCCCGGCGAAGATGGAAAAGCCCGCCAGAAACCGCACCACAAACGTAATCTGATCGACCACGCTCTCAATGCGCTCAAGCACATCGGCCAGGTTGATCACCGTCACCGTGGGATAGGCCGCAAAGAGTGCTCGCTCCATCGCCGCTACCTGCTTCGGATCGACGTGCGCGCCGCCGTACCAGGTTGCCGGTTCATTTTTAAGCTGGCCCGAAGGCAGCACAAAACTCACTTGCCCACCGAGGTGCTCCCCATCGGCGCGATAGATTGCGGCAACCTTCAGAGAGCGCGTCACGCCACCGACCTCCAGCTCGACAGCCGAACCAACGCCGAGATGCAACCGCTGAGCCGTGCCTTCGCCTACAGCCAACTCCGCCGCGCCGGAATCAGTCCACCACTTGCCCTGTGTTAATTTATCGCCTTCCGGCAGCGCATCCGCCCAACTCAACGCGGCGTGTTCCAATAGATGCCGCGCGAAATGCAGTTCTTTCAACTGCTCCACCGGCTTGCCGTTCAGCGAAATGAAGCGCCCGGTCACCACCGGCATCAAGTCAAGAGACTGGCCACGCGCCTGACTTACTCCCGGCTGGCGCGCGAAGAACTCCTTTACGCCGGCAACCTCATCGGCGGTCACATCGACAAGAAAAATATTGGGCAGTGTGGGCGAGGCCGTCTCGCGAATGTCGCGCAGGAGCATCGCCTGCATCAGGTAGACCGCGAGAATCAGCATCACGCCCGTGCCCAGCGCAGCCAGAACCGCTGCCGATTGATTTCCCGGCCGGTAAAGATTCGCCAAACCGTGCCGCAGGAATGAAGGCAGCCTCAGCCGCACGCGATTGAGCAAGAAGCGCAACGTGCGCAACGCCACAGCCGCCAGTACCAGCAGCACCAGCAATGCCATCGTGAAGATCAGCGCGAACCAGCCGCCCACTTTGACCGAATCCGACAGCGCCCATGCGATTCCGCCCAGCGCGGCAATTACTATCGCCGATATTCCCAGTTGCAGACGGCGCGACCACCAGCGGGCAAACCAGCCGCCGACACCCTCAGGACCCTGCTCCACCAACCGGCGCAACACCAGTACCGGTCTTACATTTCGTACGTCCAGCAGCGGTGGTAAACAGAAGAGCAAGGTCGTCAACAATCCCGTTCCCAGCCCGGCGGCAACCGATCGCCAGGGAAATTCCAATATCGTATGAACCGGAAGCAGCTTGCCGAAGACTGCCGGCAGCGCGGCCATCACACCCACGCCCGCAGCTACGCCCACGAGGCCACCAGCCAGACCAAGACCTAATGTTTGCAATAGGAAAATCCGCAGCAGATCGCTGGAACTGGCGCCCACGGCCTTCAGAATGGCCAGCATGTCCATGCGCTGCTCCAGATGCGCATGCATGGCCATGGCTACGCCAATTGCTCCCAGCACCATGGCAACCAGACAGATCAGG
>JBEKFS010000086.1:0-21685 GCA_050013195.1 Occallatibacter sp.
TCGCCAAACTTGAGTTCCGGCGGAATCTCCAGCGGAATCGCGTCTAGCTGAAGGTCGTACTTGGCCTTGAGAACCTCGCGAAGAAGTTGCATGAGCCGTTTTTGCAATTCCAGATACACGTTGTCTAGCCTCAGAAATCCTTGATTTTCAAGGTGATTCTACCACCTGCGGTGGGGCCCTCAAAAAGCGCATGCGATGGGGCAGATGCGGCTTCGCCGCCTTATAGCCTAGGTTGATCGAGATTCGTCGTCTCCCAAGTCTCAAAGGCTAAGCCCGGCTCATCTTCGCTGGAAAATGCCGTAAGATGGAGAGTGACTATCACTTGCACCCGCGTGCTTCCGAGGGTGAAAGTGTGAAAGCACTCCGCCTATGACGAATTCTGCATCCACCTCAGCTCGCTATTATCTGACCACGCCAATTTATTACGTGAACGCGCGCCCGCACCTGGGCCACGCCTATTCGACCATCGTCTGCGACGCCATTGCGCGGCGCAAGCGAGCCCTGGGCATCGACACGTTTTTCCTCACCGGCACGGACGAGCACGGGCAGAAGATCGAGCGCTCCGCGGAGAAGGCTGGCCGCACGCCCATGGAATTTGCCACCGCCATTGCAGGCGAGTGGCGCGGACTGTGGGACCGGCTGGGGCTGACCTATGACGACTTTATCCGGACGACCGAGCCGCGGCACGAGCGCGGCGTGCAGAAACTGTTTTCGACGCTGCGCGACCGCGGTTTTATTTACAAGGGTTCCTACACCGGCCAGTACTGCGTCAGTGACGAGCTCTATGTGGACGGGCCTCCGGGGACGGTTTGCCCCGACTGCGGCCGCGTGACAGAGACGGTGAGCGAGGAGAATTATTTCTTCAAGCTCTCAGCCTTCGAGCGCAAGTTGCTGGAGTTTTACGAGGCCAACCCCGGCTTCATGGGCCCCGAGTCCACGCGGCGCGAGGTCATCTCCTTTGTGCGCGGCGGGCTTCGCGATCTCTCGGTGAGCCGCACGAGTTTTTCCTGGGGCATTCCCGTTCCCGGCGACGAGAAGCACGTCATCTACGTCTGGCTCGACGCGCTGGCCAACTACCTCACCGCGCTCGGCTATGGCTCCGACGATCCAGCCGACAAAGCGCGCTTCGAAAAATTTTGGCCGGCGGATCTGCACCTCGTCGGAAAAGAAATAACACGCTTCCACTGCGTCTATTGGCCGGCGTTTTTGATGGCTGCGGGCATTCCGTTGCCTCACTCGGTCATGGCCAATGGCTGGCTGCTCTTTGATCAGGGCAAGATGTCCAAGTCGCGCGGCAACGTGGTGAGGGCCGAGACGGTACTGGAGGTTCTCGGCGCTGATGCTCTGCGCTACTTCCTGCTTCGCGAGATTCCCTTTGGCCAGGACGGCGGTTTTTCCTTTGATGCCCTGGTCCAGCGTTACAACGGAGACCTGGCCAACGGCTACGGCAATCTGGTCAGCCGCGTGGTCAACATGGTCCACAAGTATTTCGGCGGATTGGCGCCGAATGCCGGAGCCGAAACCTCCGCAGAAATCTCTTTGCGCGAGTGCGCGGAGAAAACCATCACCGCCTTCGGTCCGGCCTTTGATGAGCTGAATTTCTCCGAGGCTCTCAAATCTCTGTGGGTTTTGGTCGCGGAGACTGACGGCTACCTGACCGCCAACGCGCCATGGAAGAAGCCCGCCGATCACTCCGAGGCCGACCACTCTGCGCTGCAAGCCCGCGTGCTGGCCAACGCCGCCGAGGCCATTCGCATTATCACCGCACTGGTTTATCCGGTTATGCCGGATTCGGCTGCAAAGGTTTGGCGGCAGCTTGGCCAGGGCGAGATCGCCGATGCGGCAAAGAAATCATTTCTGACAAATATCGCGTGGGGCGGATTGAAGACCGGGACAAAATTTGCCGAACCCGCGCCGCTCTTTCCCCGCGTTGAAAAGGACGCCATCGAACGCATGCAAAACATCGAAGATCAAAACAACGGTAGCGCGGTCGAAGCCGCCAGCACCAGCGGCGCGGCCAGCGGCGGCTCCACCGCAAAAACTGCGGACGCAACTTCGGCCCCACCGCAAACGCCTGTGAAGCAACATGTAATTCCACCGCATGCGCCCGCCCCACTGCAGGTTGCAGCTTTGTATCAGGGCACGACTTCAGTCGTGCCGAAAGCCAGCCATAAAGAAAGTGGGGCTTTAGCCCCTGAGGCACGCGCTTCAGAAAAATCACCTGCTCCGCCGGCCATGCAAGCACCAGCTCCTCCGCAGGTGGCGCAGCCACAGTCAGCCGTACCGCAGGTGCCGCAGGAGCCGCAGAAGATCAGTATTGACGACGTCATCAAGGTCGATCTGCGTGTGGCACAAATCCTCGTAGCCGAGCGCGTCCCCAAAGCCGACAAACTCCTCCGCCTCGAGGTCGATCTGGGCTACGAGAAGCGCCAGATTCTGGCAGGTATCGCGCAATACTACGAGCCGGAAAAGCTCGTAGGCCGCAAGATCGTCATCGTCGCTAATCTTGCCTCGCGCGTGATGCGCGGCCTGGAATCAAACGGAATGTTGCTGGCCGCATCCCTGCCCGACGGCGCGCCGGTGCTGGCCAGCTTCCTTGAAGAAGTTCCGCTCGGCGCGCGGCTGAAGTAGCCGTAGAACCATTGCCGAGTTATTCATTGCAGAATTCCACGGGATTCTGCAATGCATTCTATGGAGGCTACGCAGTGCTGATTGATTCTCATGCCCATCTGGACAGCGAGCGCTACGCCGACGACCGCGAGACGATGCTGCGCCGCGCGTGGGAGGCGGGCGTGGGCGCGGTGCTGGCCATCGGCATCGGCGAAGAGCCGGCCCAGATGCATCAGGCGCTGGATGTTTGCCGGCAGTTCAACGGACAACCGGGCATTCCGAAGCTCTATGCCAGCGCTGGCGTTTACCCGCACAACACGCCTGAAATCGACGACGCCATACTCGCCAATCTCGACAGTCTGCTCTCCGCCCCGGAGGTCATCGCCTGCGGCGAGATCGGCCTCGACTACTACCACGAGGGCGCACCGCATGAAGTCCAGCGCAAAGGCCTTATCCGCCTGCTGGAGATTGCCGCCGCGCGCAAGCGTCCCATCCTGATTCACTGCCGGCCAACGGACAACACCACCGATGCGTGGGACGATCTATTCGAGATTCTTGAGGCTCACTGGCGGCCCACCGGACTCGGCGGCATCATGCACTGCTTCGGTGGCAACTTGGAGCAGGCGCGGCGCTCTCTGGACCTGGGCTTTCTCGTCTCCTTCGCAGGTAACCTGACCTATCCCAAGGCGCAGCCGCTGCGCGATGTGGCCGCGCAACTCCCCGTGGACGGAATTTTGGTAGAGACCGACGCGCCCTGGCTGGCTCCGGCGCCCAATCGTGGCAAGCGGAATGAGCCGGCATGGGTGAGCCTTACGGCGCAAACTTTGGCCGGGCTACGCGGCCTTTCAGAAAAAGAAATTGCCTCTGCGACCACGAAAAACTTCAATCGGCTGTTTGACCTGAGGCCGGACGTGGGAAACTGATAAGGTACTGCGCAGGGGAATAATGATGGCAGCGTTCGCCCTCCGCGCAGGAGTTGAGGAAGTGAGAGCCATGGCCCAGGACAATTCATTCGACATCGTCAGCAAGGTGGACATTCAGGAGGTTCGCAACGCCATCGATCAGGCGCTGAAGGAGATTCGCCAGCGCTTCGACCTGAAGGACTCCCACTCGGAGGTCAAGCTGGAGGGCAACGACGCCATCCAACTGGCATCCGACGGCGAGTATCATCTGGAAGCGGTCAAGGATATACTCTGCCAGAAGCTGGTCAAGCGGGGCGTTTCGCTGAAGAACCTGACCTACGGCAAGCTGGAGCCCGCGTTGGGCAAGAGCGTGCGCCAGAAGATCAGCCTTCAGCAGGGCATTCCCGTGGAAAAGGCAAAGGAGATTGTCCGCCTGGTCAAGGACGCAAAAAAGAAAGCCCAGGTCAGCATCATGGGCGATACAGTCAGAGTATCCAGCAAGGACCGCGACGAACTGCAGGCCATCATCGCCTTGCTGCGCGGCCGTGAAATGGGACTGGAATTGCAGTTCACCAACTACCGTACAAATTGACCACTTGCGCTGGAGCCCTCGAAAAGCGCCTGCGATGAACAGCTTTTCCAAATGCTCAACAAACAGATTGCAGCAGCCACGTTGTAGGATAAAGCACGGGACCGGAGAGCTTTGAGCACACTGGCAATAGCGACGGCAAAAGAGGTTTTCGAGTTGCTGCGGGACGACCTCGTGGCTATCGAGCAGGAGCTGGGCCGCGACGCCGCCTCCGGCGTAAGCACCATCACGGAGATCGCCGAATACCTCCGCGGCGGCGGCGGCAAACGCATCCGCCCATCCCTGCTGCTGCTCTCCGCGCACGCGCTCGGCTTCACCGGCCAGGCCGCCATCCGCCTCGGCGCGGTGGTGGAAATGGTCCACACCGCCACGCTGGTCCACGACGACATCATCGACGGCGCCGACACCCGCCGCGGCCGCCCCTCCGCAAATACAACCTGGGGCAACGAGAAATGCGTTCTGGCCGGCGACTGGCTTTACATGCAGGCCTTCAAGGTGGCTCTGGAAGAGAAAAGCCTGCGTGTGCTCGACCTGCTCATCGGCCTCACCCAGCAGATGGTCGAGGGCGAGCTGTTGCAGATTCAGAAGCTGGGCCGCGCCGTCAGCGAGGCCGAGTACTACGACCTGATCTATCGCAAGACCGCCTGCTTATTTTCAGTCTCGATGCGCCTGGGCGCGGTGCTGGCCGGGGCCTCCGAGGCGCAGGAGGCGAGCCTTGCCGCCTATGGCCGTGCTGTCGGGTTGGCCTTCCAAATTGTGGACGACGTGCTCGACCTGACCGCTACCGAAGAGGTTCTGGGCAAGCCCGTCGCGAGCGATCTGCGCGAGGGCAAGGCCACGCTCTCGGTGATCCACTCCATCGACCACGGCACGGCCGCCGACCGTCAGACCATTCAGCGGGTTCTGGACGACCGCAGCTTTGAGCGCGTCAGCCGCGAGAAGATTCAGTCGATTCTGGCGCGCAACGGCTCGGTGGAGTACGCCATGAACGTCGCCGACCGCTACGCCGAGCAGAGCCGCCAGGCCCTGGCCTCGCTGCCCGACTCCGAGTACAAGCGCGCTCTGCTGTGGGTGCCGGATTTCGTCGTTGCGCGGGAGAAGTAATGCCGCAGAACAAATCTGGAAAACCACTATGGACTGCGATTGATGAATACTTCGGCGATCTATTGGCTCCTAATGACGAAAAGCTGGAAGCCGCCCTCAAGGCCAATCGCAAAGCTGGCTTTCCCCCCATCGACGTCTCTCCGCTGCAAGGCAAGTTCCTGCACGTACTGGTGCAGATGACGCAGGCTAAGCGCGTCCTCGAAATCGGATTGCTCGGCGGATATTCGACCATCTGGATGGCGCGCGCCTTGCCCCGAGGCGGACGCATTGTTTCACTCGAATTCAGTCCCAGCCGTGCCGAGATAGCGCGCGCGAATCTGAGGCACGCCGGCCTGCTTGGCCGTGTGGACGTGCGCGTTGGACCAGCCCTGGAAAGCTTGCCGGTGCTTGCTCAAGAGCGCGGCGGAAAATTCGATCTGATTTTCATCGACGCGGACAAGGGAAACAACCCGCAATACCTCGAATGGGCGTTGAAGCTATCGCGGCGCGGGTCGGTGATCGTGGTGGATAACATCGTTCGCCACGGACGCGTCATCGACGCCAAAAGCAAGGAGCCAGACGTCCGTGGAACACGCCGTTGTCTCGAGATGATGGCTGCGAATCCGCGCCTCAGCGCATTCGCCATGCAGACGGTTGGCGAAAAAGGTCACGACGGATTTGCTCTCGCAGTCGTAATGCGCTGAACCGCTTCAAACCTGCGTCATCATGGTTCGCAACGCGGCGGCGTACTTTTCCGGCAAGGGCTTTTTCTTCATCTGGTCGTCACAGACCACGTGGGTGGTTTCTCCCTCGGCCAGAAGCGTTGGCTCTACGCCTTTGTGAGCTTTGCGAAGGACGCGGTAAGCGAATTTGAGGACGGAGCCGCGCAACAGGGCAGGACGGGTTTCAATGAGAACCCGGTCGTCGTAGCGGGCGGGAGAGCGGTAGCGGCAGGTGGCCTCGACCACCGGCAGGATGCACTCGTGCTCGGTTTCGAGCACGCTGTATGAAAAACCGAGGGCGCGGAGCAGTTCCACACGGCCGACCTCAAACCAGACAAAGTAGTTGGCGTAGTAGACGACGCCCATCTGATCGGTCTCAGCGTAGCGCACTCGAACTTCGGCGGTCACGTGCATAATACGGTTCCCCTGTGTCTGATAATGCCTGAATTTCGTCCCCGGTTTTCCACGTGGAACACCAAATCATACCTATCTCTTCGGGTTTTGCCGGGTTTTATCCCCTCCGACATGAATCCGATGACGTTCACAGTTTCACAGTTTCACAGTAAAAAGGGGGGGGGAGGGGGGTACCCCTTTTGAGTGGTCAGTGAACAGTGAACTGTGGTCAGTTAGGCTCCGTTCCACTATTCAATCTTAATTGTGCGCCGTAGGAAGGCAATTATCTGCAAACCAGGACGTTCTTTCAACGCAGCTCTCCTCATGGCTTCAGATGCGTGAAGAAGGGCAGCTTGGCGAAGTCGTTGAAGACGATGAGGACTCCAAACGCGACCAGCAAAACAAACGCTCCCTGGTAGATGCGCTCCTTGACGTTGATGCTGATGTCGCGGCGGAGAAGGCTTTCGATCAACAGGAAGAGGATCATGCCTCCGTCCAGTATGGGGAAGGGCAGCAGGTTGATGATGCCCAGATTGACGCTGATAAACGCGGCCAGCCCAATCTCCGGCCCCCAGCCCTTCATCTCTGCCGCATCGCCGGCCATGCGGGCGATTCCCACCGGCCCGGCAAGCTGGGAAACGGAGACCTTGTGCGTAAAGAGTCCGCGCAGAACCTCGAAGATCAGCAAAGATTTGTCGACACAGAACTCTCTGGATTTGGTAACCGCCTTGCCCCAGGGAAGCGGGTCATTGTGAGACGGAGGCGGCACGGTGAAAAAGCCCAGCTTCCAGCCGCCTTCAAGTTGTGCGGGATGGGCGATGATCGGCGCAAGCGCAACTCCGTTACGCAGGATGACCAGCGAGAGCGGCTTGCCCTGGCTGTCCTTCATATAGGCCAGTAAAGAGGTCACTGTATGGAAGGGGTGTCCATCGACGGACTGGATGGCGTCGCCGGCGCGCAGTCCTGCCTGATCCGCGGGTGCACCCGGCTGCACCTCCTTGACGCCGATGGGGCCGGTGAACATCTGAGGCAGAAGGCCTTCGTCGCTCAGGTCAAAGTCATCGCTTTTGGCCGCGGCGGGAATGTGGAGGTTCAGTTGCAGTGTCTTGCCGTCGCGCTCGACTGAAACCGGCACTGTCTGGTTGGCGCTCAGCTTGAGGCGATAGAAGATTTTTTCCCAGTCGGGATTGTCGACGCCAGCAACGCGGCGGAGAATGTCGCCTGGCTCAATGCCGGCCTGAGCCGCCGGCGAGCCGGGAGTGACCCATTCGACGGTGGTGGATTTGACTTCGACGGCGGGGACCTCGTTGATCCAGCCGAAGTAGCCCACCATCAGCACAAAGGCCAAAACGAAGTTGGCCGAGGGACCGGCCGCGCCGATCAGGATGCGTTGCCAGCGGGGATGTGAGGTGAGCGCGCCGGGGTCGTCCGGCGGGGCTACGGTAGCCGTGCCTTTGGCGGCATCGCTGAGCTCGCTGAAGTTTTCGCCGGCCATTTTGACGAAGCCGCCCAGAGGCAGCAGGCAGACCTTGTAGTCAGTGTCGCCGTATTTGACGCCGAAGAGGCGCGGCCCGAAGCCGAAGGAAAAAGCTTCGACACGGACCCCGCAGAGCTTGGCGACGATAAAGTGGCCGAACTCGTGGACCACAACCATGACGCCGACGATGACGATAAAGGCGACGGCAGAAACCAGAAATTCATGCATAAGTTAGTTGTCAGTTCTCAGTTGTCAGTTCTCAGTTCTCAGTTGTCAGCCTTTAGCTATCAGCCGTCAGTGGTCAGTCGTGCGGTCACTGACAACTGAGGACTGACAACTGAAAACTAATTTGTCAGTAGCGCACGCGCTGTTTGACGCGCCTCGCGGTCTGTAGCGAGCACCTCTGCAATGGTGGCCGGGTGCGCCTCGGGCGTGGCTGCGAGCACTCTTTCAATTGTACGCGGGATGCCGGTGAAGGGGGGAAGCGCACCAGATCGGGCTGCTCGAAGTCCAGATGGCTGAGCGCGGTCATGTCGAAGGTGAGTGTGGAGGCGGGCCGCTCCGGGTAGGCAAGCGCATAAAGAATGGGCAGGCGCATGTCGGTAACGGAGATCTGCGCGAGGATGGAGCCATCAACGTACTCCACCAGCGAGTGAACCGTGGACTGCGGATGAACCGTGACGCGGACTTGGCGTGCCGGCACGTCGAAGAGGCGACAGGCCTCGATGATTTCCAGACCCTTGTTGAGCATGGTGGCGGAGTCGATGGTGATGCGCCGGCCCATGACCCAGGTAGGGTGCTTCAGGGCCTGCTCGGGCGTGATGCTGGCGAACTGATCAAGAGGAAGCTTGCGGAAGGGCCCGCCGGAGGCTGTGAGCCAGATGGTCTTGACCTCGGAGTGCGCGCCGACGCGCAGGCACTGATGGACGGCGTTGTGCTCGCTGTCGATGGGCAGGATGGGAACGTTGCGCTGGCGCGCTGCTGCGGTGAGGATTTCACCGGCGGCGACCATACATTCTTTGTTTGCGAGTCCGACGGGCTTGCCGGCCAGGATGGCGGCGTGGGTGGCTTCCAGTCCGGCGACGCCGACGATGGCCGAGACCACAAAATCGGCTTCCGGCAGCGTAGAGCAGGCGACGGTGCCCGCGGTTCCGTGGACAACATCGATGCCGGTGACGCCGGCTTGCTTTAGCTTAAGGGAAAGCTCGGCAGCCAGTTCTTCCGTGGCCAGTGAGAGGATGCGCGGCCGCCAGCGGACGGCTTGCGCAAAGGCTTCGTCGAGGTTGCGCCCCGCGGCCAGCGAGACGACCGAGTAGCGGTCAGGAAACTGCTCGACGATGGAGAGGGTGCTCTGGCCGATGGAGCCGGTGGAACCGAGTATGGCGAGTTTTTTCATAGGATAATTTGAAGTTCCATGGAACTCATTTTGTTATTGCCGACCTGACCGACGACAGCATTTCACGTCTGAGAATGGCGTTCATGCGCGATTGATAACCCCTGCCGTGAGACTTCAGCCATTCAAGAACATCTCCGTCCAGACGCGCGGTGACGATCTGTTTGATCGGGCGATAGAGATGCCCGCGCACACGCTTGGTCTTAGCCCATTCAGCGTTGGTCAGGACAGGAATATCACTGGTGTCAATTTCGCTCGACGGACGCGCTGAGAGCGCTTTCAGATTGGCGCGCTGCGCATCAGTCAACGGCGGCAAAGTTTCCAATGTGTATCTAACCATTTTCTTTTTCATAGCGAAAAACTTCGCTTCATACCGCTAGTGAATCATCTGAGCGTACCACAGCACGGGCGCGGCGATCAGCAGGGCGTCGATGCGGTCGAGAACGCCGCCATGGCCGGGGAGCAGGGAGCCGGAGTCCTTTACGCCTGCAGAGCGCTTGAGGGCGGATTCGGCCAGATCGCCCACCTGGGCGGCCACATTGACCACCACGGCCAGGCACAGCCAATACCACCAGACATCGCCGGAGTAAGAGAGCCGCCAGCCTATATTCCACATCGGCATCTGCATCAATTGCGCTATGCCTAGCAGAGCGCCGGTGGAGAGCAGGCTGCCGCACACCGATGCGAAGGTGCCCACCCAGGTTTTGTTAGGGCTGAGCGTGGGGGCCATCTTGCGCCGTCCCCAGGCGCGGCCGGCATAGAGGGCGGCCGTGTCTCCGGCCCAGACCGCGCACAGCAGGAAGGTGACCAGGGAGGGACCATTGCCCTCGGGGTTCTCGCGCAGAGCAGGCAGGGAAATCAGGGTGAATCCGATGTAGAGCAGGCAGAAGATGGAAGTCGAGGCATCGGCCATGAGTTGCTCGACAGATCTGAAGAAAGTGCAATAGACCAGCAGGAACAGGCACAGGATGCCGAGCGTGGCCGCGGTCTGCAGGGGCCACTCGAAGTTGCTGGCAAAGAGCGCCACAATGGACAGCAGCACCGCGATGCGCGGCGGGTTGGCGCCGGCCTTTTCTGCCAGGCCGAGAAACTCCCATGCGGCCAGCGCAGCCACCGCCGCAACGGCCATTGTAAACAGCCACTGCCACCGCGGCCCCAGGAAGACCAGGATCAGGGTCAGAGGGATCAGGATGAGAGCGGTGTAAATACGTTTCATTAGGGATGAGGATACACCGCCGGGGCATGATTTGCACCGTCCTAGAGGCAACTATCGAGCGAATTTCGACGAGAAAAGCCGGGAGGTGAAGCTCAGTGGGCGCCTTTCTCCTGGAGCAGCTTCACCACCTCGGTATTGCCGTTTTTGGCTGCCAGCTGCAGCGCCGTGTCGCCATTGACGTCCTTGGCATTGATGTTGGCGCCCTTGGCCAGCAGCAGCTTCACCATCTCGGTCTTGCCCATGATCGCCGCCGCCATCATCGGCGTATTGCCGCGGTCGTCCTGAGCCTCGATGTTGGCGCCCTTGGCCAGCAGCAGATTCACCTCATCGGCGTTGCCAGCCACTGTTGCCAGCAGCAGCGCGGTTAAGCCGTAGTTGGCGCGAGCCTCGATATTGGCGCCTTTGGCCAAGAGCAGCTTCACTACATCAATCTTGCCTTTGTCGGCCGCAAAGATCAGCGCCGTGCGGCCCGTGTTGTCCTTGTCCTCGATTTTTGCGCCCTTCTCCAACAGCAGATTCACAGTCTCGCTGGTGTCATTGGAAGCCCCCATGATCAGCGCCGTTAAGCCGTCGTTGTCCCGGGCCTCGATGTTGGCGCCCTTGGCCAGCAGCAGCTTCACCACCTCACTCGCGTCATTGGTTGCCGCCATGATCAGCGCCGTGTCGCCGGTGTTATCCTTGGCCTCGATGTTGGCGCCCTTCTCCAAAATCAGCTTGACAACCTCGGTTTTGCCGTTGATGGCCGCCGCCCCCAGCGCCGTCAAGCCTGCTTCGCTTTTGGCCTCGATTTGGGCGCCCTTTTCCACGAGCAGCTTCACAACCCCGGTATTGCCGGAGAAGGCAGCAAGAATCAGCGCCGTGTTGCCGTCTTTGTTCCGGGCCTCGATGTTGGCGCCCTTTTCCAGGGATTGTTGTACCGCTGCCGTGTCGCCGAGGATGGCGTTCGCGCTCAGTTCGACATCCAGGTTGTTGGAGCCGGCCTGGCCCGCTGCCGGGTGGCTCAGCGAGAAAACAAGGACTAATGAAAAAATGCTTACCAGAACTTTCTTCATCGCGTTCTCCTGGGGAATAGGTTTTCAGTCCGCAATTCTAGGCGTACTGCGACATTTGTGTAAAGATTCATGCTCCCTGCGAAAGTAGGACAACGGGAGCTGGCAGGATATTGATTTGTGCAAAGAAGAAGGGCGGAGATAAATAGACTTCAGCTTGCCACGATCTTGATCTGATCGGCGTTTTCTTCTACTTCACCGACACTATCGCTGAGGCCGCCGTAGCGGCGTTCGCGCTGCTGGTAGTCGGCGATGGCTTCGAGCAGATGGATGCCGCGGAAATCCGGCCACAGGCGCTCGGTGACGTAAATCTCCGTGTAAGCGACCTGCCATAACAAAAAATTCGACAGGCGCATCTCGCCCGAGGTGCGAATCAGCAGGTCGGGGTCTGGCATGTGGGCGGTGTAGAGATGACGGTGAATGTCTTTTTCGGTGATGTGCTCCGGGCCCAGGTGTTTCTGCTTCATTTCAACCGCGAGGCCGCGGAAAGCGTCCACCATCTCAGAGCGGCTGCCGTAGTTCAAGGCCAGCGTGAGGGTCATACTTCTGTTGCCGGCCGTGGTCTCTTCCGCCCAGCGTATTTTGTCCTGAACCTCGGACGGCAGGCTGCTGGTGTGCCCGATGGAGCGGAAGCGGACGTCGTTGTCCATCATGCGCTGCACGTTGGCGTCCAGATAAATTTTGAGCAGGCGCATGAGGAAGTTGACCTCGGCGCGGGGACGGCGGAGGTTGTTTTCCAGCGAGAAGGCGTAGAGGGTGAGCCAAGGCAGGCCGATGCGGGAGGCGGTCTCCATGACCAGCTGAACGCTCTTGGCCCCCTGCTGATGTCCCACAAAACGCTTGAGCGAGCGATGGCCTGCCCAGCGGCCATTGCCGTCCATGATGATGGCGACATGCTGGGGCAGGCGCTCGGGTTTGAGGGTCGCGTAGACGGCGCGCTCGTCGGCGTTCAGTTCATCAATGCGCAATTTGGCAGCAGGAAACAAGGGATTTGCCTCAGTAAATGCATTCGTGCTTTCGGGCCGGCACACCACGCTGCCGGCGCCGCGAGCCAAGGCGTTTCTTTCTCGACCGTAGCACAAGCGCCCATGGGCCGCAATTACCTTTTCAGCCGGGGCAGAAGGCACGTGCGTGCGCAGGCCTCCCGGCGGCGAGCGCGGCGGCCACAGGCCGCCATGCCGGGAAGCAGATGCAACACCCCGCATCCCTCTACGCGATGCGCCGGTGTGCCAGGGCCAAGTCGTGCGCCTCACTCACAATCAGAGAGCGGTGCAGGGGGCTCAGGCCATGCAGCATGGACGCTATCTCAGCAAGCAACGGATCGGCCAGGATCATCGCTTCCTCATCTTCACGCTGGCTGCGGGCGTCGCGCACCAGTTGGCGCACATTCACGCCCAGCGCAGCAGCCAGCCGCTCGAGAGAACTGAGGGTGGGAATGGCCTTGCCGTTTTCGATCTTGGAGATATAGGTGCGCGGCACCTGCATACGTCCGGCCAGTTGGCGCTGGCTCATGTGACGCGCGCGACGGATCTCCTTCACCAGGCCGGCGACTCTCAGGCCGGCTTCGGTGGCGGGATCCATGGGGTGGCTTTCAACCGGAATAGGGCCGGGCCGAACAGGTTCCTCGACATCCAAGGGTCTGTGGCATCTTAAGCAACAGGAATTGTTCGGCCTGAATTGAACCAGTTTGCAGAATCTGCAGTGCACAACTTCGCGTGTTTCCACGCTTGCCAGCGTAGTTGCCATGTGCGGTGTGCGGAGTGCCAGAGCAGGACCCCGCGGTGCATCGCAGCACCACGATATGTGATACTTTCGGGGAGATGTACCATAACTGTCAAGTGAAAAGTTGGATGCAAACCATGATTTCAGGGATCATTCCCTTGAAATGACTGGAGAAACCGGGAGATGCACGAACCAAGTTGATCAACAGCGAGGCCCAAGAAGGAATGAATACCTGCACCGGAAATGATGCAAAAGAAAGCGGTTCCAGCCACGGACGCGCTCAGGCATGGCAACTGCTGACCGAGTGGACGCAAAGCGAGAACCTGCGCAAGCACGCGCTGGCGGTGGAGACCTGCGTTACGGCCATGGGAGAAGCGGAGGCCGCCCGCCTGGGGCTGGCGGGGGACGAGCGCAGAGCGTTCATCGAACTTTATACGACCACCGCCCTGCTGCACGACTTCGACTATGAGCGCCACCCAACGGCCGAGGAGCATCCGTATGTTGGCGTGCGAGAGCTGGAGCGGCTCGGTTGGCCACTCGAGCTGCGCACGGCTATCCTCGGCCACGCGCAGTACACCCAGGTGCCGCGCGTAACGCATCTGGCCAAGTCTTTGTTCGCCTGCGATGAGCTGGCCGGTTTTCTGACCGCCTGCGCGCTGGTCAAGCCGACCAAGGCGATTGCTGAAGTGGAAGTGCCCAGCGTGCGCAAGAAGATGAAGGACAAAGCGTTCGCCCGCGGCGTAAACCGCGAGGACATCGTGCGGGGTGCGGCGGAGCTGGGCGTGGAGCTGGACGCGCACATCGGATTTTGCCTGGAGGCGATGAAGAAGCGGGCTGCTGAGTTGGGGCTATGAGAGCAGCTTCCAGCTTCCAGCTAACAGCTAACAGCTAACAGCTAAAAGCGTACTGCTAAGGGTTTTTGATTCTGGAACGATGATAAAATTGATTCAGTATGAGGGCGTTGGATTGTCCTGAAGTGCGGAGGTTTCCCCATGTTGCAACCGGGCGAAAAGGAAAAGTTGGAACGATGGTTTGCAGAGGCGGAGGCCAGCCTTTTCCTGGAAGGACTGACGCCAACGGAGAACTTCTTTGCCGTAAAGTCTCGTATCCTTGCTGGTGAAATCACCTTCGAGCAGGGGAGGGAAGAAATCTTTGCCTACCATCAGGCAAAGGTTCCCGCTGTAGCATGAGTTCGTCCGCTCGTGATCCGTACGTCTATCCCGGCACCAGTGTTCTCCGAAACCTGAAGGACCTTCGTGACCAAACGGCCCTCAACAGGTTCGAAGCCGATGCCGTTGCAGTGGAACTCATCGATCTCAAGCAGAATCCCATCACCGGTCCATTTGACATTCGCCGCATGCAGGAGACCCATCGCCGCATCTTCTCCCGCATCTATCCGTGGGCGGGGGAATTTCGCAAAGACATCGGTATGCTGGCAAAAAACCGCTCCGGCTTTGTGGTGGCCTACGGGCCTTCGCAAAATATTCCCGGCGCCCTGGCGAGTGTCTTTGCGGCCTTGAGGGCCGAAATCAATTTGAAAGGCCTGGATGCCGATGCGATGGCAAAACGGCTGGCTTATTACTACGGCGAACTCGATGCCATCCATGCTTTTCGCGACGGAAACTCAAGAACCCTGCGCGTGTTTACTACGGACCTCGCTGTGGCGGCAGGCCATCAGCTGGATTGGGCTTGGGCGGCGCAGATGGAGGAAGATCGTGAGCGGCTCTATCATGCTCGCGACCTGGCTGTGATGCGCGGCGATCTATCCGATCTGGCCGCGATCATACGGGCCACCCTGGGTGGCTGAGACGGAGCTCCTTTCGAAGCAAGGAATGGTTGAATATAAAGAGTGACCGAAATCACCTGCCAAGAAAGGTAATATTGCGCTACGATAAGCCTTTCCGCGCTGGATAAGGCTTGGGTCCGGTGCTTGCAGGAGGTTGCCATGGCCCACTTCTCGCACATTCTGGTTCACTCCACCGAAGGGGTAGTGACCATCACGCTGAACCGGCCGGAGAAGCGCAATGCGCTCTCACCGGCATTGATTGAGGAGCTGATTGCGGCCCTTGAGGAGGCGGCGAGCAGCGAGTGCAGCGCCGTGATTCTGTCCGGGGCCGGCCCGGCCTTCTGCGCCGGCCTGGATATTGAGTACGTGGGCACAACACTGTCTCACCCGCAGGCGCAGCACCGCCGCGACGCGGAGAGCATGGCTTGTGTGTTGCGCATGCTGTATGACTTTCCCAAGCCGATAATTGCCGCGGTGAACGGGCCAGCCATCGGCAGCGGCATGAGCCTGGCCACCATCCCCGCATTTACACTGGCCACTCCCTGGGCCCGGTTTGCGCTGAACGAGGTGCGGATGGGTTTTGTGCCGACGGTCGCGGTTTCGTTTCTGCTGCGCCAGGTGGGCGAAAAACGCACCCGCGAACTGCTGTTGACCGGCAGAACGCTGAAGGCGCAGGAAGCGATGCAAATGGGGCTGGTGACCGAGGTTGTGGCCGCTGAAGAGCTGTTGCAAACCGCCCATTCGCTGGCCAAGACGCTGCAGCTCAACAGCCCTCAGGCCATGCAGGCGCTCAAACAACTGCTTGCCACGCACTCCCGCCGCCAGCTCGACGAGGAGATCGAAGAAGCCATCGAGGTGAACGCGCAGCAGAGCACTACGGCAGATTTCAAGGAAGGCATCAAGGCATTCCTTGAGCAGCGCCGGGCGGAGTGGCCGAGCTTGAAGGGCAAGGCGTAGCGAAGTTCGGGCAGGCAATTGCAAGCTCAGTTTGCTGCGAGATTCCAGCGTGCCCAGTTCCAGAGATTCCGTAATGTCCTATGCCTTCAGCGCCGCGGCGCGCTTCCTCGTTTCACTGACGAAGGTTTCAGCCGCGGGCGACTCCGGCTTGATGGAATCGAGGTTGATGGCGACGTTGGCCAGCGCACCTTCTAGAGCGGCTCTTGCCAGAGCAATGGCGGTGGTCAGATCGGACTTCATGTTGGGATTGGTGATGGGTTGTAGGCTGGTGGCGATCCGCACCACTTCGACGGCTTTTTCGGCTACGCCAAGAGGCACGCTCGTTGCCTGTTGGAGAGCGTCGTTGATAGCCCGCTGTCCTTCTGCGGATTCCTTCGCGGTCTTGTACGCCTTCATGACGACGTTGTAGGATTCCGCGTCGGCGTCGATGGCGGACTTGAGTTCCTCGCGCAGCGGCGTGAGCCGGCTGATTGCCTCGCTGAGTTGGTTTTCATATTGCAGGTAGGCTTTTTTCCCGCGCGACATGGAGGCCACCATGACGGCGAGTCCGGCTGCCATGGCTCCGCTGGCAGCCGCTGCGCTGCCTCCACCGGGAGTTGCCGTGGGAGCAGCCAGTTGCTCAATGAAGGGTGCGACTCCGGCGAGCAGACGGGTATTTTGGCCGCCGACGGCGGTCTTGCCGCCCATCACCGCTGCCAGGCGGTTTTCCAGGATGAGCGAGGAATCAAAGTTTTCCACTTGCAGAAACCACTCCGCGGCCTGTTCCAAAGCGAGTTTCGGAATCAGCCCGACAATCTCGCTGGAAACCGGAACCACGCCGAAGCGCTCCGCCTCGCGTTTCACGACTTCGAAGACGCGGTGCACCGGGGTCTGCTCAAAGTCGGTCAGATTCATGGAAACCTGGGCCATTCCGCGCACCAGGAATCCCGCTGCCTTGACGAAACGCAGGCCGCCCGATGAAAAGCGCACGGTCTTGGCGATCTTCTTTGCGATCGTGATGTCGGGCGTGTTCAGGAAGACGTTGTAGGCGATCAAAGGCTTGCGCGCGCCCACTACAGTTGCGCCGGCGGTGGGATGCACGCGCGGCTCCCCGAAGTCGGGCTTGCGTGCCGCGTTGGTGGCAATCTCGTCGCGAATGCCCTCGAATTGACCGCGGCGAATGTTTTCCAGATTCTGCCGCTCGGGCGTCGTCGCGGCGGCTTCGTATAGATAGACCGGAATCTGAAAGCGCTTCCAGATTTCGGCTCCCACGTGGCGCGCCATGGCCACGCAATCTTCAATCGTTACGCCGTCGATGGGGATGAAGGGAATGACGTCGGCCGCTCCCATGCGCGGGTGCGCGCCCTGGTGGCGGGTGAGGTCGATCAGCTCAGCGGCCTTGCCCACGCCGCGAATCGCGGCCTCCGCGATGGCTTCCCGCTCGCCTGCCAGCGTGATGACGCAGCGGTTGTGGTCGGCGTCCATCTCACGGTCGAGGAGGTAGACGCCTGGAATCTGCATGGCTTCGACGATGGCGGCGATTTTGAATTTATCGCGGCCTTCGGAAAAATTGGGAACACATTCAACCAGAGTATTGGGCACGACAAGAGGATAACGAGCGGTGGGCCGGTCCGGCAAACGGGCGTTTGGGGCTGATAGCGAAAGAACTGAAGTTGCGCCTCACCCCATCGGGTTTTTCGCCCTCAATTCCGCCACAATCTCGGCTGCCGCTTTGCGCGCTTCGTCCGCGTGGCCGGGAGGGAAGCTGATGGCGCCCACTCGTGCATGGCCGCCGCCGCCGTAGCGCTCGCAGATTTGCGCCAGGTTGGTCATCTTCGCCGGGTCGGCCTTGGTCCAGGGGTTGGAGCCGACCGAGACCTTGGTGCGGAAACTGGAGCTGGAGAGGCCGATGGAGTACGTCGCCCGCGGGTGCAGATAGTAGGGGATGAACTTGTTGTAGCCCTCTTGCGGCTGGTCGGTGATGTCGAAGAAGATCGTCCCGTCTCGCTCCTCGGCGCGCTGACGGATGAGCTGAATAGCCTGCTGATGGCGTTCGAGCAGGGGCGGCAGCAGTTGGGCCACAAAGGGCTGGCTGAGCACCTCGGCCAGAGGCATCTCGGTGAGCAGAGGAATCAGACGCGGGATAAAGGCATCGTCCTGAGAGGATTCAATGATGAGGGTGAGCTTCATGGCCGGAGCGGCCATCTCGACAGCCGACTCGGGACTCTCATATTTTGCTCCGTCCACAATGTCGGCCCAGCGAATCAGCTCGGCAACCGGCGCTGTGTCGAAGCCGAAACGGGTAGAGGCGATATGCGCCAGAAAGCTGGTGCAGGAGGTGTAATCGGGGTCAAAAAACTTGCGGCTGCCGCAGGCTGGGTTGCGCTTGCAGGCCAGGAAATTCTCCTGGTCCTCAGGGGTGAGAAATGCCGAGAGATGATGGTCAAACCACCATGTGATACGGGGCGATGCGGAGTACTTGAAATCGACGATGGCGTTTTCGTCGCCGGTAAAATCTTTCTCGTCGAACAGGGCGCCGGCGCGATGGACGAGACCGTGGTACCCGTAACTTGCGTCGCGCGCGATGCACACGCGATGGAAGCGCGTGAAGAGCGAGGCTGAACAGGCCCCGTCGAAGCATTTGTCGTGGTAAAAAACGCGAACCTGCAAGGCCTGAACCCCTCTGTGCGTAGAAAAACTGAATTACCAGAACTGTCTAGCATCAAGGCAGCGGGCGATTGTGTCAAGCCGCGAAGTGAACTTTATACCTGGTCTCGCTTCATTCCACGGTTTTTACTGCTCTGGAACAGCCCTGGCGTCAAATGCGTAGAGTATCTTGTCATCAGGGAATTCATCTTAGAAATTTGCTTGCGAAGGAGCTTGATGGAGCCGGAGATTCACCGCCCACAGCCGGAAGAGCCGCTTGCCGGGCAAGACACGGCGTCATTCCATGCACGTGAAGCCGTTGCTCCAGCTCTGGGGGAGAGAATCTTTCATTGGATGAACTGGACCTTCAACGGCAGCCAGGGCCTGCGCTCCGGCTGGTCGGCGCTGATCTTTTTTATCCTGCTGGGCCTTATTGGAGCCGCTGTTGGATTTGCTTTTGTCCAACTCCATCTCATCGATTTCAGCAAATTGGACCACATAACCGCTCCCTCGGCGTTAGTCAACGAATTGATTGCCTTTCTGGCGCTCGTTGGGGCAGCCTCAATGATGGCGTGGATCGAGGGCCGCAGCAGTTTACTGGCCTATAACCTGACCGGCCCGCGGCGCATTTCCCACTTTTTCAGCGGCCTTGCGGCAGGCTTCGCTGCGCTCTCAGCATTAGTGGGAGCCATGGCCTGGGGCGGCTGGCTGCATTTCGATTCCGTCGCGCTTTCCGGCGTGGAACTCTTCAAGTTCGGCACTTTGTGGGCAGCCGCCTTTCTGCTGGTGGGATGCGTGGAAGAAGGAATGTTCCGCTGCTATTTCCAGTTCACCTTTACCCGCGGCATCAATTTCTGGTGGGCGCTGGGGACCGTCGTTTTGCTCTGCCTGAGTTTGTATGCAAGGGCCAAAGGCAACGCTGCATGGGGCATTTATGCCATTGCCCTGCTTGGTCTGCTTCCCTGTCTGTGGCTGCAATTGAAAAAAATACCGGGGTCGGGTTTTTGGCAGGCGGCCTGGGTCACCTCGACGCTCTTTGGCTACATCCACGTTGGCAACGGCGGCGAAAACTGGGTTGGCATCTTTGCCGCGGCGCTGATCGGCTTTGTCTTCTGCGTCAGTGTGCGTGTAACCGGCACAGCATGGTGGGCCATCGGCTGCCACGCTGCCTGGGACTGGGCAGAGACCTTCTTCTACGGCACCGCCAACAGCGGCATGGTTGCTCCCGGCCACTACCTGACAGCCAGCCCGGCGGGCAATGCGCTGTGGAGCGGCGGCTCGGACGGCCCCGAAGGCAGCCTGCTGGTGTTGGGAGTGATTCTGCTGCTGTTGGCCGCGTTGCTGGTGATCTACGGCCGCAGACGGCAGAAGGAACTGGTTTTGCCGGTCGCTGTATAGACGGCACCCGGCATAGCTGGACCATGGGTACCCCCACCCGTACTTTGGACGCAAAATCCTTGTTTTCTTGAGGTTACAAGGAGGGTTGCGCTGTAAAATCGTCAAAACAAAGAGGTTCCCTGCAAAATCGTCCAGGATAAGGAGTTACGGGCCGTTTTGGCCTATGTTGGCCGCTTCCAGCTGGCAGGAGGCGCAAAGTGGACGTACCGGACGATGTTTGAAGGAAGACTTCTGAGAATCATTGTGTGCCACGAGCGGGAAATTATCTGCAAACCCCTGCGATGGGGCCAACTGCTCACTATTTGCTCGCTTGAGGCTCGCGGTCTCGCGTCTTTTCGCCAATCGAAGTCCCCAGCGCTTGACTCCTATGCGGCAATGCCGCATAATCTCTTTGTGAGCAATTCCATGCTGACGGTCGTCGAAACCAGCGCCTTCGTCCGCCGTGCGGAGAAGCTGCTTTCTGCCGAGGAGCATGAGGAGTTGCTTTTCTATCTCGCGCTTCATCCGCAATCGGGGGATGAGATTCCGGGCACGGGCGGAGTGCGCAAAGTGCGGTTTGCCGCAAAGGGCAAAGGAAAGTCTGGCGGAGTGCGGGTGATTTACTACTTCTTCGACGAAGAGAACCCGCTTTACGCGTTTTACATCTACGGGAAAAACGAGCAGACAAATCCAACATCGGAGCAGCGGAAGGCATTTTCAGAATTTGCAGGCAGAATCAAAGCTGCCGCAAAGAATCGGAGGCGATTCTCATGAAGCGGAAGGACGTAACCGAGGAAGTTCTGGAGGCTATGCGCGAGGCCGTCGAAATAGCCGAGGGCACAGCGAAGCCGGCGGCGGTGCATCAGTTTCCGTGGCCGCTGGAAGTGGATGTGCGCGCCGTGCGAACTGAGACTGGACTCAGCCGGATGGAGTTTGCGCGGCGATTTGCGCTGGACCCACGCGCCTTGCAGGATTGGGAGCAAGGGCGGCGGCGTCCGGACCGCGCAGCGCGGGCTTATCTGACCGTGATTGCACGCCATCCTGAGGCGGTGGTGGAGGCGCTGGCGAGTTAAGACTTTGCACCCGGCTGGTTGGGAAAAGGGAAGCAGTCGGTCGAGGTTCCTGGTCTCCCATCTTTCTCTAGTGCGCGAAAGGATGGGGCACACAATCATTTGCGGATGGTCAGAGTTGGCCACTTGCCAGCCATGACCGGAGCGCCTCATCCGCGCGGCTTTGCCAGCCGTTGCCCGTAGCGCGCAAACCCTTTGCCACATCCGGGGAGAGGCGAATCGAGATGGGAACCTTCTTGGGCGACTTCTGCGGCCCGCGCCTACGAAGTTTCAGCAACACTTTTTGTACCGATGCGGGCAGCGCGGAGAAGGGCTTGAAGCGGGCAACGTCTTCGGACGTGATCTCTCGGACCTCGCCGTTCTCGTCAATCAATGGTTTGCTGTTTGCCATAGAGCTTCGCCTCATTCTTGGCAGGATAGTACGTGATTCCCATAGGCTTATTGTATATACTATTTGATTGAGATCAAGCGCGCTCCCAGATCCAAAGTCCGAAAGTTGAGACCTGGGATACCAGCTATTGGTTAACTTTCAATGCACGCCGCAATAAATAAAAATAGATCCTAAAATAGCTTGACAGTCCCCCCCCCCCCCATGGTTATATTGGTCGAATCAAAAGTAACTCATTTCGGACACTCGTATTCTCTGTGATGTTACTTGGGTCATTTTCTCTTGCCTATTGATTTCGATGTTAAGAAAGGGTGTGAACTTGAAAC
>JBEKFS010000087.1:0-13450 GCA_050013195.1 Occallatibacter sp.
TTTGCTGGACGGTTTGTCGCCAATCCGGATAAAAACTGCCAATCGCATACTTGCATGCACTACAGCCCCAGCACCGCTCTTTGCGCGGCGAAAATCTCTTTCAAGCCCACTTCGGCCAGATCGATCAGCACATTCAGTTGTTCCCGGGAAAAGCTTCCCTTCTCTGCCGTGGCCTGCGTCTCGATGAGGCCGCCATCGGCGCGCATCACCACGTTCATGTCCACCTCGGCCTGCGAGTCCTCCTCGTAGCAGAGGTCCAGCAGCGCCACGCCATTGACCAAGCCCACCGAGGTGGCGGCGACCAGTTGCGTGAGTGGCGACGCTTTGAGCGTTCCGGCATTGACCAGCGCGTTGAGGGCCAGACCGAGAGCGACCGCCGCGCCCGTTATCGCAGCAGTGCGCGTGCCGCCATCGGCCTGAATCACGTCGCAATCCAGAATCACCGTCCGCTCGCCCAGAGCCTTCATGTCCACCACAGAACGCAGGCTGCGACCAATGAGGCGCTGAATCTCGTGCGTCCGCCCGCCGATCTTGCCCCGTTCACTTTCTCGAGGCGTTCGCGTCACAGTCGAGCGCGGCAGCATGGAGTACTCCGCCGTGACCCAGCCGCGGCCCGAGTTGCGCAGCCAGCCGGGGACGCCTTGTTCTACCGTGGCATTGGTCAGCACCCGCGTGTTGCCCAGCGAGACCAGAACGGAACCCTCGGCGGTCTGGACAAAGCCCGGCGTGAGGGTAAGAGGACGAAGCTGGAGCGGGCTTCTGCCGCCGGGACGAAAAGAAGGGCTTGGCATGGAGAGATTGTACGGGAAACGGCCCAGGGAGAGAGGGCTAAACCATTCCAGCACCTCCTGTCCCAGGATGGGAAACGGCTGAAATCCTGACCCGGAAGAGGAATCTCTCCGTAACTTCCTGAAACAACGGCTATTGCGCCGAGTGCGCCGCCGCCATCTGTCCCATTTCGGGAGATTGAGCCTTGCAGGCTTGCATCCGCGCTTTATGGGAATTGGAGGCTAAACCCTTCCCTTATCAGGAACTTAATTCAAGTGTTCTGGTTTGGCACGCTGCGTGTATTAGAAGAGGACAGTTTCCAATAATCAAACGCAGAAATGGGAAGAAAGAAACAGGGAACAGGGAGTCAGTACGGAGTTGCGGGGTATTTGAAACTGACCCCTGATCTCTGATCTCTGACCCCTGAGCAAAAGGAGCAGGTGATGCAGCAGACAGAACAGACAGCGGAATTCAATAATAACGGGCTGGTGGAAACCGGTTTGGTTGAAACAGGCCAGACGGCAGTGAGCCTGGCAGGAGCTTCTGTGACGGAGCGCGAGCGGGTCGTAGCTGTGGTTGAGACTCTGGCCAATTTGCACAGCCGGGGCGAGAGCCTGGCCGAGGTTGCCCATGATGCCCGGAATATGGTCACGGCACTGGGGCTTTACTGCGACCTGTTGGATGAGCCGGGGGTGCTCAGCCCCTCGTTCCATCACTACTCCAGTGAACTGAGGCTGGTGGCCACGGCCAGCCGCCGCCTGGTGGAGAAGCTGCTGACGCTCGATGCACGCCTGGACGCCCGGATGGCCCCAGATGTGGCTAGCACAGGCACCGGCCTCTTCAGCGACCTCGGCGCGACCCGGACGAGGACCGAAGCGCACAGCGCCAGACGGCTGGAGCAGGCTCGCCGCTGGGATCTGATGCCTCCTGAGCCGATCAAGAACCTGGCCGAGGAGCTTGTGGCCAATCGCAATATGCTCTCCGCACTGGCCGGACCCTCCATCACTTTGACCGTGGAGGTCGAGAGTGGCGCGCTGCCGGTTCGCTTGACCGGCGAAGACCTGACCCGGATTCTGATCAACCTGGTCAAGAACGCCGCCGAGGCCATGCCCGCCGCGGGACGCATCGCCATCAATCTGCATGAGTTTCATGCCGGCGGAAAACATCTTCCCTGGCTGCTGCTGACCATAGAAGACAACGGGCCCGGAATCCCCGTCGAGGCGCTGGAGAAGATCTTCGACTCCGGCTACACCACCCGGCAAAGCGGCACATTCGGCCCCGGCGCTTCTGCTTCGGGCGGACCCGGCAACTGGCCGACCTCCCATCGCGGGCTGGGGTTGCCCATCACTCGCTCCATCGTGGAGGCAGCCGGCGGCAACATTCACGCCTCCAACTCGGCCCCGGGCGGAGCCTGCTTCAAGATTGAGCTGCCCACCCGCTCCCTCTGAGCCTCAGAATCTCTGACCCTCTGACGAGGGCAAAAGGCAACAGCATGTAGACGAAAATCCGCGATGCGTGGACCTCAAAAGACTCCCGGCATGGCGGCAACAAAAAATGCAATTTAACGATTGATGCGTGAGGCGAATACAATGCTCGAAACAGTTGTGAACACCAGAGCCATGGAATTTATCCCCCAACTCGCGGAGCCACCGGTGCGATTGCACCTGCTGGTAGTCGATGCCGACACAGCGATGCGCTCGGCCTGCGCCGAAATAGCCAGCAGCCTGGGCTATGCGGTGGAAAGCACCGGGGACATGGGGCAGGCGCGCAGCATGTTGCGCGGCTCGACCGCCGACATCCTGCTGGTTAACCTGCCGGCGGGCTCCAATCAGGGCCTGGAGCTGGTCAGCGAAGTCAAGCTCCTCTACCCCCAGACCGCGGTGATCGCCATGACCGCCTCGGGATCGGTGAACGCCGCTGTCGAGGCCATGCGCTGCGGAGCGTGCGACTACCTGGCCAAGCCCTTCGCCATGGACGAGCTTTCGACAGTGCTGGATCGCGCCGCGGCCTCGCTGGTCACCGACACCGCCACCCGCCAATTGCGCGAGCGGCTCAGGCTCTCGCAGGGGCTGGGCGCCATGATCGGCCGCTCCGGAGAGATGGAGAAGCTCTATCGCATCCTATCCAAAGTGGCTCAAAGCACCCATCCCGTGCTAATCCTGGGCGAGAGCGGCACCGGCAAGGAGTTGGTGGCACGGACCATCCACGCTTACGGGCCAAATTCCAATAAGCCATTTCTGCCGGTCGATTGCGGCTCACTCGTCCCGACATTGATCGAGAGCGAACTCTTCGGCTACGTCAAGGGAGCCTTCACCGGGGCCAACCGAAGCAAGGACGGGTTGCTGGTTTCGGCCGAGGGAGGCACGGTTTTTCTCGATGAGATCGGCGAGCTTTCGCTCGACCTGCAGGCCAAGCTGCTGCGCGCTCTTCAGGAAAAGGAGGTCCGCCCGGTCGGCGCCACCCACCGCGTCCCCATCAAGGCGCGCATTGTGGCTGCCACCAACCGTGATCTGGCGGTGATGGTCGAGAAGGGCACCTTCCGCAAGGATCTCTTCTACCGTCTCAATGTTGTCAACCTGCGGCTGCCTTCTTTGCGCGACCGCCGCGAGGACATCCCTCTGCTGGCAGCGCATTTTCTGGACCGCATCAGCCGCGAGCACGGCTCGAAGTTCACCTTGAGCGACGAGGCTCTGCGCACCATGATGCGCCACGACTGGCCGGGCAACGTCAGGGAGCTGGAAAACTCCATCGAACGGGCCTGCGCGCTTTCTTCCGGACCGGTGCTGCATCTGGGCGATCTGCCCACGCAGCTACAGCAACAAGGCCTGGAGGCACGGCGCTCGGCCGTGCTGGCCGGAGAGCCGGAGGCCGAGGGAAGCCAGCCGCAGTTGATCACCCTGGCCGATATGGAACGCCAGGCCATCCTGGGAGCCATTCGCGCCCTCAACGGCGACAAGTTGCAGGCCGCGAAGTTGCTGGGCATCGGCAAAACCACCCTTTACCGCAAGCTGAAGGAATACGGCATCGCCGACCCGCTTCGGGAAGAGTAGCCAGCCTGGTTTATAGCCGGAACCGATCGCGCCGATAGGACAGTTACGGAACTCGACAGCCCTCAGGCGGAAACTTCATTGGTCCCAGGCGAGATATTTCACAAGCCCCAGGCGGGAATTATTCCACGTCATCAGACGGAAATTGACCCGAGCGGAGCGCATCAGGCTCCGGCCAAAGCTGGCCGGGCAAGCCAACAGAATCTAAGAGGAGCTGGAAATGAGCATTCTGATTGTGACCGGAATTGAAGGCGCTCGCAATTGCGCCGCCGTAGTGGCCGCGCAGCTGGGCATGGAAGTAGAAGTAGCTGATGGACGCAAGGCCGCGCTGGCCGCGCTGCGCCGCCGCGAGTTTGCCGCAGTGGCAGTGGACGAGACCATGGCGGAGTGCGATCCGGCCTCGGCCGAAGCTGTCTGGGAGCACTCCGGGTTGGCCATCCCCCTGCAAATCAACTTCGCTCTCTCCGGAGCCGCGCGGCTGATCCGCGAGATTCGCTCCGCGCTGCACCGTCGCGATCGCGAGCAGACGCTGGCACGGCGCGCCGCGACCGCCGCCATCGAGTCGGAATTGAAATCCACGGTTGCCGGCCTGCTGCTCCACTCCCAGCTGGCGCTCAACGGCAGCGATATCTCCGCGCCGATGGCCGAGAAGCTGCGCATGGTGGCCGATCTGGCCGGCAGCCTCCGCCAGCAGTTGAACGCTCCGCAGCAGGTCCGCGCCGACACCGCCGCCTGAGGACTGGCCGTCCAGGCGGACGCCTTCGGCCTACGCGCGCCAAGAAAAAGCGCGCGCCCGCTTCTGCCTACGCCGCCTGCGCGGCAAGGTAGGCAAGACAATTTCATTGCGTTTGCACGCGCTCGCTGGGGCGATAGTTGCCCCGGCGTTTTTTCCCGGCGGCCCACATCCTTTCGAGTTTTTTCTGGCGAAAGTTTATGTGACCGATGACGTTCGTTCTCCGTGGCCGAAGGCCGCTGGCCCCACCGCAGGTGGCCACAGGCCGCCGGCCCCACCGCAGGTGGTTTAATCTGGGTGCAGCATGAAAGATTCCGCCGTACTGCTGATCGACTGCCCGGACCAAAAAGGCCTCGTCGCGCGCGTCTCCTCGCTGCTCTACCGGCACGGGGCCAACATCCTCCACGCCGACCAGCATCAGGACCACGAGCTGGGCCTCTTCTTCATGCGCGTGGAGTGGGGCCTTGGTCCTGCGGAGAGCAGCCTTTCTTCCGTCTCGGAAAACTTCGATCTGGCTGCATTCGAGGCGGAGTTCGCGCCGCTGGCAACCGGACTTGGCATGAGGTGGCAGTTGACCTCCGGCGCCCGTCTGCCGCGCGTGGCGCTCTTCTGCTCACAGTACCTGCATTGCATGGCTGACCTGCTCTACCGCTGGCGCGCAGGCGAGCTGGAGTGCGAGATTCCGCTGATCGTCTCCAATCACCGCGAGTGCGAATCGCTGGCAGCCTTTTACGGCATTCCCTTCGTACACGTCGAAATCACAGCAGCCATGCGCGACGCGGCCGAAGAGCGACAACTCGAAGTTCTCTCGCGGAACGAGATCGAACTGGTCGTTCTTGCCCGCTACATGCAGATCCTCTCCCCGGCCTTCATCGCCCGATACCCATCCGCAATCATCAACGTGCACCACTCGTTTCTGCCCGCCTTCACCGGGGCCAAGCCCTACCATGCCGCCCACGCCCGCGGCGTCAAGTTGATCGGGGCCACCAGCCATTACGTTACCGAGGAGCTGGACGATGGCCCCATCATCGAGCAGGATGTGGCCCGCGTCTCGCATCGCGACCAGGTGGAAGACCTGGTGGCGAGGGGCCGCGACCTGGAACGCATGGTGCTGTCGCGCGCCGTCCGCTGGCACCTTGACCGGCGCATCCTCTGCTACGGCAACAAGACGGTGGTCTTCGATTAAAAGCAGGGGTCAGAGATCAGAGATCAGAGATCAGGGGGCAGGGGAAGTTGGACACCGCAGGTAATGCGGCCAACCTACTCACCAGAGGCGACCGACTCCGAACACTTCTCCAATTCTGCAGATTGCAGTTCCGGCCGGTAGCGGCCCGAGTGGCGCAAATCGGGAATGATGTGGCGGAATAAATATACGATTTTCATCCAACCACTGGTTTCAATCAGGATGAGCGCACCCCACAAATCGCTGTGTTTACCGCGATAACGATCCTTCCAATGCCAGATGACTATAACGTAGAGATAAATAAAGGCGGGAAAAAACAACAGTCCCGCCGCTACTGCGCATATGATTTGTAAAAAATCCGAAGTTACCAAAGCCAAGACAAAAAACGGCAGACTTGCGAGTGCAAACCAGCCAAGGAAGCGGATATTTTCAAATCTCTTTTCCCATCGACCGATCATGCAAAACATAATACACTACGACAAGCAGTGGCAGGGAAACTGTCATAAAAACGGGAATTCCTTATCCCTGATCTCTGATCTCTGATCTCTGATCTCTGATCCCTGATTTAGAATCGCCTTGTATGAAATGTCCTTATTGTGGCTTCGGGCAAGATCGGGTAGTGGACTCGCGGGAGAGTAAAGAGGCCGACTCCATCCGGCGGCGGCGGGAGTGCGAGAAGTGCAATCGCCGCTTCACCACCTACGAGCGAATTGACGAAATTCCTTACATGATGGTCAAAAAAGACGGCCGCCGCGAGCGCTTCGATCGCCAGAAAATCTTGAGCGGCCTGTTACGCGCCTGCGAGAAGCGGCCCGTGGCGGCGAGCAGCCTGGAGTCCATTGTGGACGCCGCCGAGGCTTTTCTGGCCGACGCCCCGGAGCGCGAGCGCACCACGGCGGAGATTGGCGAGTTGATTATGGACCGCCTCAAGGGAATCGACACTGTTGCCTACATCCGCTTCGCCTCTGTCTATCGCGACTTCAAGGACGTGCGCGAGTTCAAGGAAGAACTGGAAGGGCTGCTGGGGGGGCGCATCCCCAGCAAGGCAAAGAAACAGTGACCAGGAAATAGGGACTAGAGACGCAGGGAATCAATTAGGGCTACAGAATATGCCCGAAATGATTAGCTTTCTTAATGCCTTTGGGGGAATTGCCCTCCTGGTTCCGCGGTGGCGAAATGAAGATCATCAGATTGGCACTGATCATTGTTACAACAAGTCTCGTCTGCCTTGCGGCCCAACCCCTCGGTCATCCGGTGTTCCTCCATTGGAGCAAAAGAGCAATCGTGAAATCTCCCGACGGCCAGTTCCAAATTGAGGTTCATCCCATACTAACTGACGAAGAAAATCACTCACCTGTAGTTGTTCATAGGTTTTATGACGGAAGTGAGCGGGAACTTTTTATCTTGACGAGGGCAGCGAACGCACTGTGGAGTCCAGACAGCCATAGGATCCTCGTTATCGATGAACCGACGGTTGATAATTATGTTGTGCACCTCTATTCGCCTGAGGGCAAAAGAACGGAAGCTGATACGGATAGAATGATGCGATCAGCAGTGGCGAGCCAAATAACTCAGGGAAGAAGTATTGAATTTTACCTTCCCACTTTTGTCTCTTGGAAAGACAACGAACTTGTAATAGCAGTAGGTGGTACATCCTACAGGGGAATACCCTCACCAATGCAATCATTCTGCTTTGCCGTAAGCGTCGATAGTGACTCTGGGAAAGTGATTGCTACAAAGAAGCTGTCTTACTCTCATTGTCGACTCAACCCGTAGTTGCATCAAGTGATCATGAGATAACGATTGGGAGCATAGGAGCAAGCGATGACCGAACAAAAGACGCACAAGGTAACGCTGATTCCCGGCGACGGCATCGGCCCGGAGGTGACGCAGGCCGTGGTGCGCATTCTGGAAGCCACCGGCGTGCGCTTCGAGTGGGAGCGCTTTGCCGCCGGCGCCGAGGCCTTCGAGATCTTTGGCGAATACATTCCCGCTGCGCTCTATCAATCCATCGAACGCAACGGCGTGGCCCTGAAGGGGCCGGTCGCAACGCCCATCGGCGGCGGCTTCAAGAGCATCAACGTCACGCTGAGAAAGAGATTCGACCTCTTCGCCAACTTTCGCCCCATCAAGAATCTTCCCGGCCTGGAGACGCATTGGCCCGGCGTGGACCTGATCATCGTGCGGGAAAATACCGAGGGCGAGTACCTGGGACTGGAGCACGAAGTCGTCCCCGGCGTGGTCGAAGCTATCAAGGTTATCACCGAGAAAGGCTCCACGCGCATCGCCAAATTCGCCTTCGAATACGCCCGCAAGCATGGGCGCAAGAAGGTTCACTCCATCCATAAAGCCAACATCATGAAGCTCTCGGACGGCTTGTTTCTGCGTTGCGCGCGCCAGGTGGCCGAAGGGTTTCCCGACATCTTCTACGGCGAACACATCATCGACAACACCTGCATGCAACTGGTGATGAATCCCTACCAGTACGACACGCTGCTGCTGGAAAATCTCTACGGCGACATCGTCAGCGACTTATGCGCGGGACTGGTGGGAGGGCTGGGGTTGGTGCCCGGCGCGAACCTGGGCCTGAATTGCGCCATCTTCGAGGCGGTACACGGCTCGGCCCCGGACATTGCCGGCAAGGATATCGCCAACCCAACGGCGCTGTTGCAGTCCGCCGTGCTGATGCTGCGCCACCTGGACGAAGAGGCCGCGGCCGACCGGGTTCACAAGGCTCTGGAAACCGTCTACGCCGAGCGCAAGACGCTCACCCGCGACGTGGGCGGCACGGCCGGCACCAGCCAGTTTGCCGACGCTGTGCTCAAAGCCATGGAATAGCTGCTCAAGGCCAAGCCGGTTTCCGCCCATCTTCATTCCGCCGAGGCCCGCACCATTGTTGATGCAGATTCCGCCCCGGAAAGGATGTCTCAGCCGGATTTCCACAATAACAGAGAAAATTATCTGGAGTTCAAGACAAGACTGGTCTAAATGCTATAGCCTTCCTTTCAGCACTTATTAAACAAGGTGCAGACAATTTCGAATCGAGGACGCAACTATGTCAAAGGTAATCCCTGCCGTTCAGCGGTACAGCGCGCTCGCGCTGATCGCGATCCTGGCTATTGCCGTCTCTTCGGCGATGGCCCAGACTTCAACCGCTACTCCCGCAGAAGCCAGCCCGGTGGTAAGTCATCCCGCCACCACCGGACCCATCAGCCACAACTACACTCTGAAGAAGGTTGACGGCACGCTCAACATCCTCGTCGATCCCGATGGGAACTGGAACTTCTCGGGCAACACAAAGGCCTTTCCGGGCAAGGATTTCGACGTCACGCTGGCGCTGAAGAACTCGACCGGCGCGGTGGTTCTGTTTCAGTACATCGGCGATGCTTCGCATGGAATTCAATTCAGCAAGCAAGGCAAGAACGACATCCTGAAAGAGAACTTTGCTTCCTTCGCGTCCAGCCACAAGTCAGCCTGGGAGTATCGTCTCTATGAGAGCACCGCCGGCAAGAGAGCGCTCTATGAAGCGCGAGAGAAAAAGAAGGAAGAGATAAGGAAGGCAGAAGAAGAAGCCAGGAAGCGGCATGACGAGAAGGTAGCGGCTGAAAAGAAGGCCGAGTTGAAGGCCGAAGAGCAGGCCGAACTGAAATGGGAACAGCAGCAGCAGGCTCAGCAGAAGCAGCAGAGCGGCGGCGGCGGATCGAGCGTGGGCAGCGTGCTGAGCACCATCGGCGGGGCTATTGGATCTGTTTTGTCGTTCCTGTAAACCAAGGCAGGCTGGGTTTCTGTCGCGGTCGTAAGCGGCTGGTACTTCAGCTAACTCATCAACACAAAAGGCTGGGCATCTTGCCCAGCCTTTTCACTTGCTTCGTCAACCGGGCATGGTCACGGCAATTTCGCTTAGCGGCCTTATTTGTTGACGGCACGCACCGGGGATAACTTGTAGAGATCCTCGGCGCTCGTCAACATGCCGATGGGGATCATGTCGAATTCCAGCGGGATGCGCAGCATGACGCTGCGTCCACCGACCTGGATGGTAATGTCGCGATTGTTGTCAACAATGCGCCGCATGGCCGCGGTGAGTATCTGCACCGTGGAAGGACTTTGGAGAACGGCCAGCAGCGAGGAGTCGCTCCAGTGATAGATGGCGTCGTCGTTGCGCAGGCTGGAGGTAAGAAAAGCCGAGACAGCCATCAGGCTATCCTGAACAGCCTCTACGCCAAACCGTTGGTTGATCACGTCCAGTAATCCGAGCTGGAAAAGGACAACGAATCCCGCGCCTCCCTGATCCATGATCTTTTTGACATGCTCCACCGCTGCTCCGCCGCCGCGCAATCCCGACGCATTGTCGTTGGCCGTGGTTCGATCCGCCACCTTGAGCGACGAGGCCTTGGCTGCCTGGCCATCGACCTTGCTCACGCGCAGGAATTCCGCCAGCAGAACAAGAAAGGCATGAATCTCCTCGACGGTCAGAAGGCTTGCAATCCTCCGCGTCAACTGAGCGGCGTCCGCCGATGCCGAGTCAATGCCCAGCCTGACCAGCAGCTCATCCAGCAGCTTCGACGTCAGCGCGCGCCAGGCAGAGAGGCGCTCACGCAGCGCTAACTCCGCACTATCGTGATAGCGCCCGAATTCATAGAGAACATCCTGAATCAGTTCCAGCTTGTCGTCTTCCGGAAGCCTGTCTGGTATTTTCAGCGCCAGCTGAGCTACACGCTCGCGAAGCTCCTTATAGCTGTGTGCATCGATCTCGGGCACATGCTGCGCCATTCCCTCAACCAGCAGGGTAAGAGACCGTTCCAATGCAGCAGGCGAAGATTCCCCCTTCGCCGAAGAAGGCGAACGGCCAAGACCGGCCATCTGACGCAGGTCCATCGCAAATACTCCCGGATAATTTATCGGCAGAAAGCATGGTTTCAACAGGCACTTGGCGGATCGAACTCCTATTCCGGCGCTTCCGCCCTCACGGAGCTTGCTACCGGTTTCGTTTCGATTCTGCACACGCTGCCCCAGTGCTTCTGTCCGAAAATCACTCAATTTACGCCAATCCTCCTGTACACTGAGTGTTCAAGGCCATGAAAAACAGACATCCAATCGGCATTTTGGGCGCTACCGGAATGGTAGGCCAACGCTATATTCAGCTTCTGGAGCGCCATCCGTGGTTCCAGATAACGTGGCTTGCGGCCAGCGACCGGTCTTCTGGTAAGACCTATGGCGAGGCCGCCAAGTGGCGCCTTGACACCCCGCTGCCCGAGCGCATCGCCAACATGACCGTCTCGCCGGCCGAGCCAAGTGCTGAGGCCAACGAGGGTCAGCCCGCTCCGAAAATCATCTTTTCTTCCATCGACGCACCCATCGCCCGCGAACTGGAGCCTCGCTTCGCCGCCGCAGGCTGCGCCGTAATCTCCAACTCCAGCGCCTTCCGCATGGCTCCCAACGTGCCCCTGGTACTGCCCGAGGTGAACGCCGATCATCTGCACCTCATCGAGGAGCAATCCTGGCGCAAGGAGTCGGGCGGCTACATTGTCACCAATTCCAACTGCACGGTGATGGGCCCGGTGCTGGCCCTCAAGCCTCTCGTCGACCGTTTCGGAGTCGAGCAGATCTTCGCCACCTCCATGCAAGCCGTCAGCGGCGCGGGCTACCCCGGCGTGGCCTCCATGGATATTCTGGACAACGTCGTGCCCTACATTCCAAACGAAGAAGAAAAAATGGAAGAGGAGATGCTCAAACTGCTGGGCTCACTCGACGGTCATGTGGTCAAGCCGCTCTCGGCGCGCATGAGCGCCAGTTGCAATCGCGTACCGGTCGTCGATGGTCACACGGTCAGTGTCTCCGTCAAGCTCGGCAAGCCTGCAACGCGCGAAGAGATTCTTGCCGCCTGGGCGGAGTTCCGTCCGCTGGCCGGGCAGCATCTGCCGACCGCCCCCGAGCAGCCCGTCGAGTGGGCGCCGCAGCCGGATCGCCCGCAACCGCGCCTGGATCGCAATCGCGGCAATGGCATGGCCGTCACCGTCGGCCGCCTGCGCCCCTGCGGCGTGCTCGACTGGAAGTTCACCGTGCTCTCGCACAACACCATTCGCGGAGCCGCGGGAGCTACCATTCTCAACGCTGAACTGCTGGCAAGCCTGGGGAAACTTCCGTAGCAATTAGCTTTTAGCCTTTAGCTCTTAGCCTTTAGTTTTAGCTCTTAGCCATTAGCTGGAATCTGGGGATGAAAGAATGAGAACCAGTAGCTGGATTAACTGCTTGGAGCAATTTTTTCGAACGTTTTTCATAAACCCGCTTTGTATCAGGGCACGACTTTAGTCGTGCCGAAGAGGGCCAGAATGACAAGGGGTTTTAACCCCTGAGGGATTACAAACGAGACATCGCAGCTATTTATGAAACACGCTCCAACAAGAGTGAGATGTAAGCTAACAGCTAATAGCTAAAAGCTAATGGCTGTTTTTAGGAAACTCGCATGAGCCTCTTAGTGATGAAGTTTGGCGGCACATCGGTGGAGGATCCCGCTGCCATTCGCCGCACCGCGAACATCGTTGCCGGACGCGTGGCCCAGGGCAAGCAGCCCGTGGTGGTGGTCAGCGCCATGGCCAAGGTCACCGACCAGTTGCTGCGCGCCGCCGAGACCGCCGTCGAGGGCGACCGCGCCGGAGCCCTGGCCATCAGTTCGCGCCTCCGTGTGCGTCATCGCGACACCGCCGCCGAATTGCTCAAGGACTCCGCTGCTCTGGTCGACGAGATTGATCAGAAATTCGACTCCCTCGACGAAATTCTGCGCGGGCTCGCAGCCATCCTCGAACTCACGCCCCGCGTCACCGACCTCATCGTCAGCTACGGCGAGCTTCTATCCAGCCGCATGGTCGCCGCCACATTCCGCGAGTTGGGGCTGAACGCCGCTCACGTCGATGCGCGCCAAATCATCATCACCGATTCGCAATTCCAGAAGGCGATTCCGCAGGACGCCATCATCGATAAAAAAGCCGCCGAAAAGCTGCTTCCGCTCCTCGCCGAAGGTCATGTCACCGTCATGGGAGGCTTCATCGCCTCCAACGAGGCCGGCATCTCCACCACCCTGGGCCGCGGCGGCTCTGACTTCACCGCCGCGCTTATCGGCGGCGCGCTTGCAGCCGAGGCCATCGAAATCTGGACCGACGTGGACGGCATCATGACCGCCGACCCGCGCGTCTGTCCCGATGCATATCGCGTAAAGGTCATCAGCTTTGAGGAGGCCGCCGAGCTGGCTTACTTCGGCGCCAAGGTTCTGCACCCCGCCACCATTTTGCCCGCCGTCAAAAAGAATATTCCCGTCCTGGTCCTCAACAGCCGCAACGCCGCCTGCGAAGGCACGCGCATCATCTCGCTGCCGCCGCACTGCAAGAGCCCCTTCAAATCCATCGCCGTCAAAAAGAAGCTCAGCATCATCGACGTGGTCGCCGGCCGCATGTTGATGACCCACGGCTACATGAAAGAAATCTTCACCGTCTTCGACAAGCACCGCTGCCCGGTCGATATGGTTTCCACCTCCGAGGTCAGCGTCTCGCTCACCGTTGACTCCAACGACAAGTTGCCCGCCATCGCCGCCGATCTAGGCAAGCTGGCCGATGTGAAATATGAAGGCAAGAAGGCTCTGATCTGCATGGTGGGCGACGACATCCGCGGCCACAGCGGCATGGCCGCCCGGGTCTTCGGCGCCATCCGCCACATCAACATCCGCAT
>JBEKFS010000088.1:0-15491 GCA_050013195.1 Occallatibacter sp.
GCGTTTTATCGATTACATCAACCGAGCCGAGACAATTGCGCGACAACCTTGAGGGTGCCGAGGGAATATCGAGCCTTTTGCTGACCGGAGACGGGCTGCACGTGGTGGTGGATGATGCGGCGCGCCGCATTTTCGAGTACAACGCCAGACTCGGGCGCGCCAACATACCCTTCGATGCGATTCAGCAGGTGGCGCCATCCATTGAGGATTTGTTTGTAGATGCGGTCAGCGCTGGAGCAGCCCTTCATGCCTGAGAACAATAACTCGGTTGTGGTCGAGAACCTGGTTAAGCGGTTCGGTCATTTTATTGCTGTGGATCGGATCAATCTCGAAGTCCGCAAAGGCGAGGTTTTCGGCTTCCTGGGGCCAAACGGAGCAGGTAAATCCACTACAATTCGCATGCTTTGCGGGCTGCTGAAACCGACATCTGGACACGCCGAGGTTGCGGGATTTGATGTTAGCCAATATCCGGAGTCCGTGCGCCAGAACATTGGTTACATGTCGCAGAAGTTCTCTCTTTATAACGATCTGAAAGTCATCGAAAACATCCGATTGTTTGCTGGACTCTACAGCGTACCTGCCAACATACTTCAGGAACGAATTGAATGGGTGCTGGCTATGGCGAACCTCAAGGGACAGGAGAATCTCATCACGGGAACGCTTCCTGGTGGCTGGAAACAGCGGCTGGCGCTGGGTTGCGCTGTCTTGCATAAGCCGCCCGTTATTTTTCTCGATGAGCCAACTTCGGGCGTTGATCCCATTACTCGGCGCCAATTCTGGGAGCTTATTCATCAGATGGCCGAGGAGGGAGTCACTGTTTTTGTAACTACCCATTACATGGAAGAGGCTGAGTACTGCAATCGCATGGCGCTGATCTTTCGCGGAAAGATCGTTGCGCTGGGGACGCCTTCGGAACTGAAGCGCGATTTTATGAAAGGAGAGCTTCTTCTTGTCGAGTGCGAGCCACTGGGCGAGGCGGTGGAAGTGTTGCAATCTGTACCAGATGTAATGGATGCCGCGGTCTTCGGCAACGCTTTGCACCTGGTGGTGGAAGATGCCGCAAGCTCTGTTTTAAAGCTACAAAGTTATCTTGCCGAGCGCGGCATCAAGGTAACTCGCATGGATAAGATTCGCCCCAGTCTGGAAGATGTTTTTGTATCGCTGACGACCGGCCGCGAAGCGGCAGAGGAGCGCAAGCCATGAGCCTGACTCGCCTGCTGGCCATTGCCAGGAAAGAGATTGTGCAGATTCTACGCGATACGCGCAGCCTGATTATTGTCGTTCTCATGCCCGCAGTGCTTGTGCTGCTCTTCGGTTACGGCGTGAATCTCGACCTCAAAGGGCTGCCTGTTTATGTGCTGGATCAAGACGGCAGTCAACAGAGTCAGGATCTGCTCAAGCACTTTCAATCGAGCGACTATTTCCACGTAGAGCGCGTTGTGAGCAGCTATCCGGAGCTGACTCGCGCAATCGATGACGGACACGCCAAGATGGGCATTGTGATTCCCTGGGATTTCTCGCAGCGCCTAAGCGACGGTCGAACTGTTGAGGTCCAGGCGGTTGTCGATGGCTCGGACGACAACACGGCTAACGTGCTGATCGGCTACTCCGAAGCTGTGGTTCAGGGCTACTCGGCACAGATGCAGATAAGATGGCTGCGTGAACGTGGAATATCGATCCAGCCGGCGGCGATGAACGTTGAAACACGCACCTGGTACAACGAAGACCTGGAAAGCAGCGCCTTCATCATTCCCGGCGTGCTGGCGCTGGTGATGTCTGTCATTGGCGCGTTCCTCACCTCACTGACTATTGCGCGCGAGTGGGAGCGGGGCACGATGGAGCAGCTTATCTCAACGCCGGTGACGGCGATGGAGATCATGCTGGGCAAGCTGGCTCCATATTTTGTGTTGGGTATGTTTGACACATTCATCAGCGCTCTGATTGCGATCTATTGGTTCAACGTGCCCTTTCGCGGTTCGTGGGTCACGCTGATGGTTGCGTCTGCGATGTTCATGGTGGTGGTGCTTTCGCTGGGATTCTTTATCTCCGTGCTTGCCAAGAGTCAGTTTGCGGCCAGCCAGATCGCGTTGCTGATTACCTTTCTTCCAGCGTTTTTGCTTTCGGGATTTCTGTTTTCCATCGAGCAGATGCCGATTGTGCTGCAATGGATTACGCGCATCTTGCCGGCGCGCTACTACGTTTCTGTTTTGAAGAAAATCTTTCTAAAGGGAACGCCTGCGGCTATGCTTTATGCGGACCTGATTCCACTGGTTGTCTTCACGTTTGTGTTGGCGATAGTGGCCACGCGCAGCTTCCACAAGAGGCTGGAATGAAGAAAACAGCAAGTTAGCCACCGCCTCGCGGTGTTAGCGAGTTAGCAAGTTATCGGATTGTGAAGGAGAAGTAATGTTCGGGCGGCTGAAGCAGATGTTGATCAAGGAGTTCATTCAGGTCTTCCGCGACAAGCGGACGCGCTTCATCCTCATTGGC
This sequence comes from Occallatibacter sp., assembly GCA_050013195.1. GTDB lineage: Bacteria > Acidobacteriota > Terriglobia > Terriglobales > Acidobacteriaceae > Telmatobacter. The sequence goes on from JBEKFS010000088.1 coordinate 2,491, forward strand.
CCGCCAATTATACAGATGATGGTCTTCGGTTACGCGGCCACCTACGAGATTTATCATGTGCCGACGGCGGTGCTTGATCTGGATCACTGCCGCGAAGTTGCGCAGCGGTCAAACCGCGCCGCTGCAGGTGATAGTGGATGCGACTAACTCCAACACCGCTCTGATTGCCTCGGGCTACATATCACAGATCGCGTTGGCTTTCGCGCGGGAGTACCAAGTGGACCGCATCTTCCGCATCGCTCCTCAGTTACGAGAGGTAATGCCTTCCGTCGAGCTTGTGCCGCGGCCGTGGTATAACCCCGAACTGAGAAGCCGATGGTTTTTTGTACCGGGAATCATCGGCAGCCTGACAGTTGTGCTGGTGGTAACGCTGACCGCCTTTGCCGTTGTGCGCGAGCGCGAGATTGGCACGCTGGAACAGATCATGGTTACGCCTATTCGCCCGGTAGAGTTTATTCTGGGCAAGACGCTGCCGTTCTTTCTTATCGGTATATTCGACGTGACGCTGATTGCCGTGGTCGGCTCACTCTGGTTTCAAGTTCCGTTTCGCGGCCATGTTTGGGTGCTGGCGATGGGCGCGGTGCTTTTTTTGCTGTGCATGCTGGGCGTGGGTTTGCTGATTTCAACGGTTAGCGCAACGCAACAACAGGCGATGGTGACGGCTTTCTTTATTATCATGCCCACCATCACGTTTTCCGGCTTCGGATTTCCCATCAGCACCATGCCGCAGTGGATGCAGGATTTAAGCTATCTGATCCCGCTGCGCTATTTTCTGGTAGTGATTCGTGGCACCTATCTGAAAGGCGTGGGGCTGGATATTCTGTGGCCGCAGATGGCGGCCATGGCCGTGCTGGGTGTCACCTTACTGACGGCGGCGATCTTGCGTTTCCACAAGGCGCTGGATTAAGGATTCAGCGGTGTGTATTGGCAGGATAGGATAAATGTAACAGCGTCGTTAACCTCTTTGATGTACCTTTATCTTTTGGGAGTTCGCTTCTAGTGATGGAGTTCCATATAGCCCGGAAAGCGCGCGAACGCTACCAGTTCGCAGAGTCGCTGTTTTCCTATACGGGGAACGTGGTTTTTGCCAATGTGGCCGCTTGCCGGGATTTTGCGCACCGCATGAACACGGTTCGCGATGTTGAAACGCATCCTGAACTGGCGGTTCATGCCGGCCAACTCTTCGCCATGGGCATTATCGACGAGGCCAGCCACATCCTGATGGCGCGCTATCGCGAGCAGTTTGACCCCGCGGTGATGACAAGCGCACTGGATTTCTTCTCCTCAAGGGTGGGCGCGGATGCGTTGGACAAGATGCTGCTTGCTTTTGTCGAGCAGTTTCCTGGTACTTCAGTGATTCGCGGCATGGAGACGCCGAGACAATGGCTTGCAGGGCAAACCGACGGCTCACCTCATCGGGCCGCAGCGCTGGAAGAGATGCTGCTGCTCTGGACGGCCAACCGCAACGAAGCTTTTCAACCCTTCGAGGAGCTATTCGAGGATAAGTCCCTGGCCAAAAAGACCGTTTACCGCCAGGTGACGCAACAGTTGCCGGAGTATTTTGCCACGCGCCCGCTGATTCCTCTTCCGGGCGCCAAGCCGATGAATTTGCTCGACTTGTTGCGTGCACCGGCTGTTGCCGCGCCTCGCTCGCTGGCTGACCAGCTAGCCCTCATCCGCAAGTTGTGGAAGCCATTGCTGGGCGAGAGCCTGGAGCAATTACTACAAATTGCTGCTGAAATTCTGCACGAGGAAGAACTGGCGATCTGGATGCAGTTTCATCCTCATGGGGGTGGTGCTCAAGATGGCAAGCAAGGGGATTCGATCGTCGCCAGCGCAGAGGTGCCAGTCTTCGGCGATCCGGCGCAGGAATACGAGAAGTTTTCGCCGGACAAAGACTGGATGCCCACTGTCGTGCTGATAGCCAAGAGTACTTATGTGTGGCTGGCGCAGATGAGCAGGCAGTACGGCCGCAGGATCGCGCGCCTCGATGAGATTCCCGATGAGGAACTGGCTACCCTGGCGGATCGCGGACTGAATTCGCTCTGGCTGATCGGCGTTTGGGAGCGTAGCCGCGCCTCGAAGACAATCAAGCAACTTTGCGGGAACACGGATGCCGTAGCATCGGCTTACTCGCTCTACGATTACGCGATTGCCGAGGACCTGGGCGGCGAGGCGGCTTATACGAATCTGAGAGACCGCGCTTACCGGCACGGTATCCGGTTGGCCAGCGACATGGTGCCCAACCACATGGGCATCGATTCTCCCTGGGTTGTAGAGCATCCGGATTGGTTCATCTCGCGACCGGAGCCGCCTTATCCCGCCTACAGCTTCAACGGGCCTGATTTGTCACATGATGGGCGCGTTGAGATCAAGATTGAAGACCACTACTTTGAGCAATCAGACGCCGCCGTGGTGTTTCGCCGCCGCGACCGCCAGAGCGGCGAGACGCGTTACATCTATCACGGCAACGACGGCACCAGCTTTCCCTGGAACGATACGGCGCAGCTCGATTACCTGAATCCAGCCGTTCGCGAGCAGGTGATCCAGACCATTCTGCACGTGGCGCGTCTCTTCCCGGTCATTCGCTTCGACGCAGCCATGACTCTGGCCAAGCGCCACTTCCATCGGCTGTGGTTTCCCGGTCCAGGAACCAGCGGCGCCATCCCTTCGCGCGCCGAATACGGAATGAGCCAGGCGGAGTTCAACCGCTGTATGCCGCATGAGTTCTGGCGCGAGGTGGTGGATCGCGTGGCTGCGGAGGTTCCCGGAACACTGCTGCTGGCCGAGGCCTTCTGGCTGATGGAGGGCTACTTTGTCCGCACACTTGGAATGCACCGCGTCTATAACAGCGCTTTCATGGTGATGCTGCGCGATGAGGAGAACGCCAAATACCGCTCTGTGATCAAGAACACGCTGGAGTTCGACCCGGACATAATGAAGCGCTATGTGAACTTCATGAGCAATCCCGACGAGCGCACGGCCATCGATCAATTCGGTAAAGGGGACAAGTGTTTCGGCGTGGCAACGATGATGGCCACACTGCCCGGTCTTCCCATGTTCGGCCACGGCCAGATCGAAGGATTCACTGAAAAATACGGCATGGAGTACCAGCGGCCTCGCTACGACGAGAATCCTGATCCATGGATGGTCGAGCGCCACGAACGAGAGATTGCGCCCCTGTTGCATCGCCGGCGGCTCTTTGCCGAGAGCGGCAACTTCCGGCTCTACGACTTTTTCCACGACAACGGCTCGGTGGACGAGAACGTATTTGCCTACTCGAATCGCAACGGAGGCGAGCGCGCCCTGGTGGTTTATAACAACCGCTACGGCGAGGCACACGGGACTATTGATTATTCGGCGGCCTACGCCGACAAGGGCGCCAATCAACTACGCCAGCAGCGGCTTGGGGAAGGGCTGGGTCTCAGCGCAAACTCCTCGGCCATCCTGGCCTGGCGCGATTCGCTCACCGGCCTCCAATACCTGCGCCGGGCAAGCGATTTAGCCGAACGCGGATTGACACTTGATCTGTACGCCTATCAATGCCATGTCTTTCTCGATTGGCGCGAGCTTTATGCTACGCATGACAAGCCATGGGACCGGCTCTCGGACCATCACAACGGCCGGGGCGTGGCGAATCTGGACGATGCACTGGTGAATCTGGAGTTGAAGCCGGTGCATGATACTTTGCGTGCGCTGCTGGACTCCGGGATCGTGCGTCTTTTTGCCGATCTGGCCGAACATCCACGCACCCTGGCTGTCGGCGTCAACAAACAAATTGAACCCGAGCGCGCCGAGTACTTCGAGGCTGCATGGACGCGTTGCGAGAACTTCCTTCGCGTGGCGCAGCAGGCGTATCGGTCACGCGCTGGCGGCATACAACCTGCCAATCCCAGCCTGTTGCGCGCTGCCTACCGTGCGCGCTTGCGCTCCGCTATGCGAATCCCTGCTGTCGAAGCGCTGTTTTCGATTCCATGGACCGCGGCCGCTCGGTGCATGCTACCCAACCCCAGCCCACAGCTCACCGCCACGGCGATGTGGGGACCGGTGCTCGGATGGTGTGCGCTGGAGTTGCTGGCCGAATCCATCGACGCTGAAAATCCAGAGCGCATCGCACTGGATCTTTTCGACCGCCTCCGCTTACGCGAACCCTTTGCCCAGGCCTTCACCGCTCTCGGATTCGAGGGCGAGGAAGGCTGGCGTGTTGCCGCACGTGTGAAAGTTGGGCTGCTCACATGGGCCGGCATCGGCAAGCCGGAAGAACCAATCGCGGCGACTGAGCCGGCGCCGTTCACGGCAGAGCGGGTCGCGCTTTCGCCAGCTTTGTGGCTTGACCCGGATGTACGCTGGCTGACCGGAGTGCATGAGGCAGAGGGCCGCGAATATCTGGTCCGTGAGCGCTACGAGGAACTTCTCTGGTGGCTGCTCATGCCGTCGCTGCTGCGCCTGGCAGGCGAAACGGCACCCAGCCGGATGGCGGCTAACCGCGCTGCGGTTCAGACGATGAGCAGAGCCATTGAGGGGGCGCTAAAGGCTGCCGAGGCCGCTGGCTATAGCGTTGAACTGCTTATGAGTCCGCCCAGCCCATCTGAATCTGAGATCGAGCCGCCGGCTGATTCCGCGGTCGACCCAGCCTGAGCACATCGCGCATATACATGAATCACAATCCGATGTGATCCAAGGCACATCCCAAGGTGATCTGATGGTGTCAAATTCCTTGCGGACATTCTTTGGGGTTAAAGCCGCTGCGTAATGGGCCGATCTGATGGGCACAGTGTCCTTATTGCCGGGCATGCAGGGCTACATAGGCGAACGCATTTTTTATCTCCTTCTATTCCCCGCTATGGTCCAGAAGTGAGCAGGGTACGATCGTGTCGCCCTCGCCATCCCGTCACTCCACAACATTTGCGCAGCAGGAGTGTGCCGTTTTTTCAGGCTGCGCCCGCCGAGTCGCAATCCGTGCATACCGTGTTCAAACCATTGAATTGCAATGCAAGCTGTCAGGCTGCCAGTGAAGTCTGCTGAGAAGCGGAGGAATCATGCAGAGTGTCGCCCATGAAGTGCTGAATGCTCACGAAAAGCTACTGATCGACCAGGCGGTCGCAGAGCACATTGGCAAACCCGGAGCCCTGCTGGGAATCATGGAAACCATCCAGGCCGCCAACGCGCACAAGTATCTGTCGATGGCGGCGCTGCGCTACATTGCGCAGGAGACTGGTATTCCGCCGGCCACGATCTACAGCGCAGCGACCTTTTATGCGCTCTTCAATCTCGACCCGCAGGGCGACAACTTGATCTGCGTCTGCCGGGGAACGGCCTGTCACACACGCGGCTCGCGCGATCTGTTGGAGAAGGTCTGCCTCGATCTGGGGTTGAGCGGGCAGGAAGCGAGCGAAACCAACGAGGCCGACAAGCTGGCTCTTACTACGCCCGACCAACGCTTTACGGTGCGCACAGTAGCCTGTTTCGGCCAGTGCGCGCTGGCCCCAGTGGTCGAGGTGAACCACCACATTCTCAGCCACGTGAACGAGCGCACGCTGCAGAGGGAAGTGAAAGCGTTGGGCCAGACAGGAAAGATCAAATAAAGGGGGAAAATAATGCCTCGAATTCAGGATATAGGCGCATTCAACGCGGTTCGTGAAGCCGGACTTGCCAAGCTGTTGCCTGCCACCCCGCGCCTGACGGTAGGAATGGGAACCTGTGGCCGCGGCAATGGCGCCGAGGAGGTCTTTCACGCCCTGAAAGAGGCCATCCATCGCAGCGGCGTCGATGTGATGCTGGCAGGCGTGGGCTGCTTTGGCTCTTGTTTTCAAGAGCCGCTGGTGAGCGTCCGGCTGCCCGGAAATCCCCTGATCATTCTGCATCGCGTGCAAGCCAATGACGCTGCGCGCATCCTGGAAGGCGTCTCCACCGGGATCATGCCCGCCGACCTCATCTACTGCAAGATCGAAGAGTGGGACCATATCACCGCGCACCTGAAATACGGCCAGGGTTACCCTGACATTCCATCGTGGAATACAATCCCTTTCTTCAAGGGGCAGAGGAAGATTGTTCTGCGCAACTGTGGCCTCATCAATCCCTCGGACATCGAGGAGTACATCGCGGTAGGCGGCTATCAGGCGCTGTACAAGGTCCTGATCGACGGGCGCACGGACCCTGTCATTGAGCAGATCAAGGCCGCACGGCTGCGCGGACGCGGCGGTGCGGGTTTCCTCACCGGCAACAAGTGGGACTTTCTGGCAAAGGCGAAGGGTGACACCAAGTACATCATCTGCAATGCCGATGAAGGCGATCCTGGCGCATACATGAACCGCAACGAGATTGAGGGCGACCCTCATTCGCTGCTGGAAGGCATGGTTATCGGCGCGTATGTGATGGGCGCGACAGAAGGCATTATTTATGTGCGCGCCGAGTATCCGCTGGCGGTGAGCCGGCTTAACCGGGCCATCGAACAGGCGCGTGAATTCGGGCTGCTGGGCACGAATATTCTGGACCGCGGTTTCAACTTCAACATCCAGCTTGTGCAGGGTGCGGGAGCCTTTGTATGCGGCGAGGAAACCGCTCTGATTGCTTCACTTGAAGGCCAGGCTGGTCATCCACGTTCCCGCCCGCCGTATCCCGCTCAAAAGGGCTTGTATGGCAAACCGACCAACATCAACAACGTCGAGACCTGGTACAACATTGCCCCCATCATTACCCGTGGCCCTGCATGGTTTGCCGAGACCGGCAGCCAGAAGAGTCCCGGGACCAAAGTCTTTTCGCTGGTAGGCAAGATTCAGAACACCGGCCTGGTGGAGATGCCGCTGGGCACTCCGCTGAAGAGCTTCATCTACGACATCGGAGAAGGAGCCGTACCCGGCCGCCGCGTAAAAGCTGTGCAGACCGGTGGACCCTCTGGCGGCTGCATACCGGTCGAGATGCTCGATACGCCGGTTGATTATGAAAGCCTGGCGCAAATCGGCTCGATTATGGGCTCTGGCGGCATGGTGGTCATGGATGAAGACAACTGCATGGTCGACGTGGCACGCTACTTCATCGAGTTCACCCACTCGGAGTCCTGCGGCAAGTGCGTACCATGCAGAGTCGGCCTCAATAAGGCGCTTCGCATACTCAATGCGATCACCAATGGCAGCGGAACCCGCGAACAGATGGGCTTGCTGGATGAGCTAGGCCGGATGATCCGTGAGTGCTCGCTCTGTGCGCTGGGCCAGTCGGCGCCTAATCCCGTGCTCACCACTATCCGCCACTTCCGTGATGAGTACGAAGACCACATAGTTGCGCATCGCTGCCGCGCTGGAGTGTGCCAGGAGCTAGCACTTTCGCCGTGTGAGAACAGTTGCCCGCTGAGGATGAACATTCCGCGCTTCCTGGAGCTTTATCAGGAGGGCCGGCTGGAAGACGCCTTCGAGTCCGTGATTCTCGACAATCCACTGCCCGCCTCCACCGGAAGGGTTTGCCAGCATCCTTGTGATAATCGTTGCCGCCGCCAATCCTTTGATGAGGTGGTGAATATGCGCGAGGTGCATCGCTTCCTGGCCGACTCGGTGTATCAGACTGACCTTTTTGAGCCGATGCTGGCAAGAATTCGCACGCGCAAACTGGCCTCCACTGGCCACAAGGTGGCTGTGGCCGGCTCCGGTCCCACCGGCCTTACGGCCGCGTTTTACCTGGCACTGCTAGGCCACGACGTGACCATCTTTGAGGAACGCAGCGAGGCCGGCGGCATGTTGCGTTTTGCAATTCCTGAGTACCGGCTGCCAAAAGCGGTGTTGCGCCGCGAGCTGGATCTCATTGAGGGTGTAGGCGTAAAGATGGTCTTCAACACCCGCATCGGATTCGATGTTCCGCTGAATGAACTGGCCAGCCAGTTTGATGCGGTGTTTCTTTCCATTGGAACCTGGAAGGAATCCTGGCTTTATCTGCCCGGTACGGAGTTGAAGAACGTTCATCCCGCGCTGCCGTTCTTGGAATCTGTCGCCCGCAAGGAGAAAGCTTTCATAGGTCAGGGTGCCAGGGTAGCGATCATCGGCGGCGGCAACGCGGCCATCGATTCGGCACGCACTGTGATGCGCATGGGCGCCAAGGCTACCATTCTTTATCGCCGCGAGCGCCAGGATATGCCCGCCATTGACGAGGAGATTCAGGCAGCCGAGGACGAAGGCGTGCGCTTCGAATTTCTGGCAGCACCGCACCGCATTATGGGCGACGCAGAGGGCAATGTGAAGGCCATCGAAATCGTCAAAACGCGGCTGGGCGAGTACGACAAGAGCGGCCGCAGAAGGCCGATGCCCACCGACGAGGTGCAACGCTTCGAGTGCGACAGCGTGATTCTGGCCGTGGGCGAGACCTTCGACAAGGACTTCTGCAGCGCCTCCGGATTGGCGCTCAAGGAAGAGGGAACGATCATTGTGGATCGCTTCACGTACGAGACCAGCCGGCCTAATTTTTATGCCGGAGGCGACGTGATTACCGGCGCTTCCAATGTTTCCAACGCCATGAGCTGCGGCAAGCAGGCGGCGCAGAAGATGGACGAGCGCCTGATGGGCGAAGCTCGCTGGGAGCGGCTATTTCCTGAGTTTGAGTACAGCCGCACGGCGCCGGGAGAACCGAGCCTCAGCCGCCGCCACGAGGCGCACGCCATCCCGGCCGCCCTCAGGGTTCGTTCGCAGCAGGAAGTGGTTGAGGGGCTAGATCCGAACGAGGCGCTGGAAGAATGCCGCCGCTGCCTGCGATGCGATTTACGTGCCCCCGTCAGTGCCAATTGAGAAAGGAGTTCCGCCGTGCCGACTAAAGCGATTTCCGTCCGAATTGATGGCGAGTTGGTGAATGCCAGGGAAGGGCAGACCATCCTGGAAGCGGCCCGCGACCACGGGAAAAAGATTCCCACGCTCTGCTACCTGAAGGGCTTGAGCGCGGTGGGAGCTTGCCGTGTGTGCATGGTGGAGTTGGCCGGGACTGACCGGCTGCTGCCGGCCTGTACCACGCCCATTCAGGAGGGCATGTCGATCAAGACCTCCTCAGCCAAACTTACGCTCTACAGAAAAATGGCTGTTGAGTTGCTCTTAGTGGAGCGCAATCACATCTGCGCGGCCTGCGTCTCCAACGGCCATTGCGAGCTCCAGTCGATGGCGCGAGAGTTGGGCATCACCCACGTGCGCTATGCATACAACAATCCGCGTCTTGCCGTAGATATGACGCACCCTCGTTTCGTCCTGGATCAGAATCGCTGCATTCTGTGCACGCGCTGCGTGCGGGTCTGCGCGGAGGTTGAGGGAGCGCATGTCTGGGAGGTCGCCTCGCGAGGCATTTACTCGCGCCTTGTCAGCGATCTCAAGGACGACTGGGGCAAGGCAAGCAATTGTACCGGCTGCGGCAAGTGCATTCAAGCCTGTCCCACTGGTGCGCTCGCTGAAAAGGGCCAATCGGTTATGGAGATGGTCAAGCAGAGCGACGCCGTCAGCCGACTGGCCACGCAACGGGCCGCTTCAGCGAACGGCGCGCATTAGCGAATCGCGCGATAGCCTTATCGCGGAATAACTTCCAGTGTTAGCACCTGAAAAGGCGCGAGGTGGAAGGTGTGTGGATGGCCGGCTTCCAACTCAATGGCAAGCTGCGAGGCATCCTCCTGCCACGGGCTATGCGCGCTGTACTGCTGCACCGCGTCCGCGGGCAGCTCAAAGGCAGAACCGATGTCGACGGTATACTCCTGCGCGGCGGAGTTGGGATTGCGCAGGGTTAATATTGCTTTTTGCGGAGACCACGCAGCCCAGCCATACACCTCGAGCCAGCGCGGATCGCCGCCTACCCAGTGCGTATCCACCAGCGTCGATTGATTGTTGCGCGACCACTTGGCAGCCTCTGCCAGGGCGTCCCAATCGGCTTCTGTCAGCAGCGACGGCGTAATGTAAAGCTCCTGCAACTGCGTGCCGGAACCGAAGTAAGAGCGCACTTCGTTACGAAAGTCTCCGCCGGGGTCGGAGGACAGGTGCGGCGCTTTCTGCGCAAACACGATGCCGTGCAACATCAACGAATTTAGGGGAAACAGCCGGCCCGCTTTCACTACCCTGTCATAGGTATCCGCATCGCGATAGGTGATCCACCGCTCGCGGTCTGAGCCCACGCCGGCAAAATCCGTATCATCTCCGCCACGCCAGATCGAGTCGGCATAAAACAGCCAGAACGGCGAAGGCCACGTGCCTGTGGTGAGGTTGATAAAGAGATCTGGCTTTATCTGGCGAAGATTCCCAATCAGGTGAATGGCAGCATCGAAGTCGCTGGAAAATGCGCTTCCTTTCACAACCTGGTCCGCATTGCCTGTGCCGTCCAGCTTGAACTGATTCACTCCGTACTCGGTGACCATCGTGCTTACCGCATCGTGAAAGCGCGCGTAATATTTCGGGCCAGAAAGGGCCAGGCCGCCATCGACAATTTCATAGCCGTCCCTCCGGGCCGTCGCCAGCCGCTCCTGCTTGGGCTGGCCATATCCGCCCCACGGCGAAAGCCAGACTCCAGGCGCGGTGCCGAAGTTCGCCGCAGCTTGCTTCAACGGCTCGAAGCCATCCTTGAAATCGCTGCGTATCTTCCATAGATCGTTGCGGTCGTCCCACCCGTCGTCGAAGAGAAACGAATCCAGCGTCACGCCGCGTTTCTTGTTCAGCTCGGTGCCGATGGCTTCGATCCGGTTCAGTGCATCCTGCTGAGAGTAGGGAGTAAAGTACCCGATGTCGAACCAGCTGTTGTAGTGCAGAAAGGTGCGATAGGGATGTGCCCGTTCGTGTTCAAGATAACTGCGGAAGGAGCGGCGCATCTGCCCCGCAGGCGCAACACCAATTACAGCGGAATATTGGGCAGAATGACCGGCGGCGATGGGCACACTCTGATGCAACTCGCTCACTCCCCGCTCGCCCACTACGCTACTCTCTGCCAAGGGCGACTCGAAGCCCAGGAAGAAATCGCCCGCCACCAGCGGCGAACCTTTCACAATCCCGGCGATGGCAATCCCTGCAGAGTGCACATCAATCATGAGAATGCCGCTCAAAGGCAGCGGATGATCGCTGGCGGTGATGGTCAGCACCTGGCGGATGTACTGTGAATCCTCACGCAGAACAAGCGCCCAATCGGCTTGGAATCGTCCGGCAGAGTCTTCCAGCGGTAAGTGAACCGCAATGCCTGGCAAATGATCCGAGTAGCGGGAGGCCGTTGGATTTGCCTGAAGCTGCTCGATTCTGGCGGCTCCCTTGATCGTCAGTCCAGACGCCGGAAGCACGCCCATGCCCTCGATCTCGATTGTGAAGGGGCCTTTTAGCCTGAGGGATGCGCTCTTCCTGGTTGCCTCCGTGCTCCTGCGGGTAAACGTCAAACCTGTCAAATGTCCTTCGCGAATCTGCCACTCAGTCTTAATCAGACGGTTTTCCATGGTGCCGCCACGAGGCTCATTCCGGGATACAACCGGGCTGCCAGCGGCGTCAGGCTTTAACGTGTCAGCCTGAAGCGCCAACGCACTCACACAGAGCGCCAATACTGCCATGGTGGTTGAAGCACGTACGATTGCAAAGAATGTAGATCGTAAGGTCATGAGGCACCCTTGCCGGAAATGGATAAATTGACTCCGCACACAGAATACAAAGGACGGCCAAGGCGCGCCATTTGAATAAATGTTGGGAAGAGAATCTTCCCTGGCTTGATTAAGCGCAAATCACTCCAATTTGTGCCCAAGGCCTTCTGCCCCGTAGAATCAACATAGGCGGTTGATAGCGCCAATTTTGAGCCACACCCGACCTTGAGCTATAAGGAACCGATGAGCGAACAGGAAGCAGGGATTACCCAACAGGCGCAGGCAGCATCGCCGGCGTGGATCAGGATTGAGCGGGCGCGGCATCCCCAGCGGCCTTATCCCATGGATTTTATCGAGCAGATATTTACTGATTTCAGCGAGATCCACGGCGATCGCGCCTATGGCGACGACGAGGCCGTGGCCTGCGGCATGGCCCGGCTGGGCACGGAAGAGGTCTTAGTCATCGGAAATCGCAAGGGCGGGTCAACAAAAGACCGCGTCCGGCGCAACTTCGGAATGCCTCATCCCGAGGGCTACCGCAAGGCATTGCGCTCGATGAAGATCGCTGAAAAATTCTCCCGTCCGGTTATTAGTTTTATTGATCTCCCCGGCGCTTTTCCCGGCCTGGGCGCCGAGGAGCGGGGCCAAGCTGAGGCTATTGCACGCAATCTGCTTGAGATGTCGCGGCTGCGCGTGCCCACCATCTCTGTGATCAGCGGCGAGGGCGGATCGGGCGGCGCGCTGGCCCTGGCCGTCGCAGATTGCGTTCTGATTCTGGAAAATGCACTCTATTTCGTGATTACACCCGAGTCCTGCGCGGCCATCATGTGGCGCGACGCGAGCCACAAGGTGTTGGCAGCTGAGGCCATGCGTATCTCCGCGCCTGAGGTTGCCGAACTGGGCTGCGTGGACGAGATCGTCGCAGAGCCGCCCGAGGGCATACACACCGATCGCGAGGCGGGTACGGGGTTGCTGGGCGCAGTGCTTAAAAAGCACCTCGCCGAACTCAAAGCACAGCCTGTCGACGCTCTGGTGGCAGCGCGCCAGGCCAAATTTCGCAACATCGCGCAGTTCTATTCGGAAGGTTAAGTGTCAATGAGCTTCATCCAGCCATCCTCCAGCCGCTTCCGCGCCTATCTGCGGTTTATTGTCGCCGTGCTCTGGTTCTTTGTGGCGAGAGCGATGGCCCATCACGAGGCGCTGGGGCTGACTGGTGAGCAGTGGCAGCCTCTGGCCGAGCAGGCCATGCTTCTATTTCTGCTGCTTGCGGGCTATGCAGGCATGGGACTCATGCTTGACGGTCAGCTGAATCCGTTGAGTGAGCAGGGATTGCCGAGGCGGAAGGGCTGGCCGGGCGAGGCGGGTTTGGGCCTGGCCGTAGGTTGGGCGCTGGCTGTGGCCTGCGTCCTACCGATGATCGTAGGCGGAGGCATCGCCATCGTGCTTA
>JBEKFS010000089.1:0-13147 GCA_050013195.1 Occallatibacter sp.
GTCTTCCGCGTGGATTGCAATAACGTAACCAACCACGTCACCTTTGGCAACAACTTCCAGAACAATCAAATCGGCGTCAATGCAAACAATACATCCAGCTCCGTTTTCGGCACAGTAATCGGGGCCACCAACGATTCGCGGTCCTTCCAGTTCCAGGGGCGCATTAAGTTCTAAATTCCTGATCGTTTCAACCTCCATGGAGCCGGATGCGACGATTCCAGCGCATCCGACTCCACTTTTTTCAGTCGTCGATTGAGGAACAGAAAGTCAAACCGATCGCCGCTTGTTCTTTTCTATGTAGTGCTTACCGTTGATGTTGTTTTCGATATTTCGCCATTGAATGGATGGCGAAGAATTGAGGAAGTGCATACCTTGCCCCGACGAATGAGAAGGATGCTGGCAATGGACAGAGTTGCGGGAGTTATAGATGTATCGTTGACCGATAATACCCATGAAGTTGTAATCAGCTATCCCGCTTTGCAGCCTGATGTTAACGGGATTCATAAGATTGTGATCATGCCGCGATACGCACGCCATTTGGGTAATTTACTCATCGAGTATGCCGCTGCTGCTGAGGCTAAGACAAACAGAGAAGTAGTAAAAAGTAACTTTAGTACGGGAGAAAGTGGCTCCGTTCCCTTACAAACTAAGCGCAGTGATGGAATTTCCGGTGATCCAGAGAGCCCAGATCAGGTCTGAGAAGTGAGCGATATCTGTTCCGGAAGGCGGAGCATGAGCTTTCGCCAGCATTCGAATTCCATCGAATTTTGGCGGATAGCTTTCGGTATCTGTTCTGGATAATGTGGAAATAATCGATCACCAGAAGACTGCACCCGTGGTTTCAATACTCTTTACGCGAAGTGGAGAAGTCGCCCACTCTCAAATTCAAAAACCTCCTCTCCGAGGTCGATGACCTCTTCTTTATTTGACCTCTGCTTTCTTCCGGAAATTAGTGTTCGATTAGGGTTCTGAAGTCTCATTTTGGGTGCCCCTGTGCGCTTTCTGAGCCATCAGTGCGCTTTAGAATCAATGGGTTACGATTCGTGATCGTTCTGTCACTGCGAGGCGCGAGTTCGAGTCTCGTCGTCCCCGCCATACATTCCAAAGAAGTGAGGAGGGCATGGCAATCAAAGTGACAGTCCATACAATCTAAAATTTCAAAGTTACACCCCCAAATAGCGAATCTCCAGGCATTTGAGTTAAAAGGCCACCTGTTGCGCTCCCGCCGCGATGCCGTATTGGGGAGAGCTGATGACACTCCTCACACTCCGAGGAGACAATTTGGGGCAGGCTGACCCTTCACGGACTTGGAGAACATTGGCTGCCCCATTCTTGTACAATTGGCGCAATCCTGGAGACTGGTCTATACGCGGCGTGAATGAATTCCGCGCCCTGGGCGTGGCCGGACAGGATTGAGGAGAACAGAGCAAATGGCAGAGGTAAACAAGACTGTAGCGATGGGAGAAAAGATTCTCCTTCGGGCGGGAAGTTGCTCGGTGACCATTCTCCCCCACCTCGGCGGCAAGATCGCTTCCATCCTCGTGAACGGCCATGAACTGCTTCAGGCACCGTTGGCCGCATACGCGCCGCGCACCCAAACCATGGCCTTCGATGCGGGCGACGCCAGCGGCTGGGACGAGTGCCTGCCGTCTGTGGCCGGCTGCACGGTGGAGACCGCCGATGGCCCGGTCGCTGTTCCCGACCATGGCGACCTATGGAGGGTGGCCTGGACAGAAGAGGGAAGTGGCCATAGGGAGCATGGGACAGATGTTGCGCGGGGAGGGTCGGTAACCCTTCGCGGTGAGTGTTTTTCCTTGCCGCTAATGCTGGAGCGAACCCTGTTGTTGACCGAGAAGGGCAAGGGCTGGCGATTGAGCCTCGACTATACGGTGACCAACACCGGCGGTTCAACGGTTCCGTGGGCTTGGTCGGCGCATCCCTCATTCGCGGCTGAAGCGGGAGACAAAATTGTTCTGCCGGAGACTATTCACGAACTGCGCCTGGAGGGTTCCGGCGGCGGGCGTCTGGGGCAGGCTGGCAAGCAGGTCGCCTGGCCAATCACCAAGCTAGGCATGTTAGGAAAGACCGACCTGAGCGTGGTTGAACCGCCCAAGTCGGGCATTGGCGACAAACTGTTCGCAGGGCCGCTCGCCGCGAAGGAAAACTGGTGCGCGCTGGAGCGGCCCAAGGCGGGCATGCGCATCAAGGTCGGCTTTGACACGGCGGCAACGCCTTACCTCGGACTCTGGATTTGCTCCGGCGGCTGGCCGGAGAGAAAAGGACCTAAACAAATGTGCGTCGCGATGGAGCCTGCCACCGCTCCCGTGGACTCTCTGGCGGTTACCGGACCATGGTCTCGCGAACTATCTCCCGGACAATCCGACTTCTGGTCGATGACAGTTGATCTACAAAACCTTTAGAAAGAGAACTACCATGCATGATCCTGCCGTATTCCGTTCAAAGCATCTCACCCGCTTTCACGCCGAGCCAGCCGTCTTTGCAGCGCCGGGCCGCGTCAATTTGATCGGTGAGCACACCGATTATGCCGAGGGCTTTGTGATGCCTGCGGCCATCAACTTCGCCACATTGGCCGGTATCTCCGCCCGTAAGGACGGCAAGATCGCCATCTATTCGGAGAACTATGGCGAGGAGCGGGACTTTGAGGCTGCATCGCTGCCTGCCAAGGGTAGCAAACACTGGAGCGACTACCCGATGGGAGTGGTCTCTATCCTCGCCGGTGAAGGCCATAAGATTCCCGGCTTCAGCCTGAGCCTGTGGGGCGACGTTCCGCTGGGCTCCGGGTTGTCGAGCTCGGCCGCTATCGAGGTGGCCACGGCGCTCGCCGTGCTTTCGCTCATCGGCGCCAGTTATCCGCCGCCGGTGCTGGCCCGGCTCTGCCAGCGCGCGGAGAACGAGTTTGTGGGCGCCAATTGCGGCATCATGGACCAGTTCATCTCCGTCAACGGCAAAGAGAATCACGCCATGCTGCTGGATTGCCGCGATTTGAGTTTTCAATTGGCGCCGATTCCGGCCAATGTGGCGCTGGTTATTGCCAACACCATGGTTAAACATTCGGTTGCGGGCGGTGACTATCCTACCCGCCGCGCCGAATCCGAGGCCGCCTGCGCCGTCATCAACAGCCATCGCGGGCACGTGCCTTTTCTGCGCGATGCGACGCTGGAAGATCTGGACAAATGGGGCAATGAGGTGGCCCCTAAATCCCTGATGCGTGCGCGGCACGTTATCAGCGAGAACCTGCGCACTGTGGCCGCAGCCAAGGCGCTGCTCAAGGGCGACATGAAGGAATTGGGCAGGTTGATGGCCGAGGCGCACCACAGCTACAGCAAGGACTTCGAGGGTAGTTGCGCGGAGGCCGACACCATGGTGGAGCTTGCGAATGAGTTGCCGGGGCTGATTGGCGCGCGGCTTACGGGCGGAGGTTTTGGTGGTTGCACCATCAACCTGGTGGAACAGGACAAGGCAAAAGCCTTTGCCGCGGAGTTGGGACGCCGCTATGCCGCCAAAACCGGCATCCAGCCCCAGATACACATTTGCCACGCCTCGGGGGGCGCTCACAAGGTGTCGTAGCTTTTTGCAGATTCGTGAGAACTCCGGAAGATCGACGGACGGTCGGGAAACAACGAAGATCAACAATTCTTTCAACAAAGAAGCGGAGAAATATTACATGGCAACACAAAGCAAACCAGCGGCGTCAAGCGCGCCAAACTATACCATCCCGTTCATCATTGTCACGGGACTGTTCGGCATCTTCGGATTCCTCACCAGCCTGAACAATCAGCTGGTGAACAAGCTGAAAGAGATTTTCAATCTGCCTCATGGACCGGCGATGCTGGCTACGGCGGCCTGGTTCTTTGCTTACCTGGTTTTCTCAGTGCCCATGGGCAAGCTGATTGAGAAGGTGGGCTACAAGCGCACCATGGTGATTTCGCTGTTCATCATGGTGGCGGGCGCGCTGCTATTTGTCCCGGCAGCAAATCAGGTGAGCTTCCGCCTGACGCTATTCGCGATCTTTGTGCTGGCTACCGGCGTCTGCGGCTTGCAGACCTCGGCCAATCCCTATGTAGCAATTCTGGGCCCGGAGTCAGGCGCCGCGGCGCGCCTGAACCTGGCGCAGGCATTCAACTCCGGAGCTTCGGCTATTGCTCCCTGGGTTGCGGCCACATTCATACTGGCCGATACCAGCAAGGCATCCACCGCGGCAAGCGAGGCCCACATGCTGCAAGGGCCGTACGTCCTCATTGCAATCGCTCTGCTGCTGCTGGGATTTATCGTGATGTTCCTGCACTTGCCGGCGGTTAGCTCGGCACGGCCATCGAAGGATTCCCCGCTGCCAGGCCGCAGCATCTGGAGCTTCCCGCACACCGTGCTGGGCATGGTGGGCATCTTCTTTTATGTGGGCGTTGAAATCGCACTGGCCTCGATTGGCATTCAATACTTCCAGGCGCAAGGCATTGGCAGCGTCGAAACGGCAGGGCTTCTGGTTTTGCTTTACTACATCGGCATTATGATTGGCCGCTTCCTGGGCAGCTTCCTGATGAAATGGATCAAGGAGCAAAAGATGCTGGTGTTCCTCGGCCTGCTCGGCATGGCGCTGCTGCTGGTTTCCATGTTCACCGAGGGACAGGTCGCCGTCTGGAGCCTGGTGCTCTGTGGCCTGGCCAACTCCATCATGTATCCGACGATCTTTACACTGGGCATCGCGGAATTGGGACCGATGACCAGCAAGGGATCGGGCGTGATTACCATCGGCAACGTGGGCGGAGCGGTGATTCCTTTCTTGTTTGGCGCGTTGGCCGATGCAATTGGCAAACATTATGCCGCCGTTCATCACCTGGTGTACGTCCCAGGCGGACTGGCCGACAAGATGGGGATTCAGTATGCATTTATCATCCCGATCATTGGATACATTTTCATCACCTACTATGGGTTTTCGGGCTACAAGCCCAGGCGTACGGTCAAGGCATAGGCGGGGATTATTGCTGATTCAAGGCCCTCCGGTATTGATTGACGGAGGGCCTTGTCGTATACGCTCATCCCTGTCGCAAGCCGTCGTTTGCGGAGTCCCGTGTTTGCGGCATACAATTTTTCTGAATTTATTTCCAGAAAGGCTACCATGCGCATTATTGCTTTGTTCTCTTCCATCGTTCTTGCTTCGACTACTCTCACTGCTGCATCGCAGACATCAGCACCAGCAAAAGCGCCCAAGAAGACGCCACAAGTATCACAACAGGTGGTGGCGCAGACGCCGCCCATGGGCTGGAACAGTTGGAACTTCTTTGCCGAGAAGGTCACGGACAGGGACATTCGCGACGCTGCCGACCAACTCGTCGCCACCGGCATGAAAGATGCCGGCTACGTCTACGTCAACATCGACGACACGTGGGAGGGCCAGCGCGACGCGGACGGCGTGCTGCACTCCAACGCGAAGTTTCCTGACATGAAGGCTCTGGCAGATTACGTCCATTCGAAGGGCCTCAAAATCGGCATCTATTCTTCGCCCGGCCCTCAAACCTGCGCCCAATACGAAGGTTCGCTGGATCACGAAGCTCAGGACGCGCAACTCTACGCCGAGTGGGGCATCGACTACCTCAAGTACGACCTGTGCAGCTTCATCCCGGCAGTGATGGAGACGAAGGCTCCCAACGACAAGGCCGCGCAGATGCAACTGATGGTGGACGCCTACGCCAAGATAGACAATGCTCTAAAGGCGACGGGTCGGCCTATTGTCTTCTCGCTCTGCCAATATGGATGGGACGCGGTGTGGGAGTGGGCTCCATCGGTGGGCGGTAACCTGTGGCGTACGACGGGCGACATCAGCCCTAACTGGGACCGCATCTACGACATAGTCAGTCAGCAGGCCGGCTTGGAAAAATACGCCAGCCCTGGACACTGGAACGATCCGGACATGCTCGAAGTCGGTAACGGCAAGCTCACGCTCGCGGAGAACCGCGCCCACTTCTCTCTCTGGGCCATGCTCGCCGCGCCGCTTCTGGCAGGCAACGACCTGCCCAACATGAAGCCGGAGATCAAGGCTATCCTCACCAACCGCGACGTTATCGCCATTAATCAGGATAAACTGGGCAAGCAGGGAACCCGCGTTTACAGCGAAGGTGAAGTGGATGTGTGGACACGACCTCTGACCGGCGGCGCGCTGGCCATAGCCGTCATCAACGCGGGCGACAGCCGCTACTCCACTCACCCCTTCCACCTGAACCTGGATCAACTCGGCCTTCACGGCCCGCAGACCGGCAAGGACTTGTGGAACGGCAAACCCATCACGCTCAGCGATGGCCAGCCCCTTGAACTGGCCAGGCACGATGTTCTGCTGGTCCGCATTGACGCGCCCAGGTAGTTCATTACGGGCGCAATATGATATTTTTAGAGTGTAAGTTGTGGTGACGGAGTTCACCCTTAACCGCTGTCCATCCCAATAGGCCGGACAGATGATGACTCCTGACAGGGAACCCTGTTGCGGAGACGTGTCCCGGCCGGTTCCCTGAACGAAAATTTAGGAGTTTGCGTTCATGACGAATACATGGGCTTTGTCCGCATTATGGCTGGGACTGGCGCTGGCTGCGACGCTGCTTGCTATCTGGTTCAAGATATCGACGGCGCTTACTGAAATTGTGGTGGGCACGGTGGCGCAGTTGGTTATCGTCGCGTTTATTGCTCAGGGTGGGCTGCTGGGCAACACGCCGTGGATCTCCTTTCTAGCGGGGACAGGAGCCATCGTGCTCACGTTTCTTGCCGGCGCAGAACTCGATCCTATTGTTTTTAAAACCAAATGGCGCGAAACGCTGATTATCGGTCTCGCAGGATTCTTTGGCCCCTTTCTCGGTTGCACGGCTATAGCGTATTACGTGTTGCACTGGACAATCATGTCCAGTTGGCTCTGCGGCGTCGCTCTCTCCACGACCTCTGTTGCCGTGGTCTATGCCGTGATGCTGGAGCTTGGCTTCAATGTTACCGAGTACGGCAAATCGATTCTCGCCGCGTGCTTCATCAACGACATTGGAACCGTGGTTGCGCTGGGATTGATTTTCTCGCCATTTACCATCAGGACTCTGATCTTCGTGGTGGCTTCTGTCGCGGTTTTTATTGTGCTGCCATTTCTTACGCCGCGATTTTTCAAAAAATACGGCGGGCGCGTCTCGGAAATCGAAGCTAAATACATTCTCTTCCTTCTATTTGCCATGGGCGGACTGGCTCTCTGGGCTGGCAGTGAAGCAGTGCTTCCGGCTTACATGATCGGCATAGTGCTGGCGGGAACGGTGGGCAAAGACCATGCGCTGATTCGCCGCCTGCGGACGCTCACCTTTGGTCTGCTCACGCCGTTCTATTTTATCCGCGCCGGATCGTTCGTCCTGGTGCCGGTTCTGATCGCCGCTCCAGCCGTGATGCTGATTCTGTTTCTGGCCAAGTCGCTGACCAAGGCGATTGCCGTGTATCCGGCGGTCCGGGCGCACCGCTACGAAGGCAACGCGGGAGCTTACTACACGCTGATGATGTCTACAGGGTTGACGTTTGGCACCATCTCCGCGCTGTTCGGACTCAACCACAACATCATTGACCAGAAGCAGTACTCCTGGATCGTGGGCACGGTGATTGCCAGCGCCGTGATTCCCACCATGATTGCGAACCGTTTCTTTATGCCCCGGCATCTACTTCCCCACGCACTCATAAGCAAGAAATCAGAGCAGTTAGTCCAGCGGCAGGCAGCCGCAGAAGAGGTATAGGTTAAGCCTATGGGAAGCACTGTTTTTGTTGGATTTCAAAGGATATTGGTGGCGTTCGACGCGTCTCCGCACGCGGAGCACGCTTTGAATGTTGCCCTGTCGATGGCAGGCGACATGAAAGCCAAGCTATTCGTCCTGGCTGTCATCCGGCCACCGGAACTCGCCGAGAGCGCGGAGTTCAACGCCGTACTGGATGAAGGGCGCGAGCGCTACGAGAGCAGTTTCGCCCCCATCCGCGAACGCGCTAAGCAAAAGGGAATCGATCTGGAAACGGATGTCGTGGTGGGTCATCCGGCGGAACAGATTCTTCACCGGGCTGACACCATCCAGGCCAGTCTCATCGTGATGGGCAAGCGCAGCCACACCCTCCTTCACCGCTGGATGCTGGGCTCGAACACGGAACGCGTGCTGAAGTATGCTCACTGTCCGGTGATGATTGTTCATTGATTGGAAGTTCTGGCTATGAAGATCGCAAATCACCTGAAGGGCAAGACAGATGGCCACAACTTCAATAAGAGCCGACCCCTGACGCTGCCCAAAGGCAACTCATCGAAGTCCTCACAACTTACGGCCATGCGGCCTGGAAAGAGTCCTCATCATGTCTGAAATTGCAAAACTTGAAGCCCTCGAAATCCTCGATTCCAGAGGAAATCCCACGCTTTCAGTTACCGTAACCCTGGCCAATGGTGTGAAGGCGACCGCGAAGGTGCCTTCCGGCGCATCGACCGGCAAGCGTGAAGCTGTCGAGCTTCGTGATGGCGACAAGACTCGCTACGGAGGGAAGGGCGTTCTTAATGCCCGGAATCATGTGAACGGTGAGATTCAAAAGGCCGTGCATGGACTCGACGCGAACGATCAGATATCACTCGACAAGAAACTGTGCGCGCTCGATGGGACGCCGAACAAGGCGCGCCTCGGCGCTAACGCGATTCTGGGCGTTTCACTTGCGGTTGCACGCGCGTCCGCCACGGACCGCGGCCTGCCGTTCTATGCCAGCCTCGGGAACAAAGAAGCCAACCTGATTCCGTCGCCGTGGTTCAATGTGCTTAATGGCGGAAGCCACGCGGACAGCAATGTGGATTTTCAGGAGTTCATGATTTCGCCGGTGGGCGCGTTCTGCTATAGCGAAGGATTGCGGGCAGCGGCTGAAACCTTTCACGCGCTGAAGTCCGTTCTGCACAAGAAGGGCTACAACACAGGGGTCGGTGATGAAGGCGGCTTTGCGCCGCAATTGAAATCCAACGAAGAGCCTATCGAACTCATTCTTGAAGCAATTCATAAGGCCGGTTACAGGCCGGGCAAGGATGTGATTATCGCGCTGGACCCTGCCGCCAGCGAGTTTTATGAAGATGGCGCCTATGTCTTCGAGAAATCGGACAAGAGCAGGAAGTCGCCGGCGCAGATGGTTGATTTCTGGAAGAACCTGCTCGACCGTTATCCCGAGATATGGGCCATTGAAGATGGGGTTGCCGAAGACGATTACGACGGCTGGAAGTTGATGACTAAAACCAACGGTGGCCGGATTCAATTGGTCGGCGACGACAACTTTGTCACCAACCCCGCGCTTTTCCGCCAGGGCATCAAGGACGGGATTGCCAACGCGATTTTGATCAAGCTGAATCAAATCGGCACGGTGACGGAAACGCTCGAATGCATTCAGATTGCCCGCGAGAACGGGTATGGCGCAGTCATCTCCCACCGCTCCGGAGAGACGGACGACACCAGCATCGCGGACATCGCAGTGGCTGCCGGCATGGGCCAGATCAAGACGGGCTCGACCAGCCGAGGCGAGCGCATCGCAAAATACAACCGCTTCCTGGAGATCGAGCAGGAACTTGGGGCAAAGGCTCGCTATGCAGGGGCCGGCATCTACGACCGCTGGCAGAAGCGGGCGAAGGCATAGCAGGCTTCCGCGGGTGTTGGAGTTCACCTATAACCGCTCAACTGGGCAGATGACTCCTCGAAGCTGAAGCAACCTTGGAGGAGTCATGCCCGAATCACAGCCAGAGACCGGAAGGGCGCGGCAACCGGGAAAGCTGAACGAGGCACAGCAGCGGCGTCTGATCATTACTTGCAAATACATCGACAGCTTGCTCTGTGACATGGAGCGAGCTCTCCATTCCGCGACATCGGAGTCTCAGTTTCCCCGCTATGTTGTGGACGTTACTACCGAGCAGGCGAAGGAGATTGAAGATCATATACGCCGTTTTCGGTCCCAACTACTAAGAACGCTTGACTGGCAACACCTGAAGCCAGAGCCGCCGGAGATTCCGGTAACACGATCCATCGCGACGGTACTTGCTTTTATCGAGATCGCAATCGAAGAGCTCAAACCCCGCCATCTGCGCGGCTGCGGAGCCGTGCCAGCGGATGTGGTTGATGGACTCAATGTAGAGATCCACGAGCTTCTCTCTCTGGTTAATAACATGGAGAGTTATCTTCGCCATGAATTAGGCGTGAATACTGAGTCGAGGGCAGAGCCATGACAGACTCCAGTGGTTCCCCACTGCCGGATCGCAAGGGTCTATTGCGCGCAATTGGTGCGCTTTCTGCCCTTGCTCAGCGCAACCGGACAGAAGATTTGTATGCATCCCTCGCGTCGCTCTCTGAGAAGCTACAAAAGAATCGCTTCAATCTGGCGGTGTTGGGACAGATGAAGCGAGGCAAGAGTTCTGTGATCAACGCCATGCTGGGCGCGGAGATTCTGCCAACGGGAATTCTGCCGCTCACGTCTGTCATTACCAGGGTCAGGTACGGAACAACTCCGGGAGCACAGATTATCTATAAGTCAGGTCAATGTGAGCCGATTGGAGTCGGGACGCTCCACGAATACATAACGGAAGCCGGCAACCCGGGAAACCGGAAGCAGGTGGCATCCGCTGAGGTGACATATCCTTCTCAGTTTCTGCGCATGGGTGTCGATCTCATTGATACTCCGGGAATCGGCTCGACTCATCTTCATAACACTTCGACGACCGAGGATTATCTCACAGAGGTTGATGCCGGTATTGTGGTTCTCTCCGTTGACCCGCCCATCACCGCCGTAGAGGCCGACTTCCTGCGACGCATTCGGCTGGATGTGCCCAGGCTGCTGTTTGTCATCAATAAGACGGACATGGCCACGCCCGCAGAAGTTGAGGCGGTCCTCCGGTTTATTGAGTCTGAACTGCGTAACCATATCGGCATTAAAAATCCTGAGCTGTTTCCACTTTCCGCGCGCCTCACGATGAAGGAACTGAGGGAACAGGCTTCACAAAAGTCCAGCGGCATCGAACAACTTACGGCCCGGCTTCACTATTTTGCTTCGGAAGAAAAGGAGCACACTCTTCTGCAATCTGTAGCGCTCGATATGTTGCGCATGGCAGACACGCTCCGCCTTACAGCCCTGGTCGGAGAGCGCGCCCGGTCAATGAGCGGAGAAGCTCTTGCCACAAGGAAGCGCGCCCTTGAAGCCGCTCTTTCCGGGGCCGATCAGGAGCTGAATGATTTGCGCCATCTGTTGCGGCAAGATACGGCCACAATCATTGCCAGAATCGAGAGTGACCTCAACGATCATGCCGCCTCGGCCGCTCCACATATACGAAGCCGGCTGAAGGCCTTCCGAAACGAGCATTCAACGGAGACTCGCGAACAGCTTGGTGCACTGCTTGATCAATTCATGCTCAACGAGGTTGAAGCCGTCTTTGAGGATTGGCGCGCGCAGGAAGACGAACGCGTTCATCTGGAGCTGGCGGAATTATCGGGCCGGTTTGTCGAAAGAACGAATGCGGTGCTTGAAAGGCTGCGAGGCGCTGCCGGAACACTGTTCGATGTTCCGGTCTCGCGCGTGACGTTCGCCTCAGTTCTAACCGTGGAAAGCCGGTTGTATTACTTCACCGATCATGTATTTCAACACCAGCTTGACAGGCTGATCTTTGTGTTGCCGAAGTTTTTGTTGCGCAACATTGTCTTTAGACGGATGCTGACCTATATCGACATGGAATTGAGCCGCAATGCAGGCCGGATACGATACGACTACCTGTTGCGGCTGGAGAAGTCGGTAGCCACGTTCGAGAAGGAAATCAAAGCCGCGGTAGCCATTGTCGCCGACAATCTCCGGCTCGTGCTGTCACCAAGAGCCGAGTCTGCGGAGCCCGCAAGGCAGGTTGTTGCCATACTCGATACAATCATCGCTCAATGTTCGGGATTGATTGCCCAGGGAAATCATTGCTGAAGCCGAACACCGCGCTCCCCGGCTAATACGGCCCGGTTGATCCGCTCATTTCCAGCGATTCTGCCGGTTTTTTCGGAAGGAGAGTCCGTCGCGATGCCTTTAACGCCTGCCCAACGCGAGCCGACCCGCGAGTATCTCAGTTACGTAGAGCGCGAGGAGGAGTTTGGCCGTCTGCAGAACCAGGCGAAGATACGAAAGCCGATGCTTGTATTTGGGCCGGAAGGTGTAGGCAAATCGCGTTTGTTGCGCGCATTCGTCGAAAGTCAGCCGCTTGCGCTCTATGTGGCGCAGATGCGCTCGCCGCGCGAATTTCTTCTCGGCTTACTCCATGCATTGCATGCAGCGGACCCGGAAATCGGAGTCCCAGACAATGGCGGCACTCTGACCTCCTCATCATTAAAAGGCATCGCGCACCGGGCTCTTGAAACACAGCCTTTTCTGATGGTGCTTGACCATCTTGATGCTCCGTCTCGGGTTGTAACAGGCATGATCAAGGACTTGCATTACTACGGCCGCACACCGGTTATCTTTGCGTCACGTTCGCCCCATATGGAAGATATCGGCGCGCTGCGGCCGCTGTGCGCCAACAAAGCGGAGCGGCTGGAAGTGAAGAACTGGCCTCCGCAGATAGCGTTGGAATTTGCCCGGCGCGAGGCGGAGAGAATCCAGCTAGGGGCTTCCAACCTGGAGGCGATTCTGCCCGCACTTGTCGAGTGGAGCGATGGGAATCCGGGCGCCATTCATCAAATGCTGAAGATGGCGCACCTGCCGCAGTACAGAACGGGTGACCAGATTAAGGCGCACGTGCTTTATCTCGACTATCGAATGGGCCGGCGCTAGCGTGCAGGACGCCATTTGCTATGGAAGAGTGGCGCTTCCTGTGACGCTGAATCGAGGCGAACTTCATTGCGGGCCTTTGCGAAGTGTGCCGTTGCCATTTTCGATTTATCTTCGCTTTTTTTCGCCGCTCCTTATATATGGGTATGTTTTACGGGCAAGGCCATTTTCCTTGACACCCCCGCTATGGAACTGAATTATTTTGTTATTTTTAGATCTTTATGGTTGCATTTGTATTGCGGCGAATGATAATGTTTCGAAAATGTGAATTCCCCCGGGGGTAATACAGGATGGATAGCATGATTGAAACCAAAGATGAGCCCAGAAAAGAATGGGCTGC
>JBEKFS010000090.1:0-21944 GCA_050013195.1 Occallatibacter sp.
AGTGTATCGCAGGTTGGGCCAGGAATCCAGCAGGAAGCGGGGCGAGGAGGGAAATTGCTCCGGACCACCTGGGCCTGGGCAGAAAAATCAAAGACCTGGCGATAGCCTCCCTTGAACGAAGTTGAAGGGGCGAGACACCCACAAGCATATGTTTTCTGAAAAAAATACTCTCGAATGGTTACGGCAAACGCTATTCCGTTTGCTTTTAGCAGACACTCTGGTAACCTTACCGGCGAGTTTCACCATCCATGGTGCAACTAATGTAGACGTAAAAAAACTTCTGTGAAAGATTGATTAAAGCGACCCCAAAATGTGCTACTCTTGGGACCGTCTCAAGAAAGATTCCCAAAGTCCCCGGAACCAGTTTTATATCGGCCCGAACTTCATACCGGCCCGCAATTAAGTCAGGGGCCGAAAAGCAGTGATTCGACGCCAGGCCCAAGGCCTTGTGTCCTAAGCAAGCTGTTGTCCATGCACGAAGAATAAACATGCCTGCCAAAGAGCAGGCAACAAGCAAGGATCTGCACGATGGCATACGCAATTTCGCCGGCGACGGCTCCCAATCCCTGGATTCAGATACTCTCTGCGCTTGAGATGAAGGTGAACCGCCAGTCTTTCGAGACTTGGCTTAAACCCACCAAGTACAGTCATGTAGTCAACCGCACGCTGTATGTGCGCGTGCCCTCGCCGCAGTTTCAAAACCTGGGAGATCTGTATGGCGACCTGATTCAGGAGGCCATCGAACAGCAGCGGCTGGAACTGGACGACGTGAGCTTTGTGACCGCCGAGGAAGATCCCTCGATTCCGCCAGTGCGCAAGGACGGCGGCTTCGGGCCGGTTCCCGCTCGCACACCCACGGCGCCTGCGCCGCGCTCCCCAGAGCAGGCGCGCTTCGACTGGTCGACCGCTGCGCAACTCAATCCGCGCTACACCTTCGACGCGTTCGTCATCGGCAACGGCAACCAGTTTGCTCGCGCAGCTTCTCTGGCGGTGGCCGAGCGGCCCTCAAAGGCCTACAATCCTCTGTTTCTCTATGGCGGCGTCGGCATGGGCAAAACCCACCTGATGCACGCCATCGGCCACGAAGTGAAACGCCGCCAGCCGGTGGCCAACATCTGCTACGTCTCTGCGGAAAAATTCACCAACGAGATGATCACCTCGCTGCGCAACGACCGCATGACCAGCTTTCGCGACCGTTTCCGCTCGGTGGACGTGCTGCTGATCGACGATATCCAGTTCATTGCGCAGAAGGAGCGCACTCAAGAAGAGTTCTTTCACACCTTCAACGCGCTGCACGAGAGCATGAAGCAGATTGTGATTGCCTCCGACCGTCCGCCCAAGGAACTGGCGGAGATTGAGGACCGGCTGCGTTCGCGCTTTGAGATGGGGCTGATCGCCGACATCCAGCCGCCCGATCTTGAAACCAAAGTCGCCATTCTGCAGAAGAAAGCCGAAAGCGAGCAGGTAACGTTGCCCGCCGACGTGGCGTTGTTCGTTGCCTCCAACGTGCGCACCAACGTGCGCGAGCTGGAAGGAGCCATGACGCGGCTGATCGCCTGGTGCCAGCTCAACCACATGGAGATCACGCTGGCCTCGACGCAGCAGTGCCTCAAGCAGTTCATCGACATGCAGGTGCGCAAGATCACCATCGAGGCCATTCAACGCGCGGTAAGCGAGAACTTCGGCATGAGGCCCACCGACCTGAAGCAGAAGAACAACTCGCGCAACGTGTGCGTGCCGCGGCAGATTGCCATGTACCTGGCCAAGCAGATGACCGAGGCCAGCCTGCCGGAGATAGGCCGCCAATTCGGCAATAAGCACCACACCACGGTGATGCACTCCATCGGAAAAATCGACGAGCAGCGCCGCGAAGACAAGGATCTGCAACGCACGCTGAACAAGCTCCAGGAGCAGTTGAACGCGTAGCCATTGAGCGGGTCAGCGAGTCATCGGGTGCCCCGCCTTCGGCACGTTTAACGCGGGAATATTTAGAGACACTCCCAGGTCCGGATTCTCGGACTTGGAAATGTCTCACAAAAGTACCTTCTGATCTAAAGTGGCAGTGCAAGAGTTCACCGGGTTCCCGGCGCGCGATTTTTGCGCGCAAGGATGGGACTTCACAGCTTTCTGAAAAATGCCAACGGAGTCGCAAGAAGCGTCAGGGCACGACTTCAGTCGTGCCGATAGACGACCCCAATAGGCCTTGGGCTTTAGCCCCTGCGTGCTTTTGCTTCTTCAAGTATGCCGTTCCAAACGGATACTCGTCTGGCTTGTTTGCTAGTCCCGCTTTCACCGGATTATTGTCGATGTATTCGCAATGCTGTTGAAAGCCCTGGTCATCAAGGATCTGCACATCCGAGTACCCGCGCTGCCAAATCTCGCCGCGAAACCCAAGCTCTTTGCTGGCGCGAAAAGAAAAGCTGCCTTTGATCAATTGCATCGCCTTTTCAAGATTCATCTCGACCGGAACGGTCATCAGAATGTGGACATGATTGGGCATGATCACGAAGTCGTGAACGGTCATTTTTCCTGCGCGCATATAGCTTCGAAGAACTTCGATGAAGAGTTCCGCCATGCGCTCCGTCTGGAAAAGTGATCTTCCACCTGCTGTCCGCGTCGTGACAAAGAACGTACGCGGGGAAAATGAGGCGCTTGAGGGGTCCGAAGGCCGGGAAGGTATCGACATCGCAGGGGCTGAAGCCCTCCACTTTTTACTGACGCATACGGCACGACTGAAGTCGTGCCCTGACGCTTCTAGCTTACTCCAATGTTATTTCCCTTGGCGCACAGTACAACTGAAGTCATTCCGGGCATCCCAGGTCTGAAAATTCCGGACTGGGGCACCCGGCAACAGAGTTGTATCATTCATATATTCAAGGAACGATATTCCGATGTCTCCATTGCAGAAACAATCTTTCGCCGCTTCCTACGACTTGGCAGCAAAAATCATCAGCTCTCTTGTGGTGGTTGTACTACTGGTAATTTTCATCTTCATTAGGAGTGCACTGGTCGGCGTTATTGATCTTTGTATACTCGCGCTAGCCTACCTGTATTCCCCCCAGTCGTATGAACTCTCCGACGGCGCAATTCTTATCAAACGCCTGATTGGAGCGGTGCGCCTGCCACTCGATAGCATTCGTGAACTCAGGACTGGGAATACCGACGATTTCAAAGGTTGCATTCGGCTTTGGGCCAGTGGAGGATTGTTCGGTTATTTCGGCCTGTTCAGGACAAGTAAGCTCGGCAAATGCAAATGGTATATGACCAATCGCAGGAACTCCGTCATTATCGTTGCCTCTGCGATGACGGCAGTGATCAGCCCCGACAATGTATCCGGTTTTCTCGCAGCCGTTCGCAGCCTGGTGTCTGTGCCTGAGTCAAAGACCTCCGAGAGCCTGGAGGCCCCAAAAGCCAGAGCCAACATCGGTGCATGGATCGGCGGAATCATCGGTGGGTTCATTGCTGTTTTTACAATCGGCATTGTGTGCGTTGCGCTTATGTATTCCCCAGGCCCGCCGGTTGTCACCTTGACTTCGACCACTCTCACCATTCATGACTATTTTTATCCGGTAACTTTGAATGCAGCCGATATCGATGTGAGCGGCATAAAAATCGTCAACATCAAAACGGACCATGAGTGGACACCAACTGAGAGAACAAACGGATTTGCAAACACACACTATCACTCTGGATGGTTCCAGGTTGCCAACGGCTCCGTTCGGATGTATTGGGCAAATGGAGAAAATCTTGTTCTTCTGCCATCACGCCATAACGGCACACCTGTTCTGGTGCAGGTGAATAATCCGGAGCAATTCATCGATAGAGTCCGCCGGCAATGGGCAAATAATTAGTGATGGGTCGAGTGCCTCAGGTCCCCCCACGGACAGGTCTTCATCCGCGGGGTGGAGATCCTTCGCATTTGGGGACCGGGGAAATCACGAATCCTATGGCGCGCAAGCGCCGTCTGGCCCCACGCAGGTGCTTGCAGATTATTTCCCCGTTCTGGCGCACAATCAAAACATGAACAAGGTCCATAGAACGGGGCACCTTTCTATACCCTGTTCCGCAGTCCTTTTTTCCGGTATTATTCTCCTTTTCTTCTCCTAAATCACGGGTACCCCCACCCCCCCTCCCTGTGGAAATCATTTTTCGATCCTTCCATTGCTCGTAACAAACATGTAATCAATAAGTTGAGATTTCAGTCTGTTAACTAATCAGTAACTGCAAACCCCCGATTTTGCCCCTTTTTAGCCGGTCGAGGTCAACCTGGGCGTGGACCAGGCGCACTCCTGTTGCGGGCTTCATCTTCTCGCTCCAGGTGAGGGTGTCACCGTAGCTGGGTCCGTGGCTCAGGTCCACATCCATGTAGAGAAGCTTCTCGTGGGTGATGATGGAGGGGTCGAGCCATGCGCAGGCGGTCAGCTCGTCCCACAAGTAGTAGCGGCGCTGGCTCCAGGCGGCGTCGATTTGGAAATCTCGTCGAGCATCTGCTGGGTGAAGGGCGCCTTGATGGAGATATCGACGGTGGTTGCATCGATGCGAGGCCAATCGGCGTGCAGAACAATATGCGCGGCCTCGGGATCGAACCAGAAGTTGAACTCGTGTCGCGGATCGTTGGCGAACTCCGGATCGTCGCTGTGTGGAGTGAGGCTGCCGCCCATCAGCACAATGCCCTGTGTGAGCGAGGCAAACTCCGGATCGATGGTGATGGCCAGAGCGATGTTGGTCAGCGGGCCGGCGGCGTAGATGGTCACCTGATGAGGATGAGCGCGCACCTGGCGGATGAGGAAGTGGGCGGCGTCTTCATCGATGGCCTTGATGGTCGGCTGCCCCTCGGGCATGGGCGGAATTTCGTACGGCCCATGCGCGTTGGACTTTACCGGAGGGCCGGGAGTTGCGCCGGGGATCTGCTCCGTGGAGAGGCTTTGGCCCCATGCGCCGAGCCACTCGACCTTGCCGACGAGCGCGGCGGAGAGGCGAGTCTCTTCCTGCGTGCGAACCAGCGGGAAGACCGCGCCGCGGGCTACGGGAATGTTGGCGTGGCCGGTCAGCTCCAACATGCGCAGGGTGTGCAGGGTCTCCTCGTCGCGCCATGCGTCGCCGGTGACCATGGTGATGCCCAGCACCTCAACCTGAGGCGCCTGCAGCAGCGCCAACATGGACATCTGGTCGGAGCCACCGGGGCCGCCGCCGTCCTGATCGATGAGCACCAGTCGTTTTTGTGCGTAGCAGATGGTTGCGGAAAGGGCCAGCAGAAGCAGAAGGATTTTGGTTCTCATGGTTTAGATATTGTGGCATACCGGCGGAGCGGCACCAAGCCGAACATGAATTTACATCCGCTATAGGCTGTCGAGCACCCACTGATGCCGCCCTTTGCTCTAGATCAGTCATCACCGAAAATGATTGCCACCGTTGAAAGCGAGAACTATGATTCATGCAATCCGCCTTTGCGGATGAAGGAGATTTCCCCCATGGCGCCACATGACCTAGTAACCCCGAGAGTAAAGAAGACCGGCCTGGTGAACGCAACCAGCGATATTGTCCAGAGCCTGCAGGACTTTGAGCTTCCTGACCTGCAACAGTTCACGCGGGAGGGAGTGTACTCGAACACAGCCAGCAAGGATTTTCATCTTTTCTACGTTGGCCGCGACAACGTGCACGAGATTCTAAAGTTCGTGCTGTCGCGAGTCCGGGTTTCCCTGTATTTGAATATGTTCGGTTTCGACGACGATGAATTGAATGCCATCCTGATGGCCAAGGTGGTGGATCCGACCGTGGCCATGCTGATCACACTGGATCAGAGCCAGGCTGGCGGGGTGCACGAGAAGGCGCTGATTGCTGCAGACCAAAAAAGCAACCTTGCGGCATTTAACACTCATTTCGTGATTGGTCAGTCCCTGACCGGCCAAATCAGCCACACTAAGGGCTTTGTAGCCGATGGCAAAGTGGGAGCGGAAGGGTCGACAAACTGGTCGACATCCGGCGAAGGAATCTTTGTGAACGGGACCTGGAATGTCACCGGGCCAAAGGCGCCCGCGGGGCCGGTAAGTCCGGGCAAGGGATACGTGGCGCAAAACAACACCCAGTCCATCTTCACCGATCAGGATACGATCAACCGATTCCAGACCGAACTGATTGCGGAACACCTGATTGCCACCAAAGCAGCACAGAAACCGGCGCCGGCGCCGCCTGTTGCCGCAAAGCCGACACCACCAGCCGCAAAGCCGACGCCGCCCGCTGCAAAGCCGACGCCTGTTGCCTCAAAGAAGCGTTAAGCACTTTGGCATCGCTGTGCGTCCCAGAGCCTGCCGAAAGTCTTCCTGAGCTAAGTCGAAGAGGGACTCAACTCGGCAGGAGCTGGAATTCACAAATTCAATTTAGCTCAACGCCGGAAGCGGCCACGATCGCCAGAGTTTCGTCCGTGATCCCCTGAGCTTCGTCCGCGATCGCCAAATCCGCGCGGCTTGAGGGGCGGGGCGACGGGCAAATGGGTTTTGCCCGCCGGATAGACGGCGAGGAAACGCTCCTGGCCTTCGCCATTGCTGGCTGTCTCTACGCCTTCGATACCGCGGAAGGCCATGTGCAGCAGGCGGCGCTCACGGCTGTTCATATGCGGAAAGGCATAAGGGATGCCGGAGCGGAGCACCTTTTCCGCTGTTGTTTCAGCAGTCAGGCGCAACTCCGCTGCGCGCAGCGCCTTGAAGTTGGCAGCGTCGAAGCTGACCAGGTCGCCTTCGCGCTGGTCGAGGCGGAGAATCTGCACCGCAATGGTCTCCAGGGCAAGCAGCAGCTCGCCGTTGTGCTGCGTAACCAGCGGCAGATCCGGCCCGCCCAACTCGACGCAGAGGGTTGGAGACAGGCTTTCGCTGTCCTGCTCGCCGCCAGTAGCGGGGCCGGCGCTGATGCGGTACTTGAGGCGCAGGCCACCGAGCTTGTTAAGAGTGGCGAGGAATCCGGCAATCTTTTGGGCAGCTTGTTGCAGGTCGTCGATGGGCATAACAGACCAGTATCGCAGAGCCGGGCGGGGGATGGTAAGGCAAAATCTTCGGAAGGCTGGTTGATCTGCTGAAATGCCAGCAGCGACAATCAGCCTTCCCGTACCTTCGGCGCCAGGTACTCAGGGCCAACCGGATCGGTGACGGACTGCCCCACGATACGGTCGATCTCGGCCATGGCGCTTGCGTCGAGCTTCCAGTCCATTACGCCGGCGACGGCGTCGAGTTGGTCAGGGCGCTTGGCGCCCCACAAGGCGACGCTCACGCCGGGCCTGTCAAGGACCCAGCGTACGGCCAGCTCCAGCACCGTCTTGCCGTAGCGCTCATGGACGAAGGCGGCCAGCCGCTCGACAGCGGTGATGTATTGCGAGAAGCGCGGCTCGCGGAACTTGGGATCGACGCGGCGAATGTCGCCCTTGTCGAAGTTCATGCCACGTGTGACGCGGCCGCCGAGCAGGCTGCGGCAGAGCGTGCTCCAGGTGAGGATGGCGACGCCGTTGTTCGCGCACCAAGGCAGAATGTCCTCGTCTATTTGACGCTCGAAGAGGTTGTAGGGCGGCTGGTTGGAGCTGAGCGGGGCGACGGCGCGGAACTCCTCCATCTGCGCGACGCTGAAGTTGCTCACGCCGAGGGCGCGTACTTTGCCCTCGCGCTGAAACTCAGCCAGCAGCGCGGCGGTTTCGGCGATGGGAGTACGTATGTCAGGCCAGTGAACCTGGTAGAGGTCGATGTAGTCGGTGCCAAGGCGGCGCAGGCTGGCTTCCAACTCTGCTTGCAGTCGTGGCGCGGTCGAGTTGGCGAAGACACCGCGCTCGTTCCAATCGAGCCCGGCCTTGGTGGCGATGGAGAAGGCATCGCGGCGGCCATGGGCGCGGATAGCTTTGCCGACGATCTCTTCCGCGTGGCCATGGCCGTAGATGGGAGCGGTATCGATGAGGTTGATGCCGCGCTCGAGGGCGCTGAGGCAGGTGGCGACGGCGACATCGTCGGGCACCGTGCCCCAATCCAGCCCGCCAATGGCCCAGGTGCCTAGACCGATGCGGGAGACCTTTACGCCAGAAATGGTTGTTGTCTCCATGCACAATATCTTAAGCGTTGCGCCAAGGGCCGGATGTTACTTTAATCAAGGGAGCCGTCGGTTATTTTCCTTTTCTTCCACGAGATTCTGATTTACATATGCGTCTTTGTCTTCAACTTGCATTGCTTTTATCCGCCATCGCGGGTGCGTCTCTTACCCATGCGCAGGGCGGGCCGCCTTTTATTACCGACGATCCCGGCACGCCCGGTAACCGGCACTGGGAGATCAACCTGGGCTGGATCGCAAACCACAATCCCGGCAACGCTTACTACCAGTTGCCTGACTTCGACATGAACTACGGATGGGGCGACCGGCTTCAGCTCAAGTACGAACTGCCCATTGCCGCGGCCACCGATGAGAACAACACCACACGGGCCGGGCTGGGCGAATCGCTGATCGGCGTCAAGTGGCGCTACTTTGAACACCACACGGCGGGTGAGCCCAAGTCCGACGAGAACATGACGTTTTCGCTGGGCACGTATCCGCAGGTGTCGATCAACAACCCCACAAGCGCGGTGCGGCGCGGGATTGTGGAGCCGGGGCCGCAGTACTATCTGCCGGTGGAGTTTACGCCGCAGTACTATCTGCCGGTGGAGTTTACCACCAAGCTCGGGCCAATTGATTTCAACGGCGAGGTGGGCCGGTGGATCGGCAACCGCAATGTGCCCAGCCGATGGGGGCGCGGGTTGATTGCGGGACACGAATTCAGCGAGCGGCTGGAACTATACGCGGAAATCTACGACTTGCAAGACATCAACCGCATCGGCACCGTGCCCAAGCAGCGCGAGCTGACGCTGGACATGGGCGGGCGGCAGACACTGGATCGCGGAGGGCATCTGCGCCTGCTCTTCATGGGCGGACGTGGCATCCAGGCAGTGACGCGCCAGAACAGCGAACCTAACTGGATTGCCTATGTGGGTTGCTGGGACCGAAGGAAGCGAACGAGCCGGTCGAGAAGTAAGTTGTGCCGGCACTGCCGCGGGATTCGTGCCCACTCGCCGCATCCCGGCCCGGTGGTGTATCGTCCAATTCGTATGGAACAGATGCCGAATAGCACCCCGCATCCTGCGCCCGAGGCCGAAGAGGTATATCGGCGCTGGATTCAATTTCTCGATGAGGAGTTCACCCGCCACCATGCGCCGGAGCTGCGCGCGGAGATTGTGCGCGACCAGTTGACCCAGCTCTACCTGGGACGCCCGCACGGCGGCAAGCTGAACCTGACGCTGACCAGCGAGCTGCCCGGCAACGTGCTCTCGCTCTCGCTGGACCCGGGCAACGTGACTCTGGAGGCGGAGCACTTTGCCGACGCCGACCCCGAGCAGTTAGCCATGCGCAAGCCGCTGCTGTGGTTCTGGCAGATGTTTGACCGCTCGCCCATCGGGATCAATCACTGGTTGGGCCTGCGCTTCCGCGCGATGCTGGGGCGGCACCTCTTCGCCCGTATCGGCGCAGGCGTCAAGATCTTCCGCGGCGTGGAGTTGACCTACGGCTACAACCTGGCCATTGAGGAGGGCGCGGTCATTCGCCAGCATGCCCTGTTGAACGACCGCGGCGGCATCACTATCGGCAAAGGCGCGGTGATTGGCTCCTTCGCCCGCATCTATTCTCACAGCCACGCCGCCCATAACTACGGCGAGGTCACGCTCCAGCCCACGGTGATTGGCCCGGCAGCCAGGATTGCCAGCCACGCCATCGTGCTGGCCGGCCAGCACGTCGGCGCCGGAGAACTGGTGGGCAGTTTCCCAGCTGAGCGTAGCTGATCAGGCGCGACCCTCCATGCTAACCTGAGATTTCAACTTGTGGGGAGTTCCTTTGCAATCCAGCGACATCGTTATTGCGGTTTTTACCTTTGTTTTGCTTCTCTTTTCGCTCAGTGTGCATGAGTCCGCGCACGCCTGGACGGCCTCTCGCCTGGGCGACCAAACGGCCCGGATGCTGGGGCGCGTCTCGCTGAACCCCATGGACCATGTGGACCCTATCGGCACGCTACTTATCCCCGCTCTGATGATCTTTGGACCGCTTGTCGGATTGGGCTTTCTGGGCGGCTATATCTTCGGATGGGCCAAGCCCGTCCCCATCATCAGCCGCAACTTTCGCAACTTCAAGCGTGACGATATGCTGGTCAGCCTGGCCGGTCCGGCCTCGAACCTGCTGCTGGCCTTCATCGCCTTCCTCGGACTGGCGGCCGTTTTCTTCTCGGAGAGCCATTTGCCCCAGGGGTCCAGCCCCTCGACCACCCAGCAATCGCTGGAGATACTGTGCAACCTGGGCATGCAGCTCAACCTCACCCTGTGCATCTTCAACCTGCTTCCGATTCCGCCGCTGGACGGTAGCCACGTTCTCCGCAACGTTCTGCCTTATGGCGCGGTGCGGGTCTTCGATAGCATCAGCGGACCGCTCAGCTACCTGCTTCTTATCTTTGTGGGCCGTTTCGTGCTGGGAATCGTGATGACTCCGATCTTGAGGCTGGCGTACGCCATTCTGGCGCACATCTAAAGACACGGAGCGCAACACCGCCTGCCGCTACAATAGAGGGAGCCGTTTTTTCCGGATTATCCGGAAGGACGGCGACATTCTCCTGGCATCATCCCAAAATCGGAATCTGGAATTGATCAACACCATGGCTGAGTCAGTACCAACATCGTACCGTCCTCGCGTTTTGAGCGGCATGCGCCCCACCGGCAAGCTGCACCTGGGCAACTACATGGGCGCGCTGGCCAACTGGGTCAAGCTGCAAGACAAGTACGAGTGCTATTTCTTTATCGCCGATTGGCATGCGCTGACAACGGATTACGCGGACACTAGCCGAATCAAGCTGAACACCCTTGACGTTGCTCTTGACTGGCTGGCCGCTGGACTTGACCCTGAAAAATCCACGATCTTCATTCAGAGCCATGTGCCGCAGCACGCCGAACTCCATCTACTCTTCTCTATGATTACTCCACTCGGATGGTTGGAGCGCGTGCCTAGTTACAAGGAGATGCAGGAGAACCTCTCAAATAAAGATCTGACTACCTACGGATTTCTGGGCTATCCAGTGCTGATGGCGTCGGACATCCTGCTCTATCAAGCAAATTTTGTGCCAGTTGGGCAGGACCAGCAGGCGCATGTGGAACTGACCCGCGAAGTGGCGCGGCGTTTCAATTCGATGTACAAGACCGCAGTATTCCCAGAACCAGAAGCTCTGTTCACGCCATCGCCGAAGGTTACCGGATTAGATGGCCGCAAGATGTCGAAGAGCTATGGGAATACGATTGGGCTGACGGAAGCGCCGACCCTAATAGCCGCGAAGATTGGTTCCATGTCAACGAACGGGCAGCGCATCCGGCAGACCGACCCAGGCGATCCCGATCTTTGCCCGGTAGGTGACCTGCACAAGGTCTTCAGCCCGCCGGATATGCTTGCAGCAACACAATGTGGCTGTAGGGCGGCCACCTTGAGGTGTGAGTTCTGTAAGTTCGATGCCGCCAAATCCGTTTGTGACATCACCGATCCGATCCATAGCAAACGGATGCACCTCGAGTCCCAAATCGATCAAACCTGGGAGATGCTTCGAGATCAATCTACTAAGGCGGCTATCCGAGCCGAACAAACCATGCTGTCTGTGCGCAATATCTTCGACCTTTCTCGTGATCTTGGATCGATTAGGCGTCATTTTATGGCTTCTACCGAGGACTTAATCAGGGCCCATGACCTCAGCCAGCATTCGGCTTGGTGGGACTTACCTCAGGATCAACGCGCTAAGCTGTTACGTGACTACTGGCGGTCTAATATTTTGCCCCGCGATTATCAGCTATCACAGGAAAGTAATCGAGTATTTACCTCCCTTGACCGTGAATTGGAAGAACCCTTTCTCAGCTTCAAGAAAAAGCGCGTTTTTTTAACAACATCTAGGGACGTGGTCGAAGCAGACAGGTGGAATTTTGAGGTTCCCTCCAGGTCCTACGAAGTATGGACTCTTCTCTGCTGGAGAAACGAGAACAAATGGCTCTATGACTTCATCGTTCCCCAGAAATTTTTCTCTCAACAGTTTTCTCTGGCCAAAAGGTCGTTGAAAAAGGATGAAAAAATCCAGGTTTCAGTTACCAGAGTCGAAGGCAACCATTTCCACCTTGGAATCGCAGGGCAAACTTCGAGGAGAATAGATGAACTTCAAAGCAATTACGAACCGTTGAAGTAAGCCAAGAAACCGGCGGAGCCGCTGAGAGAACGAAGATGCCAGAAAAGACAATTCCGTGGTGGAGAAAGGCGCTCCAGATAGCGTTGAGCGGCCTTCGCTCCGGATTTGGCATTTTCCCGCGTCCCGCAATGCCCGAACCTGTTCCAGAAACAGTGATTTCACGCAGTTTCAAAGAAAACCGGGAAGAAGAAAGAGCATTGACCGAGCCGTCCCGCAAAGCGAAAAAAGTGGTTGCCGCGCCGGCGATCCATGCTGAGCCTGTGACCGAGTCCATCTCAATAGCAGTGCAGGTCGCAGTGGTCGAGAAAGCGCAACCAGCCGAGCCTGCACCCGTTCCCACTGCGGCGTTTGACAAGACAGTTCGCAGCAACCTGATCCCCACTGAGGCTGAAGAGGAGTTTCATGCGGAGTCAAGTTCCTCGGCAGCCGGGGCCAAAGCCGTGAGCGAGGTTGTCCCGGAGCCGCTCGAACACGCAGAGCCGATTGCGGAAGTCGAGATCGAGGACGAGGCTGTCGAAGAGCCGAGCGAAGCGGCAGCATCTGAACCGGAAGCCGAGGTTCCAATTGAGCCGGAAGTTGTGGAAACTTCCGAAGACGAAGTCGTGGTTGAGGCTGTCGAAGAACCGGCCAAAGAGCCGGAAGCCCTGATCGAAGCCGAGCAGGAACCTGTCGCCGAGCCTGTCACTGCCACGGCCCCCGCTCCCGAAGTTGAGCAAGCCGCCCCGGCCGCTGCGCCGCCGCTGCCCGCCGCGCCAGAGCCTGCTCACGAGCCAATCGCCGGCTCGTCTCCAGCCGCCGAAGCCGTCCCACTGCGGGTGCTCAAACCGCAGCCCAGCGCGGAGGAAAAGGAAGCCGCCCGGCTGGCGGCGCGGCAGAAAAAGCTGGATGAAGGCTCCGAGGAATCTCCATTCTCGGTGATTGTGGGACAGGTTTATGACGGCCCGTTGGACTTGTTGCTGGACCTGATTCGCAAGCAGGACATCGACATCTACGACATCCCCATCGCCATCATCACCAGCCAGTTCCTGGCCTACGTCAACCAACTCCGGGCCAGCGATGTGGATGTGGCGGGCGATTTTATCTACACGGCTTCGTTACTGATCCACATCAAGAGCAAGATGCTGCTGCCGCACACGGAGACTGGCCCGGAGGCAGCTGCCGAGGATCCACGACGCGAGCTGGTGGAGCGGCTGCTGGAGCACGAGCGCTTCAAGAATGCCGCTCAGATGCTGCAACAAAAGCAGATGCTTGAGGCGGCTACCTGGTCCAATCCCGGGGTGCGCGAGTTCAAGGACGATGAGGCCGCAGAGCCGGAGATCGCCGCCGATACCGTGGACCTGGTACGCATCTTCCGCGAGATTCTGGAGCGCGCCCGCAATCGTCCGGTCATTGATGTCGAAGAGGATTCAGTCACGGTGGGCCAGATGATTCAGTTCCTCGCCCGCCGCCTGACCATGGAAGACAAACCGGTGGCTCTGCGCCGCCTGTTGAGCCACACACGCAGCGAGCGGGCGCTGATCGCCATGTTCCTGGCGCTGCTGGAGATGGTCCGCTTGCAAGCCATTTTGCTACGCCAGGACCGCCAATTCAGCGAGATCTTCATCAAAAAGCACAACAACTTCGACACAGTGATGAACGAAGGGCTGGGCAACGCGCGGGATGACTGGCGATAAAATTGAGTTATCCGAATTATGAATTAGTGGAGGCCTTTCCTGCTTTGCTGGACAGCAGGAAACATCAGTCGATAAGTGTGGTGAGATGAGGTAATCAAGTGGAAGAGAAGGCAAAACCTGACACAGATCGCAACAGCCCCCTTTGGCTGGAACTCCAAGAAAAGGCGAAAGATGACCCCGAACTTGCGAAACAGTTAGAAGTCGCAAAGAGCGTGATGGAACGGTATAGCGAAACCTTGCAACAACTTGCTGATTCTTAACGCCGCGACAGCGATTTTAATCGTCCTTTAACATTCCTCTTTTCTGGGCTCGTTCCCAGCCGGTGTAAAATGGCTTTAGTAGCCCGCTTCCTCTGGCCGGCGACGCAAACGACTGTACGAAAAATGCGGTTGTTGGGGTTATATGGACGCCAAATTATCCGGCTCTGCACTCTCCCGCCTCCAGCCATCCCCTTTGTATTTGCTTTGTCATGCCGTTGTTCACTCCCGACTTCGGAGGGCCAGGCGTGTCCGGAATTTCTCTGGCCGCATTGGTGACATCTGATGGCTGACCCGGCAACCGCCGCCGAAGTACTGCCTTCCAGAGGGTCGCGGCTTGATAGCCACATGACCAGGAGGCCCGGCGCCAAGAGCATCGCGTTGTTTCTTGCAGCTCTCGCCGGCGGCATGTGCTTCATCGCATTCCACGTCTCCAGGGACATGAAAACGGTCACTGTCACCAGCATCTGGCCGTATCTTCTGCTGGCCCTGGCGTTGCTGATCGCTCTGGGCTTCGAATTCGCAAACGGCTTTCTGGATACCGCCAACGCCGTGGCCACGGTGATCTATACCCATTCGCTTGATCCCACAACAGCAGTGGTATTGTCGGGATTTTGCAATCTGGCCGGAGTGCTGGCCTCGTCGGGCGCGGTGGCCTTTGCCATCATTACGCTGCTTCCGGTTGATCTTATTCTTCAAGTCAGCTCAGGCTCCGGCTACGCCATGGTCTTTGCTCTGCTCATCGCGGCAATTCTCTGGAACATGGGCACGTGGTGGCTGGGGTTGCCGGCCTCCAGCTCGCACACCATGGTCGGCTCGATTATCGGGGTAGGCATCGCCAACCAGTTGTTCAACCCCCATGTCGGCGCCTCCGGCGTGGATTGGGAGCAGGCCATCAAGATTCTGAAGGTTCTGCTCATCTCGCCGTTTGTGGGTTTCATGCTGGGCGGCCTTGTGATGGTGGTATCGAAACGGCTGCTTAAATACCCCTCGCTCTTTGAAGCGCCCAAGGACAAGCAACCGCCGCCGTGGCCCATCCGCGCCCTGATGGTGCTCACCTGTACAGGCGTCAGTTTTTTTCACGGTTCCAATGATGGGCAAAAGGGAATGGGCCTGATCATGCTGATTCTTATCGGCACAGTGCCCACCGCTTACGCACTCAACCACGCGGTGACCGCCAACGATATTCAGCAGTTTATCTCCGCCTCCGAACAGGCCGGCCATATTCTTGACCGCTATGTGGGGCAGAACAGCGCACACAGCTCCAATGCCCGCGCCGAGGTGACCGACTACATCCGTACCCAGAAGTTGCGGCCGGAGACGATTCTGGCGCTACGAGAACTTGTTGGGGATGTGAGCCACACAGTGGGGCAGTACAAGGTCTTCAGGTCCATCCCAGCACAGGAACAGACAATCGTCCGCAATGACATGTATGTGGCTGGCGAGGCGCTTCGGCTGATGGACAAGAACCACGCCCCGGCCTTCACCGCCGAGGAAGATACAGGGCTCAGGAACTACAGGACCAGACTGGACAAATCCACCAAGTTCATTCCCAACTGGGTCAAAGTCGCCGTAGCCCTGGCTCTTGGGCTGGGGACGATGGTGGGCTGGAAGCGCGTGGTCATCACGGTGGGTGAAAAGATCGGCAAGGAACACCTGAACTATGCGCAAGGCGCCAGCGCAGGACTGGTGACCATGGGAACTATCTTTGCCGCCACCAGGCTTGGCCTGCCGGTTTCAACTACGCACATTCTCAGTTCGGGTGTGGCGGGGACGATGGCGGCCAACGGCAGCGGCCTGCATTTGTCGACGATCCGCAACATCGCGGCGGTGTGGGTCTTCACGCTGCCGTCCGCGGCGCTGCTTTCCGGCCTGCTCTATTGGCTCTTCCGCGCGATTTCTTGAGCAGTTTCGGCGTAAAAAAGCTGAGGCATCCTCCCGCACAGGAGAATGCCTCAGTTTTGTTTCCGCAGCTTATTTCTTCTTCAGCTTCATTAACTCAACGGCCTTCTGCGCGATATGCTCGGCGCTGACTTCCAGCTCCTTGACCATCTCCCAGGGCGAGCCGGAGTCGCCGAAGCGATCCTTTACGCCGATGGCCCCAGTGATCAAGGGCTTGCCGTAGAGTTGCTTGCATTCCGTGAGGAGGCCGCTGACGCGCCACGCCAGAGCGCCAATCTGGTGTTCTTCCGCGGTGATCACGACGCCGGTATCTGCGGCTGCGCGAATCACAGCCTCGGCATCGATGGGTTTGAGTGTGTGCAGGTTAAGAACGCGCGTCTCGTAGCCGAAGTCCTGCTTCAGGATGCGGGCCGCGCGCATTGCCTCGGGAACCATGGGTCCGCAGGCGATGATGCTCAGGTCTTCTGACTCGTTCTTGTAGCCAGAGGCTAGCTGGGTCTCGAAGGCTTCGGCGAAGTTAGCCGCCTCCTTCCGCAGTCGAATCACGTTGGCCTTGCCAAAGACAAAGGGCGTTTCCAGATTGGTGACGATGGGAGTGGCTTCTCGAGCAAAGCGAATATACTTTGGCCCCACGTGCTTGAGCAGCAGGTAATCGGTGGCCTTGCGCGTCTCCTCGATGTCGCAGGGAACAACGACTGACATGTTGGGCAAGCCTTGCATGGCAAACAAATCTTCAAGGGCCTGATGGGTTGCGCCGTCGGGTCCGACGGAGACTCCGCCGTGTGCGCCAGCAATCAGGACGTTGAAGTTCCCGTAGCAGATGGAGACGCGAATCTGATCCAGATTGCGTGCGGACATGAAGGTGGCGTAACTGCCCAGCACCGGCAGCTTGCCTTCCCTGGCAAATCCCGCGGCCGCCGAGGTAGCCGATTGCTCGGCTATTCCCATGCTGATCCAGCGATTCTTGCGCTCCGGCTTGCCGGCGTAGAAATCGCTGATGGTGATGGAGCCGGAGATGTCCAGTCCCAGGCAAACGATGCGCTCATCGCCGCCGTTGTCCGCCAGCGACTTGCCGAAGCCTTTGCGGGTTGGCTCCATCTTGACCTTCATGTCGTCGCCCGCGTTCCACCAGAAGTCGCGGGAGAATTTGGGCATTTTGGCTTCCAGCTCACGATCCTGCGCCGCCTGGTAGTTCTTGGCGTAATTGAGCAACTGCTCAACGGGAATGCGCTCCGTCAAGCCCAGCTCCTTCAGGGAGGCGGTCAGCTCCTCGCGATTCGGCGGCTTGCCGTGCCAGCCGGCCACGTTCTCCATAAAACTGACGCCCTTGCCCTTGATGGTGTCGGCCAGGATGACCACCGGCTTGCCCACTACTGTTTTGGCTTTGTCGAAGGCCTCCACCAGTTGCTTCATGTCGTTGCCATCGACGTGCAGCACCTCCCAGCCGAAGCTCGCGTATTTGGCGTCCAGCGGCTCGACTTGCATTACGTCCTTCACCCAGCCGTCAATTTGCAGGCGATTGACGTCGATAACGGCGATGATGTTGTCCAGTTTGTAGTGTCCGGCCTCCATGGCGGCTTCCCAGACCTGGCCCTCCTGCTGTTCGCCGTCGCCCATCAGGCAGAAGATCTTGTGCTTCTTCCCGTCCAGCCTGGCGGCCAGCGCCATGCCGACAGAAATGCTGAGGCCTTGGCCCAGTGAGCCCGAGGAGACTTCGACACCGGGCAGCTTCAACCAATGCGGGTGACCCTGAAAATTCGAGTGGAGCTTGCGCAGGGTCATCACATCATTGATGTCGCAGAAACCCGAGTAGCCCAGGCCAACATAAAGGGCCGGCGCCTTATGACCGGCGGACCAGATAATGCGGTCGCGATCGGGCCAGTTAGGATTTTTTGGGTCGTGCTGGGCAACATGAAGGTAAAGCGCGGCTACGATGTCCATAATTGAGAGGGTTCCGCCGGAGTGGCCCGAAC
Source organism: Occallatibacter sp. (assembly GCA_050013195.1). Classification (GTDB taxonomy): domain Bacteria; phylum Acidobacteriota; class Terriglobia; order Terriglobales; family Acidobacteriaceae; genus Telmatobacter. Next base: position 18,059 of record JBEKFS010000090.1, read on the forward strand.
CTGCCGCGCAAAGCTCGACAAGATCGTAACCGCGCATCATGTTGGCAGCATCCTTAAGCTGTTCAATCGAATAATCCCGGATGACTTTTCCGGTTTTGGAATCCTTGAGGGCCATGGCCGTCTCCTTTGCACGGGAATCCAACCCGCGCGCAATGCTATCGAATAAATTACAGCAACAGACCGAGAGAACCCCACCCTAACCGCAAATATAGAGATGCGGTTTGGGTGGGGCATCCAGATCATGAACTAAAGATTCTGCTTTGTCCACTTGTCCAGGCGGTCGAGCGCCTCTTGCAGGTTTTCCATCGAGTTGGCCACGCTGAATCGCAGATAGCCCTCACCGAAGGCTCCGAAGGCGGTACCGGAAAGCGCCGCCACGCCGGCTTGATCGAGCAGCGCATCGGCCAGGGGCTTGGACTTCCATCCCGTCTTCGTGATGTTGGGGAAGACGTAGAATGCGCCCTTGGGTTGGCGGCAACTGAAGCCCTTGATCTTGTTCAACCCGGCGACAAAAAATTCGCTGCGCTTTTTGAACTCCGCGCACATGCGCGTGACGGCGCTCTGATCTCCGCGCAATGCCTCGATGCCCGCAATCTGGGTAAAGCTGGCGGTGCAGGAGTTGGAGTTGGTCATCAGGCGGGTCATGTGCGTGGCGAGATCGGGGCGCATGACGCCGTAGCCCATGCGCCACCCGGTCATGGCGTAGGTCTTGGAGAAGCCGTCGAGAATGATGGTGCGCTCTCTCATGCCGGGGATCGTCGAAATCGAGAAATGCTCGCCTTCAAAGAGCAGGCGGCTGTAGATTTCGTCCGAAAGCACGAGGATATTGCGGTCGCCGATGATTTTGGCTACCTGCTCGACATCTTGACGCGACATGACGCCGCCGGTGGGATTCTGCGGAGAGTTGATGATGATGAGCTTGGTGCGGTCGGTGATCAGCGCGGGCAGATCGTTGACATCCAGCGTGAAATCGCGCTCCTCGCGGAGCTGGATGGGAACGGCCTTGCCTCCCACGTAGTTGATCATCGATTCGTAGATGGGGAATCCGGGATTGGGATAGATGACCTCATCGCCTTCATCAATCAACGCCAGCATGGCGTAAAACATGATGGGCTTGCCGCCGGGCACCACCACCACTTCCTCGGGGGTGACCGTGATGCCGCGCGTGCTGCCGATGTATTCTGCAATGGCCTGGCGCAGCTCGGGCAGGCCGGCGGAGGGACCGTAGTGGGTCCAGCCTTTGTGCAGCGCGTCCACAGCCGCTTGCACTACATTAGAGGGCGTATCGAAATCGGGCTCACCGATTTCCAGATGAATGATGCTCTTGCCCTGGCGCTCCAGCGCCTTCGCCTTGTTCAGAACTTCAAAGGCTGTTTCGGTGCCTAATCTCGCCATGCGGCGAGCCAAACGCAATTCGTATTGAGTAGAAAGTGCCATGATGAAAGATGCTCCTGTGCGCCGGTTTAACCGGCAAACTGTGGCGACTGCGTGGTTCCGTTCACGTTTATATTGAGCGAGCGGTATTCCAGATGGCCGGGTTTTGACACGGAACCCATCTTATAGTGAAATCTACTTGAGGCTCATAGCAGAAAGGAATACGATTTATATGATACTTTTGTGTATTTTCAGAACTCTTTTAGGTCGCAAATGACAGACACCGTAGATATTACCAAGCTCCTCGATCCCATCGGATGGCGTATTCTGGCCGAACTTCAGGACGATGCGCGCATTCACTTTTCGGAACTGGGCCGGCGGGTCGGCCTATCGACGCCAGCCGTCATCGAACGGGTTCACCGCATGGAAGAGGCTGGAATCATCACTGGATACCGAGTCGAGATCGACCGCCAAAAGGTCGGGCGGCCCGTCTGCGCCTTTATTCGAGTCCGCGTCATCGGCGACTTGATTTCTCACGTAATCGCAATAGCCCGCGAGATGCCTGAGGTCCAGGAATGTCACCACATCGCCGGAGAAGACACATTCCTACTTAAGGTCTTCGTGCCCACGTCCGAGGCCCTGGAAAATATCATCAAGAAGTTCATGCCCTATGTCGCAACCACTACCATGATCGTCTTTTCCTCGCCGGTAACCCGGCGAACCATTGAGCCCCTGCAGTAGACCACGCTGCCACCAGCACGACAATCAACAAAGATGATTGCATTCCTATCCGCTCACAAGAACCTTCAGCTTCCCTCTGGGTTGAATTTTTCCGCAGCCTGTAAATGCGCAAAGGGTTTGGACAAATTCGAGAGGGTGCTGAAATGGGCGGGTTTTGGTACTGTTGACCCATGGCCAAAGCTGCCGCTCAACCCAATTTGACAAATTGCGACCTTGAATCCCTGGCTGCCGAGGTGGTGGAACTGGCCATGAAAGCCGGCGCCAGCGACGCCGAGGCCGTGGCGCGCGAGGGCGACGAGTTCAGCGTCATTGTGCGCATGGGCCAGGTGGAGACGCTGAAGGAGTCCGGTTCGCGCGGTCTTGGCTTGCGGGTTTTTCTGGGCAAGCGGTCGGCCTCGACTTCGACCAGCGACCTTACCCCGGAGGGAATTCGTCAACTGGTGGAAGGCGCGCTGGCGCTGGCCAAAGTGACCGAAGAAGATCCCTTCAGCGGGTTGCCGGAGTGGGACGAATTCGGTTCGCTGCCCGGCGACCTTCATCTCTATCACGAGGACGTGTACTCGCTTCCGGGACCGGAGCGGATCGAGTGGGCACGGCGTGCGGAGGCTGCGGCGCTCGAGGCTGACCCGCGCATCACCAACTCTGACGGCGGCAGCTTTGAGGCGGCTACGGGGAGCAAGGTTCTGGCCAATTCGCGCGGCTTTCACGGCGGCTACCGCTCCAGTTATGCCGGGGTTGCGGCGGCTCCGTTGGCGGTGGACGTGGATGGCTCGATGCAGCGCGACGGCTGGTGGTCGAGCGCGCGGCGGCTGGCGGATCTGGAATCGCCTGAGGCAATCGGCAAAGAGGCGGCGCGGCGAACGCTTCGCCGGCTGGGCGCGCGGCGCGTTCCCACGCAGAAAGCCCCTATAATTTTTGCGCCGGAGGTGGCTAACTCGCTGCTCGGCTCGGTCTTTGAGGCGGCCTCGGGCGACTCGATCTGGCGCGGGGCTTCGTTTTTGGCTGGCCGGCTGGGCGAGCAGATTGCCGCGCCGGGCGTGACAATTGTTGACGACAACACCATGCTGCTGACAACGGGAATGGGTGGCTTCGGGACTTCTCCGTTCGACGGCGAAGGGCTGCCCTCGCAACGAACGGTAGTGGTGGAGAAAGGCGTGCTGCGTAACTATCTGCTGAACACCTACACGGCGCGCAAGCTGAAGATGAAATCCACGCACAACGCGTCAAGAGGTTTAGCAGGCACGCCGGGCATCGGCTGTGGCAACCTGTATCTTGAGCCGGGGACGCAGACGCCGGAGCAGATCGTCGCAGAGGTTCGCGCCGGACTCTACGTCACCAGCCTGATGGGCTTCGGCGTCAACGTGGTCACAGGCGATTACTCGCGCGGCGCTACCGGCTTGTGGATTGAGAACGGCGAGCTGACTCACGCCGTCGAAGAGGTGACCATTGCCGGCAACCTGGCAGAGATGCTGCGCAACGTGGTTGCAATCGGCAACGATTTGGAGTTCAGGGGCGCGGTGGCCTCGCCCACGCTGCGCATTGACGGCATGATGATTGCTGGCAGTTAACGGAGATTGAGCGGAATGGGAGCTTCGAAGCAAAGTCCCGAGATTGCAATGCAGCAGATTGGCTTCGATCCGGCTGACGCCAAGGCCGCTCTGGCGCAACTGCCGACGAGTTCTGCGGTCTTTGCGCTCTACGGCGCGGAGGCTCACGCCGAGCCTTACATCGGACGCACGCCTAACCTGCGCGCGAGACTTGCCCGGCTGCT